>JBFYNP010000061.1:0-100526 GCA_041304325.1 Candidatus Bathyarchaeota archaeon
ATCCTAGGTAAAAAATGGGATTTAAGATGAGCTACTCCAGGAGACAATAAACATGTAATAATTCTATATTTTTCTATCGGTAATTAATTAATATGTGTTAACAAACTAGGTGTCTGTTTAACACCTTTAATAAAAATGTTGCATAACTTGAATGTATTTCAACACATTTTAGCAAGGGGTTTTATAAAAAACCTTTTCATAAAATATATTGAGGTGTTTTACACCGAAAAACAGTCTAAAATGTTGAATATTAGAAAATTGCGCTCAAATTTTTGTTTGGACATAAATCATAGCCCAGCTTGAGGCGCTTGAGTTTATTGAGGATAAAGAAAGTAAGATTCTCCATATATGTGATGAGTTCCGCGCTACTGTTGATTAAGTTAGTACGATAATGGTAACGACTATCGACGCTCGCGATGAACCTTTTTTATGTGTGAAGAGTGTAAGAGGCGACTTTTCTTTGGTATTTTGAGGCTTAAAGGGTAGGGTAATTGTGCTAAAGATGTGCTCTCAACACTTCTTTTCTGCGCTTTCGACGACGTATGCACGCTCCTATGTTAAACGTCTCCAGGAGCCCCGCATCCGGGCAGCATCCCACTAGTTCCGCAGGCCATCAAACGCTTTCTTCCCCAAACTCTTAAGTTTTCTCTCCGTCAACCCCCTATTCTCACCCCTGTAAGGCTCACCCCTCACCAGCATGAAGTACATGATCCGAGCCATCTCATGCGCTACCGCCACCACAGCGCACCCGGAACCTCTCCGCTTCGACACCCGCTCATACAACCCACTGAACCTGGATCAAACCGAACCGCAGCCTGAGCCGACTCAACCAAAGCCCACCTCAACCGCTTATTACCCGAACCCGACACACCACCCATCCGAATCCTCTCCCCGGACTGGTGCACCGAAGGCACCAGCCCCATCCACGAAGCGAACTCCTTATCTCCTCGAAACCGGCTGACGTCTCCAACCTCAGCCATAACAAGCATCGCGGTGAAGTAACCGACTCCAGTCATCGTCATCAACAACCGAACACGCTTGTCCTCAGCCGCGATCGTCGCGATCTTCTCCTCGATGAGCGTAACCTGGCCGTCAACCGCCTCGAGGACAGCCAAGTCGCTTCGCACAATAGCGTCATCCATGAACCCGAAGCTCTGCTCCCTGAGCCAAGCGATGTTCTCCTTGCTGAACGGTGTGATGCCGGGCATACGGAGCCCGTGCTTATCCAGGAGGCCGTGAACACGGTTCTTGACTCCGGTACGTATCTTAACCCTGTTCAGACGGTGTCTGAGGAGCTCTCGGCGGCTCCTCAGCTCTTCTCCTGGCAAGTAGCAGGTGGGCAGCATGTCGGCTCTGAGCAGAGAGGCGAGGGTTCTGGCGTCGACCTTGTCTGTTTTCACCTTGGCCTCCGCGATGAGTCGGGTCTTAGCTGGGTTGGAGAGTGCTACGTCGAATCCATGCTCCTCAAGCCGGTCATGGATCTGTATCCACAGGTTCCCCGTGGATTCGACTACAGCCTTCACCTCATCGTGGAAGGTGGCTAGCTTACCGGAGAACGCCTCTATCTCTTCAGGGGGTATTCGCGAATCTGATCTCGTCTAGAAGCTTACCATCCTCGTCGAGGATGGCGGCTTGGCACATCTTTTTATGGACATCTATTCCCACATATTTCACGGGTGTCACCTCGGGTGGCCTGCGGGCGGCACGCTCCTATCGGGTCTCAGGGGACCATTCGGGTAGCCGCTCGGGTTTGGCCCAGTCTAGGCTAAGGGTCTCGTTTGGACCAAGCGCGCGTCGGGCCTAGGCCACCCGGTGCACCTTCAGAGTCTTACGTGAAAACGTTTATCATACCGTCTAGGCTGTTTAGAAATTCTAACCACCCAGATTCAGTTTAAACAAACTGCTTACTCTACCATCAGCTTCACCAAGCAACTGCCTATTACAAGCCCCGAAAACCTGTTCCACTAATTCAATATGCTCCACATCACTAGCCTTGAACCCATTCAAATGGTGGATCAAAGCGTCCATCTCAACCAAGTTACGACCGAACGCAAGGATACTCGGCCTGGCAGACATATCGAATTCAAAACCCGGACTACCGAATTTCACCCTTCTCATTCCTAAGCCTCGCGTGCACGAGTAAAGTATTGCTTTTGCTTCTCCACTCTGAAGCGCGCGCGGTAAATTAGATTTAACTCCATAATTTTGCACGTATTTAACGTGTTTTCAGATTCTTAAAAAATGAGGGGTCTTCTCTGCTATCAGTACCTGTGCAATTGTATGGAAAAAGTATCTATTTTTTTACACCCGTGAGGAATCCTTGACCTGCCTTAGTCGCCTTCACAAACATGAAGTTACCGGGTTTAACCTCCGTTTCCAGGGCTATCTCTTTATACGCAAAATTCCTGCCCACCATTGTTCCGCTATGGCCTGCTCCATCTAATAATATTTCACCTTCCCATCCAACCCAACGGCTAGCGGAATCGTAGTTGAGCTGCCTCCAGAGTTCGTTGAGCTCGGTGCTTCTCCTCTTTATCTCTCTCCCGGGGAGCTGAGGTTTCATGAGAGTTGCTTCTGTACCTGGGCGAGACCAGAACCGACTGATATTCATCGCATCTGGTCGAAGCCACTTGATCAGTTCCACTGTTTCCATCCATTCATCCTCTGTCTCTCCAGGAAAACCACATATGATGTCAGTGCTAATACTTGCCTCTGGATAAGCCTCGCGGAACCTGTTTACAGTCTCTCTGAAATCCGCTGTTGTATACCTGCGTCGCATCCTCTCGAGAACTTTGTCGCTGCCTGATTGAACTGGAATATGAAGAAATTTGAATATTTTAGGATTAGAATATGCTTCAAGGAGATCATCCAATAAAACTAACGCGTGATTTGGCGTCATCATCCCAACCCGAATGTAAAATCGTCCAGGAAGCTCTGACAGCATCTTAAGGAGGTCTGGAAGCTGGATTCCATTGTGTTCATAACATGCAGTGTCCTCCGCTGTTACCCATATCTCTCTGCATCCCTCAGCCAGCGCTCGTCTCGCATCTTCCACTATGGATTCAGCAGGAAAGCTATGTAATCTACCGCGAGCGTTCTTAACAATACAGTAGGCGCAGTTACCAAGGCATCCTGTAGCTATTGGGGCAATATGGATAACGTTGCTCTGCCTTAACCTCGGGAGAAGACACCGCTCACGAGAGGATCCTTTTAGAAAAGTTACTTTATCTTTGTTGAGAGCTGCCTCAACCCCTTCTGGTATCCGAGATAAGTCGTCGGGACCTACAAGACTCGCGTTGGGATCAATTTCCTCAACTACCCCCTGTAAAGTTTTCGGCATACAACCTGCAACCACCAGAGGTATTCCCTTTTCTGAGATACCTTGGATCCGCCTGATTATCTTTCTCTCAGTCGGAGTTTTCACTACGCACGTCATTAGAACAACTGCGTCCGCATCGTTGAGGCTATCGATTATATTATAGCCGGCTTCTCGAAGCAGCCCAGACGCTATCTCTGCATCAGCTACGTTGGCGCTACAGCCATACACCTCAACGAGGACATTGACCATGCTTCACACGCATCATACCGTCTTAAGGTAGTGGAATAAAAGAAGTAACCCCACCTAAAGTTAGATTCGTTATTTCTTCTGCCCTACTCGGTAGAGCTTCAAACATCTCTCATAACATGATATACCCTCTCCGATGGGCTTGGTTCTCCCAGCTTTTATTGCCTTCAAAACATCATCGATTTTCCGAGACTCTGTGTCAACTACTGTATAACTTCTACCTATTGTTTCAGGTATATGTGAGTCGCTTCCACCAGTGGTCGGTAGTCTAAGATTTGCAGCTAATTTTTCATTTTGACTCATTATATAATCGAAGGGCCACTGCGCCGAGTTCGCTACCTCTACTGCATCAAATTTAGCGCTCTTAGCCTCATTGATATTCACCCAGCTTTTTAAAAGACTGTAGGGATGGGCGAGAACCGCAGTTCCTCCTTGAACATGTATAGCATCTACTGTCTCAGATATGCTAAGTCCAGGCTTTATGATATCGCTGGGCTGGAGGCATAGAATATGAGCTCCACGAGCTGAAACCTCTAAACCGGGAACTATAATTAAATCAAGGTCATCATCATGCATTGACTTCAACCCATATGTGGTATCGTGGTCACAGATCGCGTAACCATCAAGTTTGAGTGCCCGACATCTCGTATTCACATCCTTGAGTGAATTAACCGAATCTCTGCTAAACTCAGTGTGAATATGTAGATCAAGTTTCAGTTTCATCGCTAGGCACTCATCATAATAGGTTAATCTATAGAGCATAAGGAATTAACCCATTCTCATATTATACGGTTTTGAAACAGGTTAAGGAAAAAATATAAAAAAGTTTTCTCAACTCTTCGGCGAGAAAAATGGGTTATTGGCCTATAGCTAAAGCTTTTACCGGTCTTGGCTGAAGTTTGCCCATATGAGGATAATAAGCATCGTTAGCAAGGACCCACCGATACCTGAGATAAGTAACTCAGTAATCACCAAGTCCTTGAATATTGATACGAGAATAGGCTGAAGTTGCTTGAATGCCCAGTTTGCACCTATTCCCCCAACAAAACCAAGAACCGCGAAGACGACCATGAACGTCCACTTTCCTGCCATGTCAAAATTACCTTGGACATGGATAACCGTACAATGTATATTAACCATGAGGGGGCTTCTCTTACAGTAAACCATTAAACTTATGATAATTAATGGTGGGTTTTTGTTCTATTTGTTAAAGGGTTGCTCTCATTCAAGTATAAGGATATTATCTAATCAATGCAAAAATCAATACTTATTAAATCGAAAAACACATTTTTGATAACAAATTCCATGCAGTAATTTGAAGCTCTCTTAAGGCTGCTCATGTTTCGAAGGTAAATAGAATGAGCTTCGCTAATAAATGGGTAACAAGTGAGAAACCTGGTATTGGTGCTCAGGTTAAGGATGCACTTCACCCTCCAGGTCCTCTCAAGCCCCGTCTTGACGCTGCGACTAAGAGGATTGAGATGCAGATCCAGCGATTAGATCAGGCATCAAATAGATTCCAGGAGCGCGACAAGGCCATATTCAACAGGATCGTCGATGCTTACTCCAAACATGACACAGCTCGTGCGAACGTCTTTGCTAACGAATTAGCTGAGATTCGCAAGATGGAGAAGATGATCTTCCATGCAAAGCTGGCTCTTGAGCAGATAACACTCCGCCTTAAGACTGTCACAGAGCTTGGCGATGTCGCTGTTACCCTATTGCCGGTGGTAGGTGTCATTACTGACATAAAGTCGGGTATGGCGCAGATCAGCCCACAGGCAGAGAAGGAGTTAGGTGAGATCGGTAATCTGCTAAGCGGTATTGTCGTGGATGCAGGCTCTATTGGAGGTATGACCATCAACTTCGAGTCTGCGAATGAGGACTCCGCGAAGATCCTAGAGGAGGCGCAGACAATCGCTGAGTCGAGGATGAAGGACACCTTCCCCGAACTCCCTGGTGGAAAGCAAGGCCAGCTTGGAAGCGGTCTTAGCGATAGGGTCTAAGCCCAAAGTAGAGGTTGACAGTATGTTATCTGTTAGCCTCTTCCCCATTTTTTTAACCTCGTATCTCGGTGGCCCATACGCGATACGGCCGATATTTAGTCTGATTAAAGTCGCCTCCCCCTCGAAATAAAAGGAGCTGTGTCTTGATGGATATACTGAATCGCGTAAAGAGCCTCCCACCGACCCCTGAGACCGTGTACGAACTTAAGCGGCAGAGCGCCCAACTTGAGCAAGTTGCCGGTAGTCTCCGTCAGAGAGATCGTACTTTGTTCGGTATGGTAGAGAAAGCGATTCAGATTAAGGATACGTTTAGAGCACAGATCTATGCGAATGAATTAGCTAGAGTGCGGAACGTTCAAAAAGTAATCTCGCAAAGCCAGCTCGCGATCGATTGTATATCCATTAGATTAGAAAGTTTCCTTGACATCTGCCAAGTCGTTGCGGAGCTCAAACCTGTTACTCAAGAAATTAAATCGGTTTCAAAGGAGGTATCTAAGGTAATGCCTCAGTTTACCTCTGACATGCAGATGTTAAGTCAAGTCGCTAACGAGGTCCTACAAAGTAGTAGTCTCAACTTTAACCAGCAGTCTTTAGATGGTATCTTCGCAGTGAAGAGTCAAGAAGGTGCTGATATTCTAAGGGAGGTATCGAATATGGTGGAACAGAATTTACACTCGAGTTTCCCGGAGCCCCCTATTACTATGGCACCGAGCATGACTGCACCAACTCTAGAGGCTGTCGCTTGTAGCTCCTACGGTTCGCGGATAACCATCGAAGAAACGCCTGAAAAACAGGTATCCAAACAAAAAGTCTCCATATGGAGCAACATATCAGATGACGTATTGAAACAACTCGACGCTATTCAAGAGAAGAATCGAGCCAAATTGGAGGAATCATTGACATGAGTGTAGCTAATCAGCTTGAACAGCAAGCAATGCAATATGCGTTAGAAGCCGTAAAATATGATAAAAGTGGGAATAAAGAGAAAGCTGCAGAACTCTATAAAAGGGCTGTCGATCAACTCTCCCGGCTAATCAAGCTCTATCCGGACTATACTTTCAATCACCTGTACGTTGAGAAGGTTACTACTTACCAAGAACGTATACGGGTTCTAAAGAAAGAAGACGGAGATGAGATGAGCATCGAGAAATTTACTAGCTATTCTTCTCATCAAGTAAACTCGGAGAGTGATGAGGAATCTACAACGCCTTCCGAGAAGCCGAATGTCGTTTGGGCCGATGTTGCGGGTCTAGACGATGTTAAACGGGCAATTCAGGAGGTTATCGTTTATCCTGTTAAGCGTCCTGATTTGTTCCCATTGGGTTGGAGTAGAGGATTACTTTTGTTCGGTCCACCTGGGTGTGGTAAAACACTAGTAGCTGCAGCGGTTGCGAGTGAAATAGACGCCGAGTTTATACAGATCGATCCAGCCAGTATCATGTCTAAATGGTTAGGTGCTGCTGAGCAGAACGTTGCTAAGGTATTCGGTAATGCTAGGAAAACCGCCATCGGTGGAACTCCCGTAATTATCTTCATAGATGAGGTGGATAGTATCCTCGGAGTTCACACCAACGAAGTCGGTGGTGAGGTTCGTATGAGGAACCAGTTCCTTAAAGAGATGGACGGCTTAGCAGATAAAGGAAAGAACTATCACCTTTACGTGATTGCAGCAACTAACAAGCCTTGGGAACTGGACTGGGGTTTCATCCGCAGATTCCAAAAGCGTGTCCTTGTTCCCCTTCCAGACTATGCAACAAGACTCCAGATGTTCGAGAGAAACTGCACAAACCTTGATCTCGGTGCAGATGTTGATCTTCATTTACTCACCGAGACCGCTAACGGCTACTCTGGCAGTGACATCAAAGATGTATGCCAAGTAGTCCGACAGGAAGTAATCCGTGAGCTTTTTGAATCTGGAAGAGCGAACGACCCAAGTAATAAACCCCGCTCCATCAGCATGAAGGACTTCAAATTAGCCATAAGCAACAGAAAACCCAGTGTATCAAACGAGATGATAGAGAGCTACAACAAATGGTTCGATCAATTCAAGGCTCTATAGGTGAAATTAATGGTATCCATTGAAACAGATCATATTGTACAAGCAGCGAAAGAACTAGGAGGAAACTATTCAGAGACCACTGGTCTCATAACTGAAATGGTGGAGTGTACAAGAATGGTCAACGATCTTTACGACCATGGGCAAGGTGGACTTGGAAAGAGCCTAATCAGCTTCGGTATTGCATTGGTGATGTTCCCAGAACCTTTCATGGTCTCAGATGTAGCAGGGGGAGCTATTATTGCAGCAGGTATGTTGTATAACAAAGTCGTAACTCCTGCCGGATACATAGATGATATCTACTCTACTATCGAAGAACAGATCATGAGCCTCCATGGGATGAAAATTAATATTGCTGAGGGTCGAACAGTTGATTTCAAATTCCCTGAAATGAGTCTTGATCCTTAAATCCTGTGGTAAACTTTTCTTTTATAACTCTAATCTTTTTATTTCACCTAAAAAGACTTCACGTAATTCTCTTTTAGTATCTTCTGGCAGGAAAGCGGTTTCAACAGCATTCAAACTTATGCTAGCGAGTTCACGGGGAGTAAATTCAAGCTCCTTGCTCAACATAATGTATTCATTATTCATGTCCGTGTCGAACATAGGTGGGTCGTCGCTGTTCAAGGAAATTTTTAAACCATTTTGGATAAATTCTCGAATAGGGTGTTCTCTAATTGATTTTATAGCCCCTGTTCTAAGATTACTAATAGGACAGCACTCTATAGCGACATTCTGAAATTTTAATAGATTAATAGTTGCTTGATCTCTTGCAGCTGCTACTCCATGACCAATTCGCTCCACTTTAAGGTGTTCAACTGCTCCTCTAACACTCTCTGAACCTGCAGCTTCACCAGCATGAGCAACGAGATGAAGCCCCTGTTCTTTTGCCATCCTGAATACTGCTTCATAAGGTTCTGGCGGATAGTTATTCTCACTTCCTCCAATATCTACAGCAACAATATTTTCGCTTTTTTCTTTAATTTTTCCTAGAAGCATAGCGCCGATCATAGGGCCATAATTTCGTACAAGATCAACTCGAATGGTGCAGGTAACTCCAAAATCCTTACTTGCTCGGTGAATCCCTGCGTTAATAGAATTCAACATCTTAGAGTAATCTAGTCCGCGACGCATGTGATCATATGCTGACCAAATTGCTTCAACATGATGGACATTGGATATCGCTTCATTCTTTAACATCTCATATGTGATGAGTTCGTATTGCTCTTCTTTCGTAACTATATCATTCACAGAGCTATAAACACGTATAAAGTGGGAGAAATCCGTGTATTTATAATGCCTTTTAATATCCTCAAGTGTCTTGAGGTCGCTCTTTATCCCACTGTCCTGAATAAGCCAAAGAAGAGTCTCTGGCTGAGTTGAGCCAATAATGTGTATATGCTGCTCAAGCTTGGGGAGAGCTCTGATTATAGCTGAAGGATTCATTGTTAAAGAGTAGGCTTAGAGCGATTAAATCTAATTACCTGTTCCAGTATTTACTAAAAAAATGAATTAAAATGGCATCTAATTGGATTTATTTTTTCCCAATCTTTTCTATTTTTTAAAATGAAAAATTTAAGGCGTTTCAATGACTATGATATGTCATGTCAGATATTTCTCAGGCTGAAATTGCCGTCATCGGGGGAACTGGTGTCTACGAATCAGATATTCTGGAGGAACGTCGAGATGTAAAGGTTCATACGCCATTTGGATCGCCGAGTGACTTGATTACCCTTGGATTGTTTAAGGGTCGAAGAGTCGCTTTCCTTGCCCGTCACGGGAGGAGCCATACTATACCTCCTCATAATATTCCATCAAGAGCTAACATCTGGGCATTGAAAAGTCTCGGGGTTAAGCAGATCATTGCCTCAAGTGCTGTTGGCAGCCTACGACAGGATTACAAACCAGGAGATTTCGTTTTGACAGATCAATTCATCGATAGAACAAAGGAGCGTCCAGACACATTCTATGAGGGAGGTCAGATATGTCATATCAGTGCAGCTGATCCGATATGCCCTACACTCCATAGTTACATAATTGATTACGCAAGGAAGATTGGGATTCCGATCCATGGCTCTGGAACATATGTCTGTGTTAATGGTCCTAGATTCAGTACTCGCGCTGAATCAAAGCTATTCAAGCAATGGGGGTGTGATCTTGTTGGTATGACGCTCTATCCCGAGTGTATTCTCGCTAGAGAAGCAGAGATATGTTATGTCTCAGTCGCGATGGTAACAGATTACGATGTGTGGGCAGAGAAGCCTGTCAGTACAGTTGAAGTCATGGAGGTGATGAAGCGAAACGCTAAACAATTCAAGAGGCTGGTTATGGGTGCACTTTCTGAGATTTATCCTTTTGACGAATGTACATGCAGAACTGCTTTAAAACATTCAATTATTTAGTATTCGAATAACTTTACCTTATACAAATTTGGGCGAGATTTTATGAAGAAGATGCATTTATTGCGTGTTCGTTTGGTGTAAAATTTCTTAAGGCTAATATTCTTTACTATATTATGGCGCATCTGAACATCGTATTCATGGTTCTTAAAGAGCATCCATATGGACGAGAGATGTTAAGACAATTATTAGCTGCCGGCTACGAGCCGAAAGCCATAATCGAGGAAGATTCTCCAGTTGCTGATGAAGAGCGAGAAAAATTCCTTATTCGAATTAAGGGATTCGAAGTAGCTCCCACTTTTACGGAGCAACTGAAAGGAAAAAGTATAGAGCGGTTCAGTGTACCTCATCATAACAAACGAGAGTGCAGAGAGCTTCTAAGAAGCTTGAAACCAGATCTTGTTGTCTTAGGTGGAACTAGAATAATTAAAGCAGAACTTATCACTATTTCAAGAGATGGGATGCTAAATAGCCATCCGGGGCTCCTTCCTGAGGTCCGTGGCTCAGCGAGTGTTGCTTGGGCTGTTTACTTTGATATACCTCTTGGTTGTACATGCCACTTCATAGACCCGAATATTGATACAGGCCCTATTGTTGGCCGACGTGAGATACCTGTACATCGCGGAGACACATATGAAAAACTATGCTGGGAGACCATTGGGCTCGCAGGTACTCTTATGACCGAGGCGGTTGATGCTTGGACAAAGGGTAAGCTTACGAGTACGCCTCAACCAGTTGGTCAGGAGGCGTTACGTGTTGCGCCACCTGACGTTCTTGAAGTTGTGTACCGTAAGCTTCGAGATGGAACATATAAGCACTTTATTAATTGATAACTAGACTTTGTTTATAATATAGTTATAGTAAGTATTAACTTTGATTTGTGTAGAATTATCGATTAAAACGTCGGTAGCGGGATCCTAGCATCCGTTGTGATGTTAATTCCAAGTTGTTTCAATGGCGTCTCATCTCCACTCGTTGTAAGGTGAGTTGTATGCATCTCACAACCCTTTAAATATATTAAGGATTCAACACATCGACGGGCTCGAATATCAGTAACTGCACTCGCAGCGAGGGCGTCTAATACTTCTTTTACATCGAGACTCGCTGTGCTTCTGCCGAAAGTTCGTTTTAGACGGATCATACTATCGATAACTTGGGGACTTATGATAAAGGCATCATCAGATAGTCCTGTTAGTCTTTTCACCGAGTTGAGAATGGTGGCTGACTCGGCGTGCATTAGGGGGCTATTCTTTCCATCAACAATGATTCTCTCATTGTTGATTTCAAGTTCTATTGCAGCTCCACAGTAGATGCTTTTATGTCCTTTCCCTTGATCTTTTCGACGTTCAGCATCTTCGGCTGCTTTTCGGGCTGGTTCTACTACTCGCCTATCCTCCGGGTTAACATTGACTTTTGCCATAATCTGTCCCATTCGACCCACTGTACTTTGAGGTGTATTTCCTTCAACAAAGTCTCGTTGATAGCCAAAATGACGACGAACTATCTCATCTTTTGCAGCGATACGGCAAACTTCATCATCAATGATCCCTTCCTTAGCCATATTAACCCCCATATCTGTTGGACTGCGATAACGGGTCATTGGGTCATCAGGTTCAACCATTTTTTCGATCATTCGTTGTAGTATTGAAAAATTCTCTACATCTCGGTTATAATTTATTGCTGTAACTCCATAGCAAGCGAGGTGAAACGGGTCAACAAGATTGTAATCCCCTAGATCAGCGGTTGCAGCTTCATAAGCCACATTCACAGGATGATTAAGTTCTAAATTCCAGATGGGGAAGGTCTCGAATTTAGCGAAACCCGAGTTTATTCCACGTTTCCGATCTTGATAGACTTGGCTCATAGCAAAACTCATCTTACCACTACCTGGGCCAGGAGCTGTTACGATAATGATCTTTTTACTTGTTGGAATCCATTCAGGTTTTCCATATCCCTCGTCGCTAATCACTCGATTTAGGTCGCTGAGGTATCCGGGGATTTCATAACCAATGAAAACACGAAGTCCGCGGTTTTCGAGTCGTTGTTTAAATTTCAGAGCACTATATTCACCGCTAAAACGGTTGATCACTACTGCACAGACAGGGAGGTCAAGTTCGCGGAGGTCATTTATATCTTTAATAATTTGGTTCTCATATGTAAGACCAAAGTCACTTCTGATTTTGCGTGAATCGATATCTTTAGCAGATATGCAGTGAACTATCTCGATCTTCTCTCCGAGCTGCTTGAGCATTCGAATTTTTGTGTCAACTTCGTAGCCTGGAAGAACACGGCTTGCATGGTTATCGAAACGAAGCTTTCCACCAAACTCAAGGTAGAGCTTATCAAATTGACTTACCCTATCTAAGATCCTGGTGACCTGGGCTTTGAGGTACTTATTTGTATCAAACCCTTGTTTTTTTATCATTGTGGAAGCCTTTTCTTTAAATTGGTGGAGCGATTTATGTTGGAAATTGAATAAATTCGAGCAGCCATTATCTATACCTACTTAATAATAAATTTACAAAGTAGATGGAGTATTAATTAAACTATACGAAATTTCTATTCGGAGAAAAGGGATTTCGTCATCTCATGTGGAATTGAGAGGTCCATGATTTGGAGAATTGTTGGGGCGATGTTACTCAATCCGGCTCCTTTCATTAATTTAACATTTCTGAGTTCAGGTTCATTGCTGATGATTATGAATGGAACCGGGTTTGTTCCATGGCTTGGATTGGGTTCACCATTAGGATAGAACATCGTCTCGATATTACCATGGTCACCTGTAACTAGTATCGTGTAGTCCCCTGAGAGCCCCGCTTCGACGATCTTTCCGATGCATTCGTCAACAACCTCTACCGCCCTGACCCCTGCATACAGATTCGCTGAGTGGCCGACAAGATCACCATTAGCGTAATTGATTAGGATGAAATCATAGAATTCTCTCCTAATCTCTGGTAAAAGTTTCTCTGTAACTTCAAATGCACTCATCTCCGGTTTTTCTTGATAATTAGCGACTTTGGGGCTAGGCACGAATATTCTATCTTCTCCTTTTACAGGTTCCTCAATCTGACTGTTAAAGAAGAAGGTTACATGGGCATACTTTTCCGTTTCAGCGATACGGAGTTGTTTTAAACCATTCCGTGCAAGTACTTGTGCTAGGTTATTTTCTATAGTTTTCTGAGGGAAAGCAACGGGGAGGGCAAGGTGGCTGTCATATCCACTCATGCATACAAAGTGAACATGCGGCCAGATTTTACGGGGAAAATCGTTGAAATCCGGTTTATTCAGTGCATAAGTTATCTGTCTTGCTCTATCGCTGCGGAAGTTCCAGAATATGACGCTGTCATCATTGCGAAATTTTACTAGGGGGTTATCCTTATTCACAATTACGATGGGTTTGATGTAATAGTCCGAGAGATCTTCCCGCTCATATGCATGACTAACAGCTGATAATGGGTCAGACTCTTTGATTCCAATTCCTTGAGTTAGGAGTTCATAAGCCTTCATTGTCCTATCCCAGTTTGAGTCCCTATCCATAGCATAGAGTCGGCCTACGATACTCGCAATTCTTCCTACTCCTTTAATTTGGATTTGTTCTAATGTCTCCTCTAGGAATTTCTTTGCGCTTCGCTCAGGTACATCTCTACCATCGAGGAAGCAATGAATGTAGACTTTTTCTAATGCGCTTCTTTTCGCGAGTTCTAGAAGAGCGTATAGGTGAAAGGTGCTTCCATGGATACCTTGATCGCTTAAAAGCCCCATCAAATGGAGCGCAGAATTTTTTCGTCTACAATTATTGATGGCGGAAAGTAGAGCTGGATTTAGATAAAAACTACTATCGTATATAGCTTGATTTATCTCCTCGAAGGGCTGCCAGACAACTCGGCCAGCTCCTATAGTAAGGTGACCAGGTTCGGAGCCCCCTTGAGTACCTTCAGGTAGACCCACCGAGTTACCGGAGCATTTGAGAATAGTCCAAGGGTATTCTCGCATGTATCTAATGTCGTTACGAGTTTTTGCCTGTCGAACCGCATTCCCCATTACCTCATCGGAGAACCCCCAACCATCCCGAATAATGAGAATAACCTTTCGGGCAGCCATAGGTAGTAGGAGTTGTTTTAAATTTATAAAGGATTGAGGCGCAGATTTGGTAAATATTTTTCAGGCGCAAATTTCCAACTTTTCTATCACTGGGTAAGTGTTAAACAGTTATCGAGACTATTTATTTCTCGGTGTGGTCCTTCTAATGGATAGCAAACTAATTGCCTTATCAAAGCGCCGGATTGAAGAAGTCAAGTCTCAAATGCGGAGTAACGGTATTGATACCTCTCTCATTTTTGGGGTAGGTTTAGCTAGTACAACTCTAGAACGTTTTTCGGGGTCAAGCTCAGGTACAGTTCTGGTTATTCCCGATGAAGGAGAACCGACACTTGTCGTCATGCCTATAGACTTTATCTACGCCTCAGATAATGCTTGGGTAAAAGTTGTTGAAGTTCCACCGAAGGATTCTGTGAGTCGGGACTGGTCAAACATTGTAGAGGAGATTATCGGAAAGAAGGTGAAAAAGATCGGGGCAGCTCCCGGTTCTCTCGATACTCGAAAGGACTGGTTGAAGAAACTTGGTGTTGAAGCTGTGGATATCCGCGACTTGATCCTAAACCCGATATTTTCCTCTTTAGATCCCGTTGAATGGCCTTACCAGAGAAAGATCACCGAAGTCGTGGACGTTGGCGAGAGAGTTGCTTCAGAAATAATTCGACCGGGGATCACAACAAACGAGGTTGCAGCTGAGATCGCTAAAGCCGAGTTGAAAGCAGGAGCTACCGGAGTCGGTTATCTGCAGGTTTCCACTGGTGTTAGAAGTGCATACAGTCACGACGTAGCTGAGGACAAAAAGATAAAGAATGGAGACCTTGTTCTTGTTGACCTCTGCCCCACACGAAATGGCTACGGATCCGATGAAACCCGCACGTACATTGCAGGAAATGGTTCAGAGAAATCGAAGAAGATGATTCAAGCTGTCAATAAAAGTGTTGAGTCAGTTCTCAAAGCTATCATAATTGGCCGCAACGCCGGAGAATTAGACGAGATCAGCCGGAAAAGTCTCTCATCGGAGGGCTATCCTAGCTACCCCCACACTTTGGGCCATCCCCTGAGCGGATGCACGCATCCCGCGCTCCGCCCTGGATCCAGAGACCTACTTGAAGTTGGATCAATCTTCACAGTCGAACCGGGGATCTATATACAGGGTTACGGCGGAGTTCGTATAGAGGAAAACGTGCTAATTACTAAGAAAGGGGGCGAGGTTCTGACTACCCGTCCTAGGGTCCTTTAAAATATTATTCATATGGGACTAATGATCTGTATTTTTGGAGTATCCTCTTCAATGCATCATTAAGAGAGGTTTCTTTTCCTTCCTCAATCATCATCACTTCACGAACCTTCTCCAGGGTTTTCATATTCTCAGACGTTACACTCATAATCATTTTCATCACCATGTCGATCCTGCCCACTTTGAACTTTTAAAGTGGACTCAACTAACGAACTTGTCGGAATAAATCGCTGCAGCTACTCACAAGACGTAACTAGGTAACGTGATTCAGATTTAAAAACGAATAGAACTATAATTCATCAGTGGTTCAGTTGTCAGCGATGAGGATGGAAGTAAACAGGACACACGTGAAGTTGACAAATGTCGAAGGAGACCTTGATGTTAGAGATGGTGAGGTAGAGGCTGTCAATGGTCAACTCCATGTCTCTGGAACTATATTTAGTAGAGGAATATCCCGCTTCATCGGAGATGTAATTGCTGAATCCTACAATGCTCAGAATGGAGATACAGTTATTACTGGTAATTTTACAGCAGGCAAGCGCATTGAAAGTGAGGGCAGCATAAGCGTCGAAGGGAACATAAAAACCGACATTTTGAATGTAAAGAGGCGTTTACACGTTGGTGGCGACCTTGAATCCTACGACATCGATATCGGAGGATCCGTTGATGTAGGAGGATCCTCAAAATCCTATAAAGTGGATGTGGGCGGAAGCTTTCGAAGCGATTCCAGTATGGAAGTCAATAGACTCGATGTGGGCGGTTCTGTTGATATTAAGGGCTATTTTACCGCAGAGAGGATGGATGTAGGAGGTTCGTTCATAGGAAGGGGACGTGTAAAAGCAGATGATGTCGACGTAGGAGGCAGTTTTGAAGCCCAATCCGAGGTAGAGATAGGTAATCTCGATGTAGGGGGAACAATCATCCTTGGAGGGGGAGAAGTTCGTAGGAAGATAGATGTGGGTGGCACCCTTAGATCAAACGGTCCGCTCCGATTCAGCAATATCGAGGTCGGCGGAATCGTAACTCTAACAGGCGGCGTCGGCGAAGATATTCAGGTTGGTGGAAAACTAACTAGCAATGGCGATCTGACGTTCAACACTATCCATGTAGCAGGTGTCGTCGAGATTAATGGTGACGCTATCGGGAGAAGCATCAGCGTTGGGGGGGCACTAACTGTCGGAAAGATGCTCAAATTACTTGGAAAGTTAAAGGTAGGTGGTCGAATAGATGTTTCCGGGCCTCTTGAGGCAGAGAGTATTATTGTAGGAGGATCACTCAAAGCTGAGAGCATAAAAGTCGAGAAAACAATTGAAGCCTCTAACATTGAGACCCAGATGGGAGCTAGAGCTGAGAGAATTGAGCTTCGCCGTCGCGGCTCAGCTCGTGGACCACTTATCGGCAAACATGTGGTAATATCACCTGGTGCAATGGTTGAGGACGTTTACGGTGAAACGGTCACAATACTGAAAGGTGCTGTCGCTCGACGTATTTTCACCGAAATCCTATACGCAGAAGCAGGCTCTGATGTGACCGAGATTCTTCAATTCACGAATGAGCTCAGAGCGGAGCGGGGATGCAAATTCAAGGCTCAACCAGCAAAAACTGAAAAGCTCCCCGATCCACCCCTCTAAAGGAGGCTCCGGATTGGAGCGAAGAACCCGTTACGACATCTACGCCGATATACTCGGAGTGATAATGGAAAGAGGCGTTATGGGTGTTACTCGTATTAGTTATGGTGCAAACCTCCCTGTTGACCGAGCCAAGGAATCACTGGAGTTCCTTCTCGAAAGGGGAATGGTGAAGGAAGCCAACTACGCAGGAAATAAAGGGTTTGTAATCACCGCTAAGGGTGGTGAGTATCTGCAGGCACACAGAACGGTTAAGCGGTTCATTGACGAGTAGCTGTAATTAACAATATTAACACCGATATTATGTATATCCTTAGACGAACCATGACAGAGAAACCCGCGTATTATGACATCCGATCTGAACTCTGGAAAACCTGTTGGGCGGCTGCAAAGAGCCACAACGACTTCCTCGTAGACGCATCGATCGAGCAAGCCTCTAAATGGCGTGAAAGTTTCGATCGTTCACCAAATTTAACTGAAGAGCAGGTTAATCGGTTAACGGGCTATAATCGTATATTACACGTTCTTATGGTAGGTGGAACCTGGTGCGGAGACTGCAGTAGAACTGCACCCTACCTAATTAAAATCACCGAAGCCGCTGGCGAAAAAGTAAATCTTAGAATAATCGATAGAGATGCCTCAACAGAGCTAAAAGATGAGATAAAAATCATGGGTGGACCCCGTGTTCCAGTCGTAATCTTCATCACAGAGGATTGGCTTGAAGCAGGCCGATTCAGTGACAGAACTCTTACTGTCTACAGAAGTAAAATGGCTCGCGAGGTTGGTCGAGGTGTTGATCACGGTGTGCTTAGTCCTCAGGCTCGGGAACGAGAGCTCTCTGAGTGGGTAGACTTGTTCGAGCGTATCCTGATAATGCTTAGAGTTGCTCCAGCTCTTCGGAAAAAATATGGGGATTAGAGCCACTTAATAATACTTACAATCAGAAAAGAAAAAGTACAAATCATAACCCCATACTGACTAGAGTTAATGTGGTTGAAATTAATTTAATACAGCGAGTCTTTATCCTATAATTATGGAGTGAGGTTACCTTTGAGAGCCCTTATTATCGATGCCCTCGCAGCTGGCAAAGGTGAGCGGAAGACCACAAAAGACGCTATTGGAGCGGGTCCTCGAGCTATAGCAGGCGTGCTTTCCGCGGCGGGAATCGAAGTAAGACTTGTAGAGTCAGAGATTATTGACAAACATTTCTCTCTAGAAGGCTACGATTTTCTTCTCCTCAGCGGGATGACGATAGATCTACCCTCTATGAAGAACGTTATATCAATGTGGCGTGGTGGTCCTGTGCTCATAGGCGGTCCCGCTACAACTGAACCTGAAAAAGCTCTACTTCGAACTGGAGCTGATATAGCAGTGATCGGGGAAGGAGAGGAGGCATTATCTGAACTACTAGGAGTTGGGCTGAAAATAGGGCAACTACCCGATAGCGAGTCTCTTGATAAAATACGGGGAGTTGCTTACCGGCGTGGAAGAAAAGCATATGTGAATCCCCTCAGACCCGTTATGTCCCGAAGCATACTAGACTCGTTTAATCCAGCTACTAAGGCAGTCACTGGATACAGGCTCTACAGATCAGCGCGAGTATATGTCGAGGTCCTTCGAGGATGTAGTAACTATCACCGAGCAACTCTAGAAACTGACTGTGCAGACTGCAAGCAATGCAGTGAAAGTTCTTTAACAGAACGGTATGATTGCCCTCTCGGGATTCCACCTGGGTGTGGTTACTGTGGGGTTCCAAGTCTATACGGCCCTCCAAAAAGCCGGAATATCTACAAGATCCGTGAAGAAGTGAAAAATCTTCTCGAGATCGGGGTCACTCGAATTGTTCTGAGCGCCCCTTGCTTTCTCGACTATGGGAGAGATTTACTTGTGGACCCAGAACCACTCACTGACCCTCGCAGCCCAGAACCAAACTATTCTGAGCTGGAAAAATTATTATCCGAGTTAACAAACCTAGACCAAGTAGCCAAAAAAAACGCTTCGATAATGATCGAGAATATCAAATCATCACTAGTAACAGAGAAGGCAGCCCGAATCCTTGGCGACCATCTCTACGGTACACCGGTGAGTATAGGCTTCGAAACCGGGTGTCCAGATCACAGCATCCAGCTAGGACGCCCCTCCAGTCCTTTAGAAACTCTTACTGCAGTTCGTAGACTTAAAAAAGCAGGAATGAAGCCATATGTATACTTTATTCATGGACTCCCAGGTCAAACAGAAAAAACCGTTGAAAAAACGGTGAACGCAATCCACCAGAGTATGGCGGAAGGGGCAGAGCGAGTTATACTTTACCGCTTTATGAGTCTCCCAATGTCAGCTTTCTGCGGTGTTCCCTCTGCATCTCCGAGTATAAAGGACCCTTTAAGCTACCGTATCTACCAGGAAGCACAAAAGGCCAATCTTTCAGCTAAGGAGGCGCTTATAGGAGAAAAAATACGAGTAGTTGTTGCAGAATCTTATGATCGCGATCCACAATATACGATAGCGTATCCTCTCTACCATGGACCCGTAGTTCTCTTAAAAGCCCAAAACCTTACCGAGGGGACCGTTTTAGATGTAATGTTGACTGGAATTGCCTCTAACAGGATGGTGTACGGTGCATTATAGTCGCTATGTTTTAATGATACTTCCTCAACGGTTGTATGCTGGTTATACCCTTTGTCCATTGATGAACCTAAGGATCAGCTACCCTCTGAGGGTCCTATTTACGAGTGCGTACAGTGTGGACGCAGGGTCCCATATGAGGACCTGGAGAAGTATATCAGCTTCCGTTGCCCCTACTGCGGCTATAGGATATTCCGCAAAATCCGAGCTCCAATAGTCAAGAAGGTAAAGGCGAGGTGAATCAATGAGTAAAAAAGAGTCATTGGAGGAGCGTAGAGCGAATCTTATCATAAAGTACCGCAAATTAAAGTTGGAGAAGCGGGAGGAAGAAGGTTCAAAACTTATCTACCGTCTCACAGATCCGAAGGGAAATCCAATTATTATGCATGGTATTCTTGGCCAGAAAACAATTGGAATAAGCTACATTCGAGAGCTTAAAGAAATGGTTGAGAAAGAAGGCGCAGAAAAAGGTATACTCGTTGGGGCAGGTAAGTATACATATAGCGCCCGGAGTGAGGCTGAGAAAGAGCATATCGAGCTCATTCCACCTACGCTTCCTACTTTCGATATATTTGAACATAAGCTGGTACCTCTTCACGAGATAGTCGCTGAAGAGGAGGTTGAGGAGATCACGAAGAGATACCACGCGCAGCCATTCCAGTTCCCATGGATTAAATCGAGTGATCCTATCAGTATTATTCTTGGCGCGAAAGCTGGAGTAGTTCTGAAGGTAACTCAAAAAAGCCAGACCGCCGGTACAGCCATCAGCTACCGATATGTGGTTTAAGATTTTTCAGTTAGTTCTTCAATTATTACCAACGCTTCTCCAAGGGGTATCGCGAGACGCTCAGAGATCTCTTCTGGCCTGATATCCTTATTATTCGGTAACAAATTTTCTTTGATGTAGTTCTTATGTTGTTTAAAAAGTGGAAGACCGTGAGCAGTTTCAACGAGAATTGTCCAGAGAGGGCTCTCTTTTAATTGTTGATCCAATGGGTTTAACTCCGTCTGGATTTATCGTACATTTTGTCGAGACTCCACCGGAAACTACTCTGTATCTCCCGGAGTCTACGTTCGCCTCCGTAGTTGCGTACCTCGACACCTTTGATTTCATCACCATCTAGGTTAACTGAATACTCCAATATCTGAGTTGGATCAAGTTCGCCTAAAGTGGCTTTTTGCTCATCTGTCGTTTTCATATTCTGAAGTACACGTTCGATTAAGAAGCTCTGAAACGGAGGTGTACTTGTCATGAATCTAAACTCCGACCTGGGTTTGAACGTGATTGTGTCTTCCGTTACTCTTAGACTCCCAAGGACAGTTCCATCCTTTGCTTGGATCGATTGTGAGCCATCCTTCTCTATCACTGGTTCAGCTGAGAGTGGCTTTGACGTCTCAATTTTTGGTTCCTTCTTTACTTTTTCTGAGATTTTAGCAGGTTGGAAACCTGAACTGGATTGCCGGAATCCCTGTAGGACAATTGCCTTATCAATCTCTGACATAGCGCTTTGAAGATCATTTATTTCAAGCTGAAGTTCCATCACTCTTTCCTCTAAGTCAGCACGCATCTTCAGTAGCTTTTTGATTTCGTTCTCACCGCTCACGTTCCGTCAATCCTTGAGATGCTTCTGAATGAATATGGGTCGTCATGTTTTAAATCAATATCCCCCGCTGCTTATATGCTCGAATGTAGGCTTCGCTGTTAGATGAACATGTTGGGTAAGAAATTTGTTGAGAAATATAATGCGTTAAGCAGAGAGAAGAATAGCTTTCTTTGTGTAGGGCTAGATCCCGCTATTCAAGCTATGCGAGATAAGTACGTGATTCCTCAGCAGCTTGTTGAGAAATTCGGTCTCGCGGAAGGGTTAACCCGGTTTTGCGAGGAGTTTATTGAGGCTGTATCTGCTTATACTCCTATAATCAAGCCCAATGCCCAGTTTCTAGTTTACCCATTAGGTTATGATGGTTTGAAGCGGGTTGTTGATACGATACATAGGAATGGGTGTCTAGCACTCCTTGATTGTAAGCTCAGTGATATCGGCACGACGGTAGATGCAGGGCTTTATTGGATAAATGAACTCGGGTTCGATGCCGTTACGTTTAGTCCCTTCCCCGGTTATGAGAACGGTGTAGATAGTGTCTATAAATGGGCTGAGGCGAAGCAGAAGGGAATATTCGCTCTCTGTCGGATGAGCAACCCAGGCACTCATGACTATCAGTCTCGCATTATGGATGGAGAACCATTCTACATTCGACTTGCACGAGATGCGTATAACCACGGGAGTAACGGTTATGTGGTTGGCAGTACTGCAACTGAGGAGCTGGCTGCAATTCGAAAGATCATTGGTGAAGAATCTCTAATTCTCGCACCGGGTCTAGGGGTACAGGGGGGAGATGCTGCTACAGTTGTTCGGCTTGGCTCAAATAGAAACGGTGAAGGTCTTCTTGTATCAAGTAGCCGTAGCGTAAATTATGCGTATGAGGTAATGGGTTGGAGTTGGGATAGCTTTGCAGCGGCATCGGCGGTTCAGGCCAAGAAGAGTCGGGACGAACTCAACGAGCTAAAACAAAAAATCCGATATTAACTGTTATTACTTTTATTCTTAACCTGCTTCTACAACCCAAATATTGTTAAGTGAGCCAACGATATTTGAGAGTGCTTTCGAGGTATTTCCTTGAGTAAGCTCTTTGAGATAAGGTTCCATGGCCGAGGAGGCCAAGGGGCATGGACTGCTTCTCTTCTCCTAGCTCAGGCTGGGTTGTTAGAGAACAAACAGATTCAGAGTTTCCCAGCTTTTGGACCCGAACGTGCCGGAGCTCCTATGGCTGCTTTTACGCGCATCAGTGATGAGCCAATTCAGATCCACTCCAGTGTTTACGAACCAGATATGTCTGTGGTTTTAGATCCGACCCTAATCGGACCTGCAGTTATTGAGGGGTTTAAACCATCAAGTAAGCTAGTTGTAAATACTTCAGAGTCTGGAGAATCCGTGAAGAAAAGGCTTGGCTTGATAGAGAATGAGGTTTGGACAGTGGATGCGACAGCTCTCGCTATGAAGGTGATGGGTGTGCCCATTACTAACACTGCTTTGCTCGGAGCAGTCGTCAAAGCATCCGATATGGTTAAACTTGACTCCCTTCTTGCAGTCGTGAAAGAGAGGTTTAGTGGGAAAACTCGGGACCAGAACATAGAGGTCATCCAGACCGCTTATTTGGAGGCTGTCAAATCATGAGTAAACCTAAGACCACTAAAGAGCTTGACGTCGGCGCCGTCGCTTTCATGTCAACAAAAGATTACATAACCGGTGACTGGGGGGTCGCTCAACCGAGAATAGACCATAAAAAATGTACTAAATGTAGTCTTTGCCACTTTTTCTGCCCAGAAGGCGCTATACGCGTTAGAGATGATGGTTATACGGAGGTCGATTTTGATCACTGTAAAGGTTGTGGTATCTGCGCCTTCGAGTGTCCTGTAAAATGTATTGAGATGGTGAGGAAGAAATGAAGCAGAAAATGATGGGCCTCAACGGGGATGAAGCTGCAGCTTATGCAATTAAACAGGTTAATCCTGATGTTGTTGCAGCTTATCCAATTACGCCTCAGACGATCATCGTTGAGCGGTACAGTGAGTATGTTGCAGATGGGCTGGTTGACTCCGAGTTTATCGCGGTTGAATCAGAGCATAGTGCTTTGAGCGCATGTGTAGGAGCTGCGGCAACTGGAGCGCGTGCCTATACAACTACGGCTTCAGCCGGTCTAGCGTTGATGTGGGAGATTACCTATGTAGCTGCAGGGATGCGTTTCCCGATTATCATGTCTATAGCTAACCGTGCTCTAAGTGCTCCCCTCAACATACATAATGATCATAGTGACGCAATGGGTGCTCGAGATTCTGGGTGGATACAGATCTACTGTGAGAACACTCAGGAGGTTTATGATGCACATATTGCGGCATGGCGTATCGCTGAGCATCTTGACGTTCTCCTACCCGTAATGGTGTGTTTTGATGGTTTTACAATTAGTCATACTATGGAGAATCTCTTTGTACTCCCAGACGATGCTGTAAAACAATTCGTTGGCAAACGCAAGTACCCGAAGATAACCGGTCACCTAGGAGAAACAGAGCTACGCCTTGACCCGGCTTGCCCGATCTCTATGGGAGCAATGGATCTTCAAGACTATTATTTCGAGCACAAAGCTCAGCAGCAGAAAGCTATGGAGGCAGCACTCAAAGTAATTCCCACCATTGAAAAGGAGTTAACCGAGTTAACTGACCGGAAATATGGGTTGGTTCAACCGTACTTAATGGATGACGCTGAAGTGGCTATCTTGGGACTTGGATCCGCTATGGGTACTACACGATATGTAGTTGATCAGCTTAGAGCAGAAGGAATAAAGGCTGGTCTCATTAAGGTTCGTAGTTTTAGACCTTTCCCAGCGGAAGCTATTGTAAAAGCCGTGGGGAACTGCCCCGTCATAGGAGTTATTGAGAAAAACCTTGCTTTTGGAGCCTATGGTGGTGCATTATATGAGGATGTAAAATCCGCTTTCTATGACGCTGCTAAGAAACCATTAATTGGTGCATATGTTCACGGTCTTGGAGGTCGCGACACGAGTCCCAATATGATCCATGAAATATACAAAGGGTTGCTCAAGACCAAGGAGAAAGGCATGTTCACCAAGCCACTTAATTACGTAGGACTTAGGGAGTGATGAATGATGAGTGACATTACACTCAAAGATATGGCGAAGAAACAGGATCTCATATGTCCCGGAGCACGGCTCTGTGCAGGCTGCGATGAGACAATAATTGTCCGCATGGTGCTGAAAGCCACAAGAGGTCCGGTAATGGTTAGCAACGCCACAGGTTGTCTCGAGGTAGCTACCAGTGGTTTCCCCTACACCGCTTGGAACGTACCATGGATACACAGCGCATTCGAGAATACCGCTGCTACGGCAAGCGGACTTGAGGCAGCCTATAAAGCCATGAAACGAAAGAAAGAGGGCCCATTAGCCAAGTATGATACTCTAGATATCATCTGTTTTGCCGGTGATGGAGGGACTTATGATATTGGGTTCCAAGCACTAAGCGGCGCCATAGAGCGTGGACACGATTTTACATATGTTCTTCTCGACAATGAGGCGTACATGAACACTGGAATACAGCGGAGTGGAGGAACACCATTCGCGGCTTCAACTACCACAAGTCCCGCGGGTAAGATAATTCAGGGAAAGATCGAAACGAAGAAACCAATAGATGAAATAATTATTGCTCATGGAATACCGTACCTTGCTACAATCAATGCTGCCTGGCCTCTAGATGTAATGAAGAAAACTCGGAAAGCTATAGAGATCGATGGACCCTCATTCCTTCACGCTGTCACTCCTTGCGCACGTGGTTGGAGATATCCCCCTGAGCAAACTATCGCTCTAAGTCGTTTAGCTGTACAGAGCTGCGTTTTTCCCCTCTATGAGGTACATCATGAAAAAGGTAGATCTGTCTATGAGCTTTCTTCCCCAAGCCTTGCAATAGCGAAGAGACCGGAGACGAAAAAATCGGTGGAAACTTATCTTGAGCCTCAAGGTAGGTTCCGTCATCTCTTTAAACCCGAACCTCGTAAAGATCTCATAAAAATAATCCAGGATGAAATCGATCTTCGCTGGAGTATATTACTTGAGAAAACAGGGCTTTAACCCCACCCCTTTTTTAACGCGCAGGAAATCAATTCAATGATGGCGATACACAATACCATCAGAGATACTCTTTCTAAGCGGATAGCAGGAGAGGTCGTTCTTAGTAACAATCCTGGACAGACGATGCGGAAATGGCGTATTCTCATTAATGTAAATCAAATGGATCTCGCTATGGAGCTGAAGCATAGTCCAAGCGTAATTAGCGATTATGAGACCGGGCGACGCCAATCACCAGGCGCAACATTCATCAGAGGTTACGTCGAGGCTCTCCTAAACGTAGACGAGCGCCGTGGTGGTGACTACATTCGGCAATTAGGACGAGTTACATTTGATCCTAGTGACGTTTTCCTCGACATCTGCGAATTCACGACACCAGTTACTGTTAAGCAACTATGCGACGCGGTTAATGCTGACGTACTCACAGGCGAAGAGAAATTAGGACAACACCTCTTTGGATACACGGTGGTTGATAGCTACAAAGCAATTGTAGTTCTCAGCGGACTCGACTTTTACCGCGTTTTTGGAGCTACAAGTGAAAGAGCTCTCATATTCACAGGCGTTAGCCAAGGAAGAAGCCCAATGATTGCCGTCAAGATCAGCCCTTTTAAGCCTCGGGTTGTTGTGCTTCACGGCCTCATGAAGGATATAGATCCGCTTGCAGTCAGTTTAGCCGCTCACGAGGGAATCCCGCTAGCTTACAGCCACCTACATAACGAGGAGGAACTCGTAGACGCCCTTAGAGAACTTTACAAATCAAAGAGTTAGCTACATAAAGACATGCTTAAGAAATATGATATATCAGCTGTAAGGTTGTAGTTGCTTTCAACCACCCCATGCAGGTGTTTAGTCGGAGTTAACGAGACGATTTCGATATGATAATCATTTTTTTAATATACAGCTAGGAAGATGCTGTAAATGTTTTTAACGTTAGCAAGCGACACCCTAGACGCTCTGGTGAATTCTATGAGGATAGTGCTACTTGGTCCCCCTGGTTCTGGAAAAGGTACTTGTGCTAAGCTCATTGAAGACCTCTACGGAGTACCCGTGATTACAACGGGCAACATGCTTAGAGCCGCTGTCGCTAACAATACGCCTCTTGGAAAGACTGCGAAGGGGTATATGGATCGTGGTGAACTTGTTCCAGACGATCTAGTAAATAATTTAGTAGCTGAGCGACTGAGTGAACCTGACGCAGCTAATGGTTTCATCATGGATGGATATCCTCGTAGTGCAAAGCAGGCTGGTGCGTTAGACGAATCATTAAAAAGAATGGGAAAAAGTCTCGATCATGTTTTGCACGTAAATCTTGAGGACGAAATAATCATTAAGAGAACAAGTAGTAGGCGGAGCTGCCCAAAATGCGGAGCGATATTTAATCTCCTTAACAAACCTCCGAAGGAATCAGGAAAATGCGATGCCTGCAGAGAACCGTTAATCCAGAGGGACGATGACAAAGAGGATGTTATAATTAACCGACTTAAAGTCTATCACAAGAATACGCGGCCATTACTCGAATGGTACAATAAAAAAGGAAAGGTAAAGACAATTCGCGGGGATATTGGTCTCGCTGAACTTCCAAAGACCCTCAAGAAATCACTTGAAGGATAGTTCTATTGCTAGTGAGTGTAGAGAATTATTGAATTAATCATAGATCTGTATGACGAATATCTGTGGGTTTACTCGTAAAAAATATCCTTAATATCCTCAATTCTCTGAATGATTTGACTTCCTGAAATCTATTTTTTTATCCCTAAAAGGGACTTACTAACTGGTATTTCTGCTATTTGGTTTATGCTTTATCTCAGTTTGGCGGAGAGTATAAGAACCGGATAGTAGATGTTCAAACTATGCCCGGTGAAAGGAAGTTCGAGGATAATCTTAACAACCCCTACAGGTGGGACGATCACCCCGATAGCCTTGCACCCTATGTACCAAGCCCTGTTAACATTGTGAGGGAAATGCTTCAGCTTGCAGAGGTAGGATCGAATGATGTTGTATATGATTTAGGGTGTGGAGATGGTCGGATTCTCTTTATTTCAGTGGAGGAGTTCAAAGCGCAGAAAGCTGTTGGTTATGAACTCAACCAGGGAATGGTTGAGGGCCTTGAGAAAATGATTCGTGAAAAAAATCTTGCAAATAGGGTTGTCGTTCACCAGCAGAATTTCATGGATATCGATCTCTCTGAGGCCACCTTGGTAACTATGTATTTGACAACGAGTGGAAATGCAAAACTTAAGCCAAAACTGGAAAAAGAACTCAAATCGGGAAGCAGAGTTGTAAGCCATGACTTTCCCGTTCATGGATGGGTAACTATTAACGCTGATGGTGAGCCTTTCACTTTAGGTAGTCACAAAATGTATATTTACAGAATACCGGATTGCTACAAAAAAGAATCGAATATTACGCAAACTAATGAGGAAGAGAACCGGTGGTGGAAAGTAAAAAAACTCTTCACTCGAGTAGATTAATCAAATAATTACTTGATAACCCCAAGTGATAAAGCGATCAACGCCATTCTAACATAGACCCCATGCTTTACCTGCTTAAAGTACCAGGCATTTGGCATCGAATCCACATCAGTGGTTATCTCATTGACTCTAGGTAGGGGATGCATGAGAACAAGCTCCTTCTTCCCGCTCTTTACCAATTGAGGGTCGATGATATATGAGTTTTTTAACTCTTCGTACTTGGTTGGATCAGTAAATCTCTCTTTCTGAATACGTGTATCGTAGAGAACATCGAGTTTCGGTACCATCTTTTTTAGGTCGGTGGTCTCTGAGACCTTCATCTTCAAATCTTTTCTAATGTCCTCCTTCATCATGAGCTCCTTTGGACTGATAAGATAGAGTTCAACATCGAAGTGATTTAGTGCTAATGCAAGGCTATGTGTGGTACGACCGTATAGGAGATCGCCACATAAGCCAATCTTTAGACCATCGATAGCGCCTTTCGCGTATTTTATTGTATGGAGATCTAATAGTGCTTGGGTGGGGTGCTCTCCGGAACCTGCTCCACCGTTAATGATTGGAATTGATGCTGCAGCAGCCGCCCTCTTAGCAGAGTCTTCTTCAGGATGACGCATCGCGATAATGTCTGCGTAGCTCTCGACTGTCTTGATAGTATCCTCAAGGGTTTCTCCCTTCTTTACCGAGCTAGCAGAAGGGTCGCTGAAACCGATGACACCACCACCTAGACGGAGCATCGCTGTCTCAAAGCTGAGCCTAGTTCGGGTGCTAGGTTCAAAAAAGAGGGCGGCGAGGATCATGTCTTCGCAGAGTTTGCTGGATTTTTCGCTGACCTTCACCATTTCAGTTGATTTATCGAGGATGAAGTCGATATGTTTACGGTCATAATCCCGCATAGAAAGGACATCCTTCCCTTTGAAGTCGAGTGCCTTAACCAAACATTACACCTTATCACTCTGAATAAGCAGCTGTCTAATAAGATTTAGTGCATTAGATGAATTAGTAATTTACCAAGTATTCAGAAATTAGTACAATGGATCCTTGTTCTAGCGATTCTAAACAATAAAAAAATCACTTTTAAACTAGATTTAATATTAGGTGCTTTGTAATACATATTAATTATGTTTTATATTTCTCTCTCCTGTTAATTAATATAGATCAAGTATAGCGCTAATTAATCTTCAATACGAAATCTATTTTACACCTACTATTTTCTTTATTAATAAAAACATATGTTCTTTCTTCTAAGAGAGGCATAACCCAACAATGAACTTCGATGAAAGGGTGGATGTTATTGATATGATTCTAGGTGTTCTCAAGGAGCATGAGAAAAACCTAGATACCCTAGTATCTCAGCTAGGGGCAATACCAGCCAATCCTCAATCCCTACCAGCAACACAGAATATTGTCCAATCTTCGAATAAAATAAAAATCAACGTTAGAAATTGGGCTGATTTCAGAGAGAAATGTAGTAAACCCGATATCGTTGCATTCGATCTTGTTGACGATTCTTTTACGGTTACGGCATTAAAACCCGGGATGCTCTTTTCTTACTCAGAGACTATTCCAGAGGTGACGATAATGTTGGAGAAGGATTCCGACAATGTCACCATAGAAGATGACAACTTCAAGATTCATAATGATCCGCATTTTATTATAAATGGAAAACTTCAATGTGGTCTTCCCGTGAAAACCGGGAAATCAAAATCTAAAACACAGAAGGGGGATACCATTCACAAGATTATTTATGATGTAGACCCAGATGAAGCCCGCTATTGGATCCAACATGAACTGAAAGTCGAAAAAGATTTAGTAATAAATGGATCAGTTAACATTTAAAAAAAATTGGTTTTGATTTAACGCCAAGCTTGTGTTTTAGGCCTTTCATCCATCTCTACAAGTTCCTTAGCCTTGTTAAAGTATTTCAGAACGTTGACGCCTTTCTCTGTAAGCTGATATGCTTTCTTTGTTCGTTTATCATCATCGTCAACGGAGCATTCTGTTATGAGATCCTGGTGAACAAGAGACAACAGTATTTGTTGAAGAGGCTTCCAGCTAAGGTTAGCCCCATACATGATACGTGTAGGTATCACAGTCCCGCTCTGTATCTGTTCAAGTATATCTATGTAGATCTCAAGCTTCGACCTTCTGTTAGTCACTTTCAACACGAACCTCCAGGTTTGGGATACATCATTTCTATATATTTCTCCAATACTGATTCTAGATCAGTCACGAGCAATCCATGAGTCGATTTCGGATTTAAGAGATTGTCATGTATCAATTTCTACATACAACTCTTACCAAGCTTATGCGTGCTTGTTTAGAATTATTTCAATCAACAATTCTGTAAATTTTTTCTTTGTATTAATGCAAACTCGAGTCTATATGCTTGCTTGATATTTCTCAAGTTTTGCTATGAAGAAGCCTTCACACATATGAATCGAGGGATAAAGTCTTTGAGTCTCTTTTAGCCCTAAGAATCCCTGAGTGCCCAATTTTGGCTTAGGTTCTATGAGTCTAAATTCTGAATGCTTTCCGAGGAAGCCTTTTACAACTTTCTCGTTCTCTTCAACAGTCACGCTGCATGTGCTATATATTAGGAATCCACCTTTCTTTAGATGCTTAGCGGTTTTCTCGATTAATACATTCTGAATTCTCACCCTATCTTTTATTGATTTAAGCGTTAAACTCCATTTACTTGAAGGAATATTATTGAATGTGCCTGTACCTGAGCAGGGTGGGTCCAGAAGCACAATATCCACTTCTTTTACAGAGATGTCATAATCACTTGTGGCGTCAACCAGTATCGACTCCGCATTTGTAACTCCCAGCTTATCAATTAGCCTTCTCCACGAGGTAAGTCTTCTTTCATCTGAGTCTATGGAGATGATTCTACCTTGATTACGCATGATTTGAGCTAGGTGACTCGTTTTAATGCCCGGTGCGGCACATACGTCGAGTACAATGTCGTTCGGTTCGGGTGAGGCAACCTCACCTACAAGTATACTTGCTTTGTCTTGAAGTATTAATGCACCCTCTCTGTAAGGTGCACTATCTGTCAATCCTGTAAAGTCCCCAATTACACGATAGGTGTTTTTAAGCTCCGGAACTGGCTCAAACTGAAAACCTTGCTTATTGAGCTTATTAATTGAAGATTCGTCTCCTTTTAACGTGTTTAACCGGATATATTTAGGCGTATCAATAGGTTGGATTAGTTCATTCGCTGTTTGTTCATCAAAGGATCTATAAATGTGCTTTATGTACCAGTTAGGTAGAAAGGATCTATAAGCTAGTGCTTCCTCCCTGCTCAATTTTTCCCATGGTATCTCTTGGTGTGGAATTAGATCAATAACTTCCTCTATTGACTCGATCTTCTTTATACCTAGAATACCTCTGGCATGATCAGTCAACTGATGAGCCTCCAAGTGGGAGTACCCGCCGTAATGGATCACGTAAGTATAAAGTCTCAGGAAGTTCCTCAGTCCTAATTCGAGAACATTGAATACTTGAGGATCTAGAGCAGTTTTAATTAGGTAATCAACAGCGTTCCTTTTTTTCATGATTTCATACAGAAGAATACTTGCATCAACAGCTACCTTTCTATCTTTTACTTTCAATTGTTTGCATGTTTTTCTTAATGCTGCATCCTCATTCATCTCTTTAAGCTCAGCCCAACTAAGCGCCTCGATCACAACAGTCCAAGCTTCCCTCAAGAGAATCAATGATCTATCGAAGCGCCTCATTTAATGTTAAAGATTGTGTGCACAAATATGTTCTTCTCACCTAGGCTTCTGCACAAAATTAACCTGTTCGATTTTATTAATTCACATAGTTTTTATGATTGGAAACAGTCAAATCGTATTCTCGCAAAATATTAATTATCCAGCAAACCGATAGTTAATGTGTTTACCGGCGTTCATTTAATATCTTAGCAATATATTCCGCCCCTAACCATAGATTCGAATCATTCAAAGCCTTACGAATATCCCCTTTGATCGGCTCTATTCTTCTCTAGAAGTCTAAAAACAAGCCACCGATAATTCTATCCGAATACTTGATGTCAAGCATACCCTCGCACAAGCTTCTAAACAGAAGAATTGATTAAGAAAAAGCATCCCCCAACTGCCTACCTAGTTGGTGAGCGTCATCCAGTTCTTTTACGCAACCTGTGATAGAGATGTCCCCTTTACCATCATGAGTTCGGCATGGTAAAATATGTAACCTGATTCTGAAGTAAGGTGCGATTCTTTCAAACATATCTGCTGCTGACTGGTAGTGGTATCGATACGTGATTAGAACGACGAAGGTCTTATCGCTAAATCCATTCCAAGCCAGTGCCTCCATACGATCCTGTACAGCCTTGAGCTGAGCGGTGAGATCTCCCCAATACATTGGTGTAGCCCAGACAATCAGATCCGTAGCTTTGTAGGCTGCATAGATTTTCTGCATATCGTCCTCGATTCGACAGTTGTGTGGAGGATTCTCACAGGATAGGCAGCCTTGACATGGGCGTATTTTCATGTCATTAACGTAGAAATGCGTTATTTTTGGTGAGTTATTCTCTCTCAAGCCTTGGAGGAGCTTCTCCGCAAGCGTGTCTGAGTTTTTTCCTCTATGGGGACTACCGTGAAGTACAACTACGTTCATCTGATTTTTCACCGTGCGCTTGCCCTTCTGGGTTTTGTTGTTTCTTCAGAGTATAGGTGAATCCCTGTTCTGAATTCATCAAACAAATATCCGTCGCTGGCTATATGTCAGAAATATGTGAATATAAGATTATAGCTGCAGCTATGTCCGACGCGAGGGAGAGAATAGTATTAATTATATTATTAGAGTAGACCACGACTAAGAGTTACCTAAAATGTGAAACAATAAAAACGAGGATCGATATTCAAAATTATTCTCTTGTATTAAATCCCATTATTAGCAGAGATGCCGAGAGTGTAAATAAGATAATTGGGGTAACAATATCCTCAGCAGAACTTGTAATAGGTTCTCCAGTTAACTCAAAATTAGAGAAGGCTGGACCTACACTGTGGATGTAATCTACACTCACAGGTAATGTCAAATTAGTTAACCTGTAACGAGGCAAAGCTCCCCAAGGAGTAAAACCTGTTGAAATAAGGTACAGATGTACAATCTCACCAATCTGGAACTCAGGCGTATTCTCTACCCACACCCCTTTATCGCCTATGGTACCTCCGGGGCTGATGACCTCGATCATCCTTGCGTTTATCCCTCCTTTCTGATACTCGTCGACACGGACTGTGACAACCGTAATGATGCTTGGGCCTTCTATGGTTACCCACTGTAATCGATTATTAGTTACTTTACCGACGATGACTATATCCGAAGAAGCGAATAGCTCCTGTGGTGTTAACACTCTAGCTATAGATGATTTTGCGAGTACTCCTGATGAATGTGTAATGGATACAAGAATTAGAAAGGTTAGTGCTAACGTTTTATTTAAGGTAATCAAATTCATCTATTCTTCTACTGGGTTGAGCGTATTTAGTTCTAATGATTGGAACAAGAGCTGTGCTATAATGAAAAACGATCAATCTACGATAATCCTAATATATAAATATTCAATTCTGATTAAATTGTAGCCCTGTTGAGATATTGTGGAAGACTGTTTACAAAAGAGATCTACCCTTCGTTTTTCGTGTCAGATAGAACTCACCTAAGCTTTCTGAAGAACAATCAGAGGCGTATAGTTACGAGATACAACATATAGAAAATAAAATGAAATCTGTTCTAAAACCGCTCCACGACCACGACCTCATTATCGTCAGGATCTCTCAAACGCAGCTCGTATGTACCCCATTCATATCTGACCGGTGAAGCAAACGTCACTCCTCTTTGAGATAATTTTTTGCATGTTTTGTCAAGGTCTTTGCACATAAAAACTAAGGAGACTGATCCATGGACAGGGGGTTCAACTTTGTTAACATCCCAAACGCATATCATTGGAGCATCCTTAATGAATCCGAGATTCACTCCGTTTATGTCGTCGTCTAACGTTCCTAATACCGGTATCTCCAGTTTCTCATGGTAAAAGGTTATGAACTCTAACATTTTTTGAAAAGACGTTGACGCAATAAAAGCTTTCAATCATCTCTGGTTTCTCTCTCAGTGTTTCATATAATTTTCACATATTAGAATCCTGTTACTCATAATCCTAACGCTCCAGCGATATACGATACGCTCTGCAGTAAGGCTAAATCAACCATATATCAGTCACTGGGGAAGAATCGGGTGGAATCTAAGATAAGATTATACAGTTCTTCTTGTTATTCGGCGAAGATATGGTGGAAGACTGTCAATAAACGACAGCTACAAGGCACTCGCGCGCACTCAATCATTTATCTTTCAAAAAATTTATAGACCCATTTCATTTCAAGGATGAACTGAATGCCCACGCCTCTCACAACCCAGCGAAGTAGCAGCTTTAGACTTCTTATAATCACTGTAACTGTAGCCTCAATTCTACTAACAAGCTTCATCATATACCCCAAAATCATCAGCCCCCATGATGACCCTAAACCAACCCCCAAACCAAATCAAAGTAAAGACACGCTCACAGATATTGAGGGAAACGTCTACCGGACAGTAAAGATCGGAAACCAGGTTTGGATGGCGGAGAACCTCAGAGTAACCAAACTAAACGATAAAACTGACATCAAACTAGTCACCGGAGGCTGGGGTTATACCACCTCCCCGGAGTTCTGCTGGTATGGATATAACCCCGCATACAAGGACACCTATGGCGCTCTCTACAACTGGCACGTCGTAGCCACCGGGAAGCTCGCCCCAGCAGGGTGGCATGTGCCAACCGAGGAGGACTGGAAGGAGCTAGCGGACTACTTGGGAGGAGTCAACGTCGCGGGCGGCAAGCTAAAGGAGAGAGGTACCGTTCACTGGAAGAGTCCCAACGTCGGAGCTACTGACGAGTATAACTTCACTATGCTGCCGAGTGGTACGCAGAATTTTGATGGGTACCTTTTCTATGGCTCTGGGGAGGGCTGCAGGTTATGGTCGGCGGACGAGTATGATGCTGTGAATGCTTGGATGAGGGCGATTGAGTGGGATAGTTCTAAGCTGCAAGTAAATTGGGCTCATAAGACTTATGGTCGATCAGTCCGGCTCGTCAAAGACTCACCTTGACGGTTCTGTTGGGTCTATAGCTGTGACCTTCAAAGAGTCGACGATTACGTGCGCTATATATCAGTCACTGGTTATATGTCAGGTGTATTTGAAGATAAGATTATCCCGTTATAATTGTTTATCGAGAGTATTAAGGTAAAAAAACTACCAATTAACGAGAGCCCCAATATGCCAATATCCAATTTTAAGTAAATGGTAGCCCGGGAGAGATTCGAACTCTCGTCTAAGGCTGCCTCCGGCTAAGCCTCCAGAGGCCTCCATCCTTGACCACTAGACGACCGGGCTTCTGCCGTTTGATTAGTTCAGATCCTCCATATAAGAATGCTCCTTAAACTGAAAAATAACCTATTTTAAGGATTTTTACACATTTTGAGTCAAACCCTGTTATGTGATGATTTAAACGTTGATACCAAAATTATTTTAAATAAATAAAAGAAACTCTTCTATGAATCTTTAAATATTAGAAAAATCATTGACCATTTAGACCAAATGATCAGTTCTCCTTAGACTCCCCCGAGAGGGATCTGCGATGGGCTAACCAAGTGGAGGCGTTAGACCATCTCTATCCAAAAAAAACTTCAGGGAAACGAGGACACCTGTCCCGAATGTGGTAGTGCGAATCTTATCCAAGATGAGAATTCTGGGGAAATAATCTGCGGAAGCTGTGGTCTCGTTTTAAGAGACACAATAGTTTCAGATGGTCCTGAGTGGAGGGCATTTACCCCTTCGGAAAAAGATGCTCGAAGTCGAGTAGGTATACCTCTGAGTTTTGCTGTACACGATAAAGGTTTGACGACGATGATCGGTAAGATTGGGAAGGATGCGTACGGTAGAACTTTGCCTCTGGAAACGAAGGTTCAGATGTTACGTTTAAGGAAATGGCAGATAAGGTCTAGAGTGCATAGCTCTGAGGATAGGAATCTTGCACAAGCAATGGCTGAGCTTGATAGGCTCTGCGATAAACTTCATATTCATTCACCAATAAAAGAGAGGGCCGCCTTGATCTATCGCAAAGCTTTGATACAAGGCTTGGTTAGAGGTCGTTCAATATCTGAGATAGCTGCTGCAAGTCTTTATGCTGCTTGTAGAGTCACTCAAACTCCTCGAACACTGCGGGAAATCACTCGTCAGAGCCCAATTGATAAGAAAGATATTGCGAGATGCTACAGATTGATGCTAAAAGATCTGCATTTACAGATGCCTAGACCTGACGCTCAGATGCGTGTACCTAAAATTGCTGCGCGGGTTGGTGTAGGCGAGAAGACACAGCGAACCGCTGTGGAGATACTTCGAAGAGCGGAGAAAATTAAGATAACCGCTGGGAAAGACCCTATGGGGTTAGCAGCTGCAGCATTATATATCGCGTGTGTATTAAACCGAGAGAAAAGAACTCAGAAAATGATTGCTGATGCTGCGGGAGTGACCGAGGTGACTATAAGAAACCGGTATAAGGGTCTAAAAGAGTCGCTTAAATTGGACGTTTAAACCTGGGAATAATTAGCCATTTATACCCCAATCGTGTAAGTTCATCTTGACCATTGATGGTAGCTACGTCTAAAACCCTAATCCTGTGCGTAGATCAGGATAACGACGTGGGGAAATGGACCGGGGTAGCTACACCAATTATTGGGAAAGAAAATACAATACTGGCCGCGACTAATCTAGCGATCGCCGACCCTGAGGAAGCTGATGCCAATGCTATGTTTGGTGCTGTCCGGATCCTAAATCGGATGACACATGATCATCCTGATGAGGAATTCCAGATAGCCACAATTACAGGAACGCCGAATGGTGGAGTCGAAGCTGATCGCAAAATGATGAAAGAGCTCGGCGATGTACTTCAACAATTCTCTGCTGATGGTTTAATTTTAGTTACAGATGGATTTGTTGATGATAGTTTGAAGCCTATTATTCAAAGCCGAATCCCAATAACCAGTGTTCAGCACATCGTTGTTAAGCATAGTGAACGAATCGAGGAGACTTATCTAATCTTTTTTAAGTACTTGAAAATGCTAATTGATGATCCCTATTATAGTCGTATTGCATTAGGGGTTCCAGGGGTACTTCTGATTATTTGGGGCTTCCTTTTAGCATCTAACCAACTTCAAAACGCAGGTCTCGCTGTCACATTTGTGATTGGGATAGTGTTATTCGTTAAAGGATTTGGCATATATAACCGCGCCCTTGAGTTCAAACCAATCCTGCCTCCCCCAGAAACACAGATCATTTTAGTATCACGACTTATCGGAGCAGTAGTGGTTCTGGTAGGGGCTTATCAGGGCGTTGTAGGTGCTGCAAGCGCTCTACCTATTAACCCGCCGCCATTGTGGAACCTTACATTCTGGGTGGGAGAAATCCCGATACTGGTAGCGAACTTCATCTTAACCGGTGTTGATTTGATAGTATTTGGGGTTCTTGTTGCATTCATAGGAAGTGCTGTATTCTACTACATTCAAAAAGATGAAAAACTCGGGAACAACATTATCGGCGCGATCGTAGCTTTCTGGATGAGAAATATATTACCTGAGGCTGCGCAAGTATTCCTTAACCCTAAAATAAGAATCACATTAACCTCACCGCTTGTCATTTATACGTTGGCAAGTATTTCTTCCACTATTCTAGCTGTAGCGTTAATTTATCGGCATTATAAGAAGCTCCCCTTCACCTAGTCGATTTGCTCCTCTGGTAAACCTTATGTAGCATGTCTCAATCTACTCTTAGAATATCTCTATGTTTCATGGCTTTCTTTCAGCCTTAGGTGTTTACCGCGTATACGGCAGATGGTTGAAGGTACAAATCCATGATAAAAAACTGCCAGAGCACATCGCCGTTGTATTGGATGGCAATCGAAGATGGGCCCGCAGCAGAGGTCAAGATGCATGGGATGGACATTGGGCTGGAGAAAATAACGTAAAAGAATTCTTAAAATGGTGTCGGGAACTTGAGATCAAGACCGTAACATTATACGCCTTATCCACTGAAAATTTTAAGAGAGATCCCTTAGAGCTTGAAGAGCTTATGAAAATTTACGAGTCCGCAATTCGCGAGGTCCTATCATCTGACGAGATACAAAAAAATAAAGTCCATGTAAAAGCATTAGGTCGATTAAACCTTCTTCCAGAGAGCTTGCAGAAGCTAATTAGTCAAGTCGAAGAAGATACCAAGAATTTTAATCGCTTCTACGTGAACATCGCCATAGCGTATAGTGGAAGAGCTGAGATAGTTGATGCGACAAGGGAACTGGCAGAGCAAGTTAAGAAAGGGGAGATCTTACCCGGTGATATAACCGAAGAACTCATTGAAGAGCATCTTTATACAAAGCATCTTCCACAACAAGAACCGGATCTAATCATCCGTACTGGAAGTGAGTCACGTCTTAGCAACTTTCTTTTATGGCAATCAGCATATACCGAATTATTCATCCTTGATGTCTACTGGCCAGATTTTCGTGAGATCGATTTAATGCGTGCAATTCGAAGTTATCAAAAACGTTCCAGGCGTTTCGGAAAATAACCGGCTATTTCTAGGGAAGACTTAAAAAAGCGATCAGACATTATTCATTTTCATCAAATGAGAGCAACCTATAATGGATAACCTACATGCCAATCATAATCCTGTAATAATACGTAGTAATACCGCCCAAGGTATGTGGTATTCGAATAGCAGATTTGAAATGTTTAAGGTGTTATGGTAATAGCAAGTTAGTGGAATATGATAGTTGCACCATCAATGTAATCATTGAGGAAAAAAAAGTTGAGATGTATGGGGGTCGATGATGGTCTATATTAACAAGATATTGGTGAAGAATTTCAAGTCATTCGGAGGCCAGATAAAACTTAATTTCCAGTCAGGATTCAATGTAATCACTGGTCCGAATGGAAGCGGGAAAAGTAATATCATCGACGCTGTCCAGTTTGTTCTCGGTGAACTTGCATCAAAGAGAATGCATGTCACTGACTCTTCTGGTTTGATTTTTGATGGTGCGGGTGAGGATGAGTCGCATAAACCTCAACTCGCTCAAGTTACGCTTTACTTCAATAACGATGACCGCGGTTTAGCATCCGACCGATCTCAGGTAAGTATAGGTCGAAAAGTTGATCGAGATGGCAAAAGCGACTACTACCTTAATGGGAAAAGAATGAGCCGTAAAGCGGTTCTCGATATGCTTAATCTCGCCGGAATTACTCCAGGTGGTTATAACATTGTCCTTCAAGGTACGGCGACGCGTCTAAGTGATTTGACGCCTGGAGAGCGTATGGATGCGCTTCAGGATCTTATCGGAATCAGGGAGTATGATGAAAAGAAAGCGGGAGCACGTTCCCGTCTTAATGATGCAGAGAGAAAGATAGAGATTGCAACGGCTCGTATCGATGAGGTGAAGAAACGTGTCACTGAGCTGGAGCGGCAGAGAAATGAAGCTCTAAGATTTGATCACTTAACTCGGGAAGAGAAGAGGCTTGTCGCCTTAAAATTGACGAGTCAAATCAATCAACTCGAAGAGAAACTAAAAGGGTTTGCTGAGGAGAAGAGGGTCAAAGAGGAGGATGTTGCCCGGCTCGATGAAGAGAAGAATCAGCTTCGAGAGGAACGTGAAGTAGCTCGAAATAGGATTGACGAGTATAACCGGGAGGCTGCTGAGCGTGGAAATACGCGGCTACCAAATTTGAAAGCGGATTTGATCAGCAAGAGGGCTCTCCGAGATAGCTTAAACAAGCGTATACGTGAGATAGAGAACCGTTGTAGCATCCTCAAACAGGGTATTCAGCAAAAAGATAGTGAAGCTGAAAAAGCTGAATTAGAGCTTGGACAACGGAAGCAGAACCTTGAGAACCTGATTAAGACGCAGCAGGAACTCGCCCCAGATTATGAAACCAAGCGAAATAATCTAGCAGAATACACTCGCCAGATTAGTGGAGTCCGCCAAGCTGCAGGTGAATACCAAAATAAGGTAGGTAATCTTACCGACAAAGTTCTACCGATGCAGGAGAGTCTCTCCGGTATTCAAATGGAGATTAGCAGTCATAAGAAGAATATCTTGATGGCTGCAGACCGTATGATCGATCTCGATGAACGAAAAAGTGAACTTTCGAATACTGTAGAGACTTTAAAAAGTAAGCTTAATGAGTATGCCGCAATCAAAATTGAGGAAGCAAACCGTATTGAAGAGATGCTTAACGGAATAGAAGAACAGATTAAAAGGCAGAGAGAGCTCCGAGCAACCATAGAAAACGCTAGTACCCTAGCAAAAGAAGCGGAGTCCGCCATCGTTGAGTATACTGCTAAACGAGAACTTTGGGGGCAAGTGTTCATCGAGGACAAAGCCTTAGAGAGGATAAAGGAGATCGGTGAAGCTGGAGCCCTCGCCGGCTACCATGGGCCACTCAGGAGTCTAATCAAGGTCGATCTCTCTAACCAAAAAGCGGTTTGGAGTGCAGGGGAAGGGTGGATGAACGCTGTCGTCGTTGACGACATAGGTGTAGCTGCTGATTGTGTTGCGAGTCTAAAAAAGACAAAGCTTGGCCAAACAAAGTTCATACCAATAGATCAGCTTAAGCAACCTGAACAACTTCCAAATATCGAGGAGAATGGAGTAATTGGTTCTCTTCTTGGTTTTATCAGGGCAGATCCGGTGTATGGTTCTGTTATCAATTTAATCTGGGGAGACACTTACTTAGTTAAAGACATGGAAGCCGCAATGAAGGTTGTTGCGCGCGGTTATCGCGCAGTAACCTCTTCAGGTGATGTCTACGATAACAATGGAGGTATCAAAGGAGGCTACTATAGACGCCCCCCCGACTACTCCCAGATTGTACCAAAAGAATCAACCATCAATGGACTTGGGAAGATCATCAAGGTCCTTCGAGGAAAGCTCCGCGATCGCATGGTTGAGCTAAAGCAGAGTGGTGGAAACCTCCGTGGCTTTGATGGATTTTTGAATTCCAGCAAAGATAGGATGATCCGAATCGATCGGGAAGCTAAAGAAACCCAGGAGCGGGTTGAGCGCCTCGAAAGAACACTACAGCAGGCAATAGAAAATAAAACAAAGTTGAAAACCGATTCCGACCGGGAGCAACTCCTAATCGATCAGCTTGAAGAACGTCGCATCAAAATCACTCAACTTATAGAGGAAACAAAGCTGCAGATCACAGAGCTTCAATCCCAGAAACCCATCGACATTACAAGCGTGGAACAGCAATATAGTGTTCTTAATAGTGCGGTTAACGAACTGGGGCAACGCCTTCGAAAAGTAGAAGCTGATATTGAGCTTCAGCGAAACTATATCGATAGGATAATCACTATCCGAATGACAGAGGCTCGCGAGCAGCGTCGTCGCATGGATGAGGAGATTACATCCCTCAACCAAGAACAAGCCGAGAACCAACAGCGAGTTATCGATATTGGGCACGAGATAGAGGCTGTCGACCACGACTTATATGAGATAAACACCAAAGTTGCGGAGACTACAAAGGTTCTTGATCAGTATCAGAAGACCCATCGAATGATCAACCAGAGGATGGAGGACCTTGAGCGTCGAAGAGAACTTGAGGATAAAAAATTCAATCAGATAAATCTCGAATACGAGAAAGTTCGACTTCAATCAGAACAGAGATCCCAGGAGTTATCCCAGATTGGATATGAGGATCCAATAGATCTCTCAAGCGTTGAGGTCGAGCGTTTAGATGTGAAACTCCAGCTTGTAAGAAGCGAAAAGAACAGTTTAGGCAGCGTAAACATGCTCGCTGTAGACCACTACACAGAGTATATGAACAATTACAAAAATCAGAGTATTCGAATTAACGAGCTCGAAGAGGAGAAAGGAAGCATCCTCAAATTCATCGAAGAGATTGAGCGAGATAAAACCGAGCACTTCATGAAGGCTTACAACGAAGTCTGTGAGAACTTCAGCGCTATCTTCGGGAGAATTAGCGGTGGAGGAGACGGCCGATTAGAGTTACAGAAACCAGAGGAACCATTCACCGGAGGCGTAGACCTATACCTTCAGTTCCCCGGTAAACCTATGCGTATCGGATCCGGCGCCTCAGGAGGCGAACGATCGGTTGCAGCAATCGCTTACCTCCTCGCCATTCAGCGATTCCTCAAAGCCCCATTCTATATTTTCGACGAAGTTGATGCCCACCTTGACGACGTGAACACGAGCAGACTCGCCAACGTACTCCATGAGAGCAGTTCAGAGGCTCAATTCCTAATGGTGAGCCTCCACGATGTTGTCGTCCATAAAGCTGATCGCGTCTACGGTGTCTTCGCCCAAGGTGGAAGAAGCCGAGTATTAGCGCTTCCACCTAAAAAGCTGGAGGCTGTACCAGTGTGATCGAGAAGAAAGTAAAGCCCTACTACCTAAGGCAGCCTTGGGATATTCTTTTTCGGGAGAATAAGCTGGACAAGGTCTCACCTTGGAGCGTTAATCTCGTCCAGCTACTCGCAAGCTTACTGGAGGAGATGCAGCTAGTCGGGATCGATTACAGAATCGCCGGGACAGCCGTTGATAGCTCTGTACAGATCTACCTCAAGAAAGCCGAGATGTTAGTCGAAATGGGGGAGATGCCTGAACCTCAAATATTAGAAGACAAAGGTGATCTCTATCTTCCTCCAGCGTTACCATTTCCTTTTAGATTCGAGTTCACAACAACCAGTGTTCAAGATCTAATCAACGCCTTAGAACGAGCCTTACAAGATGAAAACCGAGTGGGAAACATACCTCGATTACCCACCCTCCCTATCCCTACACCGAACTTCCTGGATTTTGATCAATATCTCCTAGATATACAGTCAAGAAGCGAGGAGTTTTTAATGGAACTCAGAGCCAGAATCGAGACAACGATTGAAGATCTGAAGCTGAGTAAACTCATCGTAAACATGACTTGGATAGAGACGATACGAACTTTCATGATGCTTCTCTTTCTTGCCCAACGGATGTCCATAGATCTAGATCAAGACGAAGAGGAAACTGACATAGTCATAAAGATCCGGGAGGCTAACCTTTGATCTCTGAACAACCCAAATTCTACCAAAAGATCGTATCTCTAGAAGCCGCACTATATTCTGCAGGGCACCCTCTTGAAATGGAAGCTCTAATGCACGCCCTGGATACTCGCTCCGAGAAGATGGTACGTAAAGCTGTTGAAGAGCTTGGACGCAAGATGGATGCACGGAAATCCGCCTTCGAGGTCACTATGCTACCTCAGGGAAGAGCAGTAATGAGACTCAGGCAGGATTATTGGGACCTGGTTCAATTATTCACACATAGACCACTTTTAACTCCTGGTCCTCTTAAGACCCTTGGATACATCGCTTACAGTCAACCAATAGATCAAGGTCAAGTCATAAGTTACCGTGGTTTTCATGTATATAGTCAGCTCAAAATGCTGGAGAGAGCTGGATTAATCGCGAGAGAGAGAACCCCCGATAAAAAAACTGTAATAAAAACCACAAGTTTCTTCGCCGATTACTTCGGTCTAAGCACTAACCCTGAAAGAGCAAAGCTTCAGATAATGGAGATGTTCAGCACAAGTCACATTGTGGCACCGGAAGAACTAACAAACCCGGGGAATCGGCTCCCCGAGGGGCTTCCTCAGTATACGGGTTCCACCAACGCGGGTCTTGAGTAACACCATCCCCGGTCTATCTTTTTGGATAGAGCCGATGATCTGTGCATCAGAGCCATGTTTAGTCTTCCTTATAGCTTCGAGAATATTGTCAGCGTCGACTCCTCTAACGCACATCACTGCTTTACCCTCACAGGTCACTTCGTAGGGGTCGAGACCCAGCATATCCGACGCGGATTTAACGCTCTCTTTAACAGGTATTTTTCCATCCTCAAGCCAGATGCTAACACGTGATTTATCAGAGATCTCATTGAGTGCTGAGCTGAGGCCTCCACGGGTGCAATCCTTCATTGCATGGATCTCTCCAGCATTAAGAGCTGCATGAATTGTATCCCATATTGGAGCTACATCGCTAACAAGGGTTGTCTCAAAGTTAAGCCCCTCCCTTTTAGATAATAGCGCTATTCCATGGTCCCCTATAGTCCCAGTTACTATCACCTTATCTCCTGGCTTCGCAAGGCTGTCAAGAATCCTTTCACCCACCAGTATGCCAACCCCTACCGTGGATATTACGACTCCATCAATAGAGCCTTTTGGCATAACCTTGAAGTCACCGCTAATGATTGCTACACCAGCCTCAACCGCCGCTTGATTCATTGATTCTACTAGCTTCTTTAGTTCACTGATTGGGAAACCCTCCTCTATTATTATAGCGTCAAGAATTGCGACGGGTTTTGCACCCATAACCGCTGTATCGTTAACCGCTCCAGAAACAGATAATCGTCCAAGATCTCCCCCAGGGAAGAAGATAGGGTCAACGGTATGACCATCAATAGTGAGCACAACCTCCTTACCACCTACTTTGATCGATGCACCATCATCTAGGGCATCTAACCCGACACCTTCAAGGGCCTGCTTGTTCTGAAAACCTTTAATGAATAGTTCCTTTACAAGGGCATCCATATCAGTTCCTCCCGCCCCATGACTCAGCTTGATGAAGTTGTCGGTCGTCAAATCACTCCAAGAAACATCCAGCGATCTCACATATATTCACACCTGCGAATCCCTGAAAAAGCCGAAAAAACCATACCTTTTTTATACCCCACCCTTTCCTAACGTTGTAGAATCTAGACTCGAATGAGGAGTATGAAATGGCCTGGAATGACAATTTAACGAAGCGTAAATCAACTGGAGGCAAGAAAAGGCCAAACAGATCTAAGCGCGTATATGACGTCGGTAGGCACCCCGTCGAAACTACTCTCGGAGAACCGAAGCTAAAATCCGTTGAAGGCCACGCAGGAATAGCCAAAGTGAAGATTGTAAAAGCTGGCATCGTAAACGTGAGCGACCCCGAGACAGGTAAAACAGAGAAATTAGAGATCCTAAACGTAGTGAGTAACCCTGCCAACGCAGACTATAACCGCCGCAGAGTTATCACCAAAGGCGCAATAGTCAGGACCGAAAAGGGGCTTGCACGTGTAATCAGCCGTCCCGGACAGACAGGCGGATTAAACGCCGTCGTGGAAAAAGAGTAAGCTTATTCCTTTCAGCTCCACATAGGGGCTATTAATATTCAGAGTTGAAAGTATTTGCGAAGTAAAGGAAAACTCGTTGTTTGGCCGCAATACTTCGACATTTCTCTAAGTTGGGGCGAGGGTCGACGAGTACCGAAAAGTTTAGCGACTCGAACACCTAAAGCTGAAGAAATTGGTAAAGCCGCCAGCGATGCGGGCTATAACCCGGAACTAGTAAAGTTAGCTGCTTTTCCCAAAACCCCATGGATTAAAACGGGATATATTCTTGTTCAGTCGAAGGATAAAAAAACTAATATTCTAAAAGAGATTGCAAAACGGCTTCCCCGCGCCTAAGGATTATTAAGTTAGGTGCTATCCGTTTATCTCATGTCCCCCCCAGAACAAGAGAGGCAGAACCGTCGTGTAGGTGTCATTAGTCACCTCTCTAAGAGCACCGGCAACCTAATAGCAAAAGCTGAGCAGGAGCTCAACGTCGGTGATTTTCTCTACGATCAAAAGGGGAAAAGAGTCGGAAGCGTCTTCGATTTTTTTGGTCCAATCGGAGCCCCCTATATCGCTGTTAAACTTCACAGTCCTGAGGCGACAAAGCTCATCGGTGAACCTCTCTTCGTATTCGAGAGAGATAAGAGAGAGTATCGAGGCAAACGGGACACTAGAAGGAGAAAGTAAATAATCGGCAAAGTCAACCCATAAACATGGGCGGAGAACGGGTTTTAATAATCCAGAATGACTCTACCGAATCCCTTGGACTCTATCAAGAACATCTAAAAAAAAGAGATGTGATTTTAGATATACTGCATGCGTATAGGATGCTTGAAAATGACCAATTCCCGTCTTTACACTCATACGATGCGTTCATTGTAGGACCTACACCGATATCTGCAAACGATGTTATGCTGCATGATTATCTAGCAAAAGAGTGGAGTTACCTTTCAAAAGTAATTCAGAGCGGAAAACCCTGCCTTGGAATATGCTGCGGGGGACAAATCCTAGCACGAATCATGGGGGCAGAGGTCGTACGTAGCCCTAGAAAAGAAGTAGGTGGATATACTGTCGAGCTCACTGAAGATGGAGTAAAAGACCCTCTCTTTCAAGGATTCCCCGTTAAATTCCCAGTTTTTCATTGGCACACGGATATGTTCAAAATACCTGAGAAGGGAAAAAAGTTGGCTATCGGTGACGTATGCCCTATCCAAAGCTTCGGTGTAGGGAACGTAAGGGGAGTCATCTTTCATTTAGAAATAACCTCAGATGAGGCGAAGAGATGGGCTAAAGCTTACCCTGAAGAAGTTATCGCTGTCGGAAAAACGCTTGAAACAGTAGTCAAAGAATGCCTAAGCAACGAAACAGAGATGAGGCAGTTATCCGAAAAACTGGTGAACAACTTTATTGAAATGATACCGCGTAAATAGTCATCGCCACTTTTTGCGTGATCCCTGTTAATTCAACCAGAGACGATTAAATAATACTCTTTCCGTAAAAAAACCAGATTTAACTACTTAAACCTCACCTAAAGGCCTTAAACCTGCATACTTCCCAGTTTAGCACTAAGGTTTCTTCACTTTAATCAATCAGAGTTTAAATAGATCAAGGAAGGGGTTGCTGTAAGGAGAACGCTGAATCTATTGTCGCTTGAACCTTGTACAAGAGTACTGTTGGGAGGAACCATAATCGATGGGACAGGACGTCTACCGATTAAAGACAGCATCGTCGTGATGAAAGGGGAGTATATCATCGCCGTCGGTAAAAAAAGTAAAATACCCGTTCCAGATGGGGCGGAGGTCTATGACGTCACCGGTATGACTGTACTTCCTGGTCTCATCGACAGTCACTGTCACTTCTACGGAATGGGTGTCTCCATGACTCGAGATATCCAATTACGTGACACAACAACCCTTGCTACAGCAATGGATCGCCTTAAAGAGCAGGCGAAGAAGCTCAAAAAAGGTGAATGGATACTCGGGAAGGGGTGGGATGACTCCAAGTGGACCGAGAACAGATACCCTACTAAAGTAGATCTCGACGCTGTAAGTAAAAACCATCCAATAATGATCGTTCGCATCTGTGGCCACATGGTTATTCTCAATAGCCTTGCGTTGAAGAACGCGGGGATCACCAGTAAGACTCCTCAACCGGAAGGTGGGCAGGTGGATATAGGCTTAGATGGAGAACCCACAGGAGTACTTCGAGACTGTCGCCAACTAATAGAACCATACATACCTATTGTAACCGATGAAATGGCTGTAGACGGTCTACTAAAAGCGAGTGATTACGCTCTCAGCCTAGGTTGTACCAGTATCCAGGATGCAGGCTTGGGAGGAAAACAGATCCACAACTACCAGCAAGCACTCTCCGAGGGCAAGCTCAAAATCCGCACTTATTTGATGCTTTCAGATGAAGCGCAGAAAGGGAGCTACGATGTCGGCATAACCACCGGATTCGGTAACGCCATGATCAAGATTGGATGCACAAAACTTTTGATGGATGGGAGCCTCGGTGCAAGAACAGCTTACCTATTTGAGCCATACACCGATGAGCCAACAACAAAAGGATTTCCCCTTATAGATCCGAATGAGCTTAAGGAACGTGCAAAGATCGCTCATATGAACGATAGCCAACTTGCTATCCACGCTATCGGTGACCTCGCAATAGACCTGGTGATTGACGCGATCCAGTACGCATTAAAGTCGAAACCCAAAAAGAACCATAGGCACAGGATCGAGCACTGCGAAATCCTAACTGCAGGGCAGATCGAGCGCATTCAGGAGCTAGGGATCATACCCGCGGTTCAACCTAACTTCGTCGGCGAGTGGGCAGGTCCGGGCAGCATGTATGAGCAACGCCTCGGCCCCCAGCGAAACAAACTCAACAACCCTTACCGCTACCTCATCGATGAGGGTGTTACTATCGCTTTCGGAAGTGATGGAATGCCCTTTAATCCAATATACGGTATATGGAGTGCAGTCAACCACGGCATAAAGCATAGTAGAATCAAATTAGTCGAAGCAGTAAAATGCTATACACTAAATGGAGCTTACGCGAGCTTTGAAGAGAATTTAAAGGGCTCAATCGAGCCAGGTAAGCTCGCTGACATCGCAGTCTTCGATAGAGACCTTACAGAGACGCCTCCCGAGGAAATACGTAACGCCAAAGCCTACATGACCCTTGTTGGCGGAAAGATTCTATACCACAAGGGATTTTAACTTTCAACTCTAAAATCACCCTTTTTTAGTTCCAACACCAGTAAAAAGAAACCCTCTTCAAAAATGATTTTTGAAGCAAGCCCTTTTTACTTGATTTTCACTCCAAATTGAAGTATTGGGAGTGACACGAAAAATATGCCTGATGCAACTAAAAATACCGGGAATAACCCGTAGCTATTAGCGATCCATGCCGCGATCATTGGGGCAACAGCACCCATGATGCTTCCTGGGAGGAAGTAAAGGGCGAAGCCGAGGCCTCTCTGTTTACTGGGTGAAAGCTTCGCCGTAAGAGCGCTATTTGAAGCCATACCAAGGAGGTTAAAGAAGCCATAACCTAGATAGAGCGCGGAGAAACCGATCATGCCGGGAACCCAGAACGCCACAGCATAGCAGATAGAGGAGAGCGTGATAGTGTAGAGCGTCCATTTCTTCTCCCCCACTTTATCCGCAAAGAATCCTCCAATAGGTGCAGCTGCAATACCCATTAAGCTACTAGCTCCAAAGATTAAACCAGCCCATTCGAGGGGCCATCCTTGTGTGTTTACCAGATATATGCTAAGGAAAGCGCTGCTTACACTTCCCCCCATTGCTCGAGCTCCCTGGTATACTAAGAACCAGAACATGCTGGGGCTCATTATGCTTTTTGCTTCTTCAGGTTTCTTTTCCTCTGTTTTTTCTTTGGGTTTCACTAGCTCCTCAGGATCGTTTTTTATTAACATAACAAATGCTAAGCCTATCAAAAGAGGGATGAACCATGCGAGGTAGACTTGTCTCCAACCGAAGGCAAACCACGCCATAAGAATGCTGATGCTTATAGGGCCAATAGCCATACCTAGGGTTCCGCCTGCGCCATGGATGCCAAGAGCCTTCGATCTATCCCCTGGCTTGAACTCTTTTGTTACGTAGCTGTAGCTTGCTGGATGATAGAATGTGGTGTTAATGTAAAGAAGGCTGACCGCGACTACAAACATCCATGGGTTCTGGCTGAATCCTGCGACAAGGCTCCCTATGCAACTGATAATTTGGCTGAAGATGATCATCTTTTTTGTTCCGAACCTATCGCTAAGCATGCCCGCTGGTATACTTAAGATGGCTTGGCAGAGAGGAGGGATTGCTGCGATGAGACCAAGCTCATAGTAGCCTAAATTGAATTCTTTCTTAAGCACAGGAAAGATGGTTGTGTGCATGCCTTGGAATGCGTGTGTTAAGGTGTGTGTAAGTAGCATCACGAATAGACCAAAGGTCATTACGTTCGTGATTGAGGTGATTTTGAATTTTTCCAAAATATGTACCATCCAGATGGCAACACTGTGAAGGCTACAGATTTAAAGTGTTCCGGGTGCTAATGCTTAAACTCGCATAGGTGGAGGCTAAGGGTATGTTAACGCGGGATGAAGCCTTGGGGGTTGTCAGGTTGCACGTGAAAAACGATGCCCTAGTTAAGCATATGATAGCTGTTGGCGCGATTATGCGTGGTTTAGCCAAGAAGTTCGGAGAGGATCCAGGCCTCTGGGAAACTGTTGGAATACTACATGACGTTGATTATGAAAAGTTTGGGGACGATTTCTCGAAGCACGGGGCGATCTCTGCAGAGATAGTGCAAGGAATGTTGCCGGAGGATGGGATTCACGCTATCCGCGCACATAACCCTCTAACAGGCTCCAACCCTGAAAGCAGGATGGATAAAGCCCTCTATTCTGCAGACGCTTTATCTGGGCTCGTTATCGCAATGGGGCTCATGATGCCGGATAAGAAACTGGCCAGCGTTAAAGTCTCTAGCCTCGTTAAGAGGATGAAGGACAAGAGCTTCGCCCGGAACGTGAGTCGGGAGAACATTGAGCGGTGCAGTGAGATCGGTCTTCTTCTAGATGAGTTTATTTTGATCGGTTTAACGTCGATGGTTGAAGATGCATCGGAGATTGGGTTTAATGGTTGAAAATGAGGTCCTTCGAAACCGGATTGCGAGAGTCATAGCTGCAACTCGGTTTCCTTTCATTGATCAGGAGGATTGGGGTGAGGGATTCATCACCATCGTAAACGATGAAGTAAAAGTTAGAGGAATAGAAACGGATGAAGGCACATTGTATCCGAGCATCGTAATCCTCCGCTCTGATCGAGAAATACAGGAGATAGGTGAGGTGGAGATGGAAGACGGAGTTAAAGTTGAGAACGTCCCAAAGTGGCGCCTTTTCTCTGAAAACACTAAGGTGAGCAGGTTCGTGAAAAAGTTCTTCCTCTATGTTCCTAAAGGATTTGAGGAGAAAGCGATGAAGCTTCTTGAAAATAACAATATTGAGTATGCGGGGCTTAGAAGCTGGGAGATAGTTAAAGGAAATCTATCACTTATGCTTGTTAAGAGTAATGACGGTCCCCACGACCACCGGTGACTACCTCCAAGATTATACAAGCCTGCACTCTAGGCGATTAATTTGTTTACCCTTTATCAAAATAACCTAGATTCTACATTAATCCTCCAAACGGAAACAACCCCGCGCAGATCCAGGCAAAAATTATTGAGTTTAGTACCACCCCTGCTCCGATCCTTCCCGTAAACCTGTACATTCCCCAGCTTATCACCGTTGAAAACATGAACATCGGGACGATAGCCCATATGAACTCGATGAAGAATCCGCTGAACCCTGAGACAATGCGGTTCCCTGTGGCAAACATTACTCCATACTGAATGCCTAGGAGCAGCAGATACGGTGCTAATTTCAACGATCCAGTTCGAATCAGATTCCTGGTTGCGTCGCCAGCGTACTGTCTTCCCCTGTAAATGTGAAGATAAAACCCCTCCACGGTGAAGTAGACAAGGAAAAAAGGAATGAAAAGAGGAAATATGGGGATTCGGAGGTTATTCAGTACGGGAAGTATAGGAACAATTAACCGTAGTTTCTCCCCAAATACGAGTTGGATAACGTAGATGCAAAGATAAAGGTAACCTGCGGTGATTATAGATAAAAATGCGTCACGGAGTTTGAAGGACTCGCGTACCGCTTCAACAATATCAAAGCTTCCTCTGGGTTGTCTTTTTCCTAGAAGATAAAGAATGATGATACCGGAGACCCCCGAGCTAAGTAACCACCACGCCATACCTGAACCGAAGATAAGTGGCGGGAAAGCTATTATCGAGCCACCGAGCATCGCAGGTGCGTACAGCAATAGCCCCAGCAGTCCCCATCCCAGAAGCACATTTCTTTCCCTAAGGAATCTGCTCCTAATCTTAGCTTGTTCTCCAAGTTTTCCGGGTAAGATTCCCTCAAGAAACACAGCGAATGGTATTGTTGATACAATTAAACAAGTGAGAGCAATACCGATTGCTGTTTCCCGGAGAGGATAGAGAGGGCTTTTGATAAGTTTCAAGATTTCCATGTTGGGGTAGAACGAGGATTGAAGCCATTTTAGCATCTGTGCTGATATGTTTGTATCTAAAGGTTCGAGAAGATGGATTGTAGGCGTTGAGAAGAGCATTCGCGCGGTTTTTTTGTCGAATGATCCGTATGATTCTCCGCTGCGGATAGAGTTCTGTGTTGAGAATACTGCACTGAGAGATGTCTTCAGAGTATTTAGATCAACGAGTACATCCTCCTCTCCGACGGCTATGAGCATATTCGGTGGCCACTCTGCTGTGAGAGCTGGTTCACCGTCGATTCCTGTGGCTCCCCCAATGAAGATCGTTGCTGAGACATCGCGTTTAGACGCTACCCCTCGAACAGCCCCAGCGCCTAGACTGTGTCCCACTACACCGATACGTGTTTTATCGACTTCCGGGAGAGAAGTTAGATAATCAAATGCAGCAAGCGAACCTAACGAGGTATCCATTCCCCCGATTCTTCCACCGGAATCTCCATGACCAGCGAGATCAATAGTCAACGCTATGAATCCGAATCTCGTCGATTCAAGTGCTAACCCACTTAAGGTCTCTTTCGCGTTGCTTATTCCATGACAGAATAGAACTGCGGGTGTAGGGCTGCTTTTCGAGATAAGATTAGATGGTGTGTATAGTCTACCCGCTATTGTGTAGCCTTCTAATGGGATAGCGATCTCGCGGATATCTATTGAGCCTTCTCCGTGGTCGAGCCATGAGGCATACCACACTAAGCTGAAGGCGATGGAGGCGAGGAGCGTAAAAGTGAGGAAACTCCTAAGCCGGAAAGTTGGCATGATTAAACATGTTTGAGCTTCTGAATAAAAGTGGTGTTAGGTGTTGGATTGGTAGACGGTTTTCCCTCCAAGGATTGTTCTGATGATCTTAGTGTCTTTGATGTTGTCGATTGGGCAGGTAATTATATCGCGGTCGATGATGATCATGTCGGCGAGCTTACCCGGCTCAAGAGAACCTTTTGTCTTCTCCTCAAAAGTGAGGTATGCGCCGTTAATTGTGTACATTCTTATAGCTTCCTCCCTCGTCACAGCCTCTTCTGGTCCAAGCAGAGTACCTTTCATCTCTGTTTTTCTTGCAACACTGGCCCAGAGGCATGGGAATGGAGGATAAGGTGTAACGGGGGAATCAGTGCCTGAGGCGACGTGAACCCCTTCATTGATCCAGCTGCGGTGAGGCTTCAAACCTGCTGCCCTCTTCAACCCAATGTTCTCGGCGTAGCTGTCACCGAGGTAGTAGAGAAAATCAGGCTGACTGGCGACAGGTATTCCCAGTCTTCTGCACTGCTCAAAGTTCTCGGGTGTGGGCTGGTAGGCATGGATCAAGTAGAATCTACGTCCCTTGATAGGGTTCAGCTTGTTAGTTTTCTCGAAAGTGTTGAGTACTATATCCATAGCTTTTCCACCGCAGCAGTGGATTCCTACAAGCATTCCTCTCTCATTAGCGGCGTCGACAAGCCTCTGAAGTTTGTCTTCTGGAACAGTGAGCAACCCAGTTGCTGTATCTCTCTCATATGGCTCTCGCATGAGCGCCGTTTTGCCTCCTATGCCTCCATCGATTAGGATCTTCAGACCTTGGAATCTAATCAGGTCATCACCGTAACCTGTAAGCATTGGAAAGTTCCTGATTCTGGTGAGGCTCTTCTCCTCGGACTCGCTCTCCTGGATTGCCGCAAGCATCATAGCTGTTCTAACTGTGACGTAACCCCGCTCTCGAGCTATCTGATACGCAACCATGTCGTCCTCGGATATCCCTGCATCAGTTGCGCTCGTTAATCCCGAGGCGTTGAATGCTTCACAGGCGAGGCGGATCTGCTCGACTTTCTGCTCGATGTTATCTGCAGGTATGAGGTTGGAGACTAGGTTCATTGCTGGAGACTCCTCAAGCATTCCTGTCGGCTCACCGTGCTCATCTTTTACTATTCGTCCTCCAACAGGTTGAGGCGTATGTTTGGTGATTCCAGCGAGTTCGAGGGCTTTACTGTTGACAACCGAGAGGTGGCCACATGTCCGAGTTAATTGGACGGGGTTATTCGGAGCTACTTTATCAAAATCATATCTAGTTGGATTACGGTGCTCAGCGAGCTTCGCCTGATCCCACCCTCTTCCTAAGATCCAGTCTCCCGGTTTCGCCGTATTCACTTTCTCTCTCACGGCAGCGGCGATATCTTCAATAGATTTCATGGGGGGAGTCCTGCAGTTGATTATCTGTAGCGCAGAACCGGTTTTGATGAGGTGAAGATGACTATCATTTAGTCCTGGAAGCACCATCCTGTTCTTTAGATCAATAACCTCTGTTTCCGGACCCTTCAGATGCTCCAGTTCAGAGGTTTTACCGAAAGCCATGACTTTGCCATCTTTTACAGCGACTGATTCGACAACGCTGAACGCATTATCAACGATGAGAATCTTTCCGTTATTTAGGATAAGATCGGCTTCACATCCTTTCAATTAAAACACCTTAGCTAATTCATACGCGGTGCGAATATAATGCTTAGTTAACCTAGCAAGAAGGTGAGTTCCTGGATGAGAAGTTCGGGTATGTGACCGCGTCCCATGCGTCTGAGTCTTAAAAATCCTAAGTGTTCCAAGATTTTGATGTCGGTGTAGACGTTCTTTATATCCCGGTTTAGATTGACCGAGAGTTCGTTAATGCTCCTAACTTGCTGGTCAGCGATGTAGTCTAGGAGTTGAACTCTGAGGGGTGTTAATTGCTTTAGCTCAGATTGTGTGAATGGCAGGTCCTCCTCCGCATAGTAGTCGAAGTCTTCTCCTTCTCCTGCTGCACGCAGTGCGTGATTCATGCTGTTCCACTCCACATAGTCTTGGAACTGCCCCCTACCCAAGCGACCTCTGAGAAAGTCTTCGTGGAAGTTCTGAAAGCTTTCACCGTATTTTCTTTCTATGGATAAGATTTTTTCACGAACCTCATTTATGGGGATTCGTTTTACCACCCTTAACCTCATTACGCTATTATTGGTTTTTATACCAATAAAGGCTTTTATCTGGGGGTATTTCGAAAAGGGATTGATAGACCATGAAGATGGAAGTAGAGAAGATCGATGACCTTACCTGGGAGATCCCCCAAGGTTCGGTTCCTGGGATGAATGTCCCAGCGAGGATCTACGCTGACCAGTTCCTCCTAGATGCGATGATGGAGGATGACACTCTTAGACAGAGCACTAATCTAACACAGCTTCCGGGGATACTAAAGTATGGCATTACTCTCCCCGACGGACATCAGGGGTATGGATTCCCTATTGGAGGCGTAGCAGCTTTCGATGCCGAGACTGGAATAGTTACACCTGGCGGGGTAGGGTATGATATCAACTGTGGTGTACTTCTTATGCGGAGTAACCTCACTTACAAGGATGTTCAACCAAAAAGCGAGGAACTGATTGACCGGATATTTCACCTTGTCCCTTGTGGAGTCGGGGTTGGAAGTAAGCTTCGCCTAAGTCCACAGGAGCTGGATAAGGCGGTTACTGGTGGAGTTCAGTGGGCTATAGATGAAGGCTACGGTTGGGATGGTGACCAGCGAAACATGGAGGAAGGGGGTTGTATGAAGGAGGCGAACCCCGATAAGGTGAGTGGAAAAGCTAAGAGTCGTGGAGCAAGCCAGTTGGGAACTCTTGGTGCTGGAAACCATTTCCTTGAAATCGCTAAAGTTAGTGAGGTTTATGATCAGACCGCAGCCAAAGCCTATGGTATTACTGAGCCGGATCAAATTGTAGCGTGGATTCATACAGGTAGCCGAGGGTTCGGTCACCAAATCGCCACAGACTATATTCGCGTCATGGAGCAGGCTACTATAAAATATAAGATTAAACTGCCTGACCGTGAGCTCGCCTGTGCTCCTCTGAAGAGTCGAGAGGCTGATGATTACTATGAGGCGATGTCTTGCGCAGTCAACTGGGCTTTCATAAATCGACAGCTCATACTCCATCAGGTTCGTCAAGCCTTCGCTGAGACTTTCAAGCGAAAACCCGAAGAAATGGGTCTTGAACTCGTGTACAGCATGACTCACAACACGGCGAAGCGGGAGGAGCACGTTGTCAATGGCAAACGAATGAAGACGGTGGTTCACAGGAAAGGAGCGAGCCGCGCCTTTGGTCCAGGTAGGGATGACCTTCCCGCAGCCTACAAAAGCATTGGACAGCCTGTTCTTCTAGTCGGAACGATGGGGACCGCGAGTTACCTACTCAAAGGGACCGAGAAAGGTGAAGAGGTGAGCTTTGCTTCAACTGCTCATGGCGCTGGACGCGTTATGAGTCGGGCAGGTGCTCGCCGGAGTTGGACAGCGAATGAGATAGTCGCTGACCTAAAGAAGAGAGGCATCATAATCCGTGCAGCCTCTGGGCAGGTCATTGAGGAGGAGAGCCCTGACTGCTATAAGGACATCCATAGGGTTGCTGACGTAAGTCACCGCCTCGGCGTGGGTCGAAAGGTGATGATGTCTCTACCGATTGCTGTAGCCAAGGGTTAAACTCAATACCTCTCGAGAAGATTGGGTCAGAGGTATCATAGGATACTTGTGCTCGGGTGGCTACCAATACTTAAGTATAAATATCAGATGGCTACGCGTTTCTTAGATAACCTTGGCTTTAAAAAATTTGAAACCTCATCTCTGGTTCACACTTTATATTCTTTTACGTCTAGGTGGCGGTCGTGGGTTAGTTAAAGTCTCAACAACAGAACTCAGCCTAGCATTGGGAGGTTCTCAGCAGTCAGCAAGCCGTCATCTTCAACTACTAGAAAAGGAGGGCTTTATCTCTAGAAGAATCGATCCCAGTGGAAGCTTGATCAAGGTTACAGAAAAAGGTATCACGGCTCTCGACGAGGTACTCCAGGACTTGAAAGGGTATCTTGAAGGCGAAGCAGCGGAGCCTTTTGTCTTCGAAGGAACCGTCGTCAGCGGCCTATTCGAAGGGGCATATTACATCAGCAAAGAAGGATACAGCCGGCCTATTAGAGAAAAGTTGGGTTTTGATCCTTTTCCTGGCACTTTGAACGTAAAGATCAGGGAAGAGGATTATGAGCGAAGAAGACGACTTGAAAAATCTCCTACTGCTCTGATTGAGGGGTTTAAAGATGGTGAGCGTAGCTTCGGTTCAGCGAAGCTCTATCAGGTATTGATTAATGATGAGATAAAGGGTGCACTTATTGTTGCAGATAGGACTATACATGATCTATCAGTGATGGAGATAGTTAGTCCATCTTACCTTCGACGTCACTTTAAACTCGCTGATGGCGACCCCATCAAACTCGTTTTTCAGACCTCTCGACGATCCGTTTCTTGATCTTGCTACTGCTGTTCAGGTGATCAGGCCCGAACTTACCGACACGAAGAACTTTAATGTCGTAGTTTTTCTCAGCTATGAGTTTTTTTGCCTGATCTTCTATATCCTGCTGATCGTGACCAACAGCCACGATATCAGGGAAAGTCTCTTTGATGACCTTATCAATATCGAGGGTTCTTCCTCCGATTATGGCTTCGTCAACGACTTTTAACGCCTCAACAAGAGCACGGCGTTGACTCTCCGGCATGATGGGAGGTCGTCCTTTGGCTTTAAACACTGTTTCGTCGGAGGCTACTATTACTGTGAGTCGGGCGGCTGGCTCCCCTAGTTTACGAGCTTCTTCAAGGAATCTTATATGGCCATAATGAAGGAGATCGAATACTCCGCTCGCGAGTACACGCATTTTATTCACCACTCAAAGTCGGTGATCCCTAATAACTTTAAGGCATCTAGAATGCCTTCAGCGTATGCGACGCTGGTTAGAGACGTAGGTTTTTTATCCGCGCGATAGAATTCGGCGTCTGCTAGGTATCGGTCGACATGGTCTAGAATGCTTTGTATCTGAACCTGAGTGGGGGCGACGGGTGTTGTTGTCATTGTTTGGCGGACGCGGCGGCATCCCGCGATATATTTGTTTATGAGGGTGTCGAGTTCGGATTTTAGAGTTCTTCCTTTAAGAATATCCTGTGGGCAGCCAGCGAGAGCCTTGAGTGCGTCCTCCTCCAAGAAATGAAGACTGCCCGGTATGATTAGGCTATGAGGCGGGTTACCGAAGTTGTATGAAGCAACTTCACCGGCAGAACCTGCGTGAATAATTGATCCTTTAGAGCCCAATCTAGCGACACCTACGACTAAAGTGGATTCGCTGAAACCTGTCTCAAATAGGCGTCTTAAGCCTTGGTTGACTGTCATATACTTATCGGATTCGTTGTCCAGGTCTAGAAGTATGAGGCTATGGAGGCCCTGGCCCTGGTTTTCCGATATGCATTGGAGAGTCGTGTCCACGGGTCCTTTTTCTTCGAATGGTATTGTTGCGGTTCGACCAAATTTGTAGAGGCTAAGCCCTGTCTCTGCGATGGCGCTGAATATGCTGCTTCCGTGGATTATGTTGACTTTTACTCCTTTTATGGTTGCGTCGATAACCAGGCTTATGTGAGTCGTCGCGCTCAAGCAATCTCCTCCCACGAGAACTCCGATGCGTTTAGTTCGGGCTTCCTCGATTATTTTGTCGGCGTGCTCCTCAAGGTCTCCACGGCGGAGATGGCTGATGGGTTTCTCGGTGATCTGAGTCAAAGCGGCGAGTGTTGTTGCTAGCTTCATAGTGTAGAGTTCAGCGTAAAGTCGGTCGCAGTCTCTAGCTTCCTCGAGGGCGCGTAGGCTGATGTCTTTTTCATCGGTTAATCCGATGCTTATGAGGCTTAGCGTCAAGGTTTTCGTCTCCGTAGAGGCATCCTGTTTACATGGCCACATGTCAGACACGTTGTGGCGATATGGGGCTCCCTAGATTGCCTGATGCGAGTACGGCTTGTGTCGGGAAATAGGAGTCTTTTACATCCTCTGCAGACCAGGCGACGGAGGTCTCTGGAGAGATGGACTCGGTTTCTCGACGCGATTCGGCGGGCAAGCTCAATCAAGCGTTGAGCTCTCTCAGGCTCGGATACGTGGATCTCCTCCGCTTTATTGAAAAGTATCCTGATCCTCTCCTCTGCGATACGGCGTGAATCATCTTTCACGAAGGTTACCCCGGTTTGGTGAAGTTGGGAAGAGTTTATAAGAGTTGAGTAGGTATAGCGGATAAGAAGCGGGGTAGGGCAGCCAGGCTAGCCCGCGGGGCTCATAACCCCGAGGTCGGTAGTTCAAATCTACCCCCCGCTACCAAATATCCTTAAAATTAAGCTAATTCGAAGCATATTTCAGGGAAAAAAGGCCAAATTATTTTTCCTTTAGATCTAGTAATTGGTTGCTATTTAAAACTGGTTTAATTTACCGGTTTGTATTATGAGTTTTTGCGTGCAAATACAAAGCTCAGATCTATTCACTTAGTATTATAAAAACAGCGCACGCACTAAACGGGCTGAATTGAGCCTCAGTTATGATCCCAGTATCGGGTGAAGCCTCTTCGGATCAGCTCAACGAGAGCAGTCGCCTTAGTCCTGAACTCCTCACCATCGCTGCCAACCTCACACATTATCGCCTCCGATCCGATGGAGACCGCTTCGTCAACCATCTTACCCTTAAGAATCCCACATAGAACCTCGATAGCGACGTTCGCTGTAGGGTCGCAGAGGCAGAGGTACTTCATCTCCACTATAACATTGCTGCGGATGTCGATGAATATCTTCATGTAGTCAGCGGGACGACCGCAGATACGCCTCTCCCCCTCTGCGACGGGGTCAAGGAAAATTGATGGCCTCTCGATTGTCCCTGCGAAGGCGAAGCCGCCCCGGAGTAGCCTCCGATAGTACCTGATGACTGCCTGATCCATCCCAGATCACACATAACTGCGCTCTTCAAATAATTCGTGCAACGTATCTAGGAATAAGCTGCACTCCTCGAGTGTGTTGTAGAAGTAGAGGGAGGCTCGGTAGAACATCCTGTGCTCTGACGGCAGGCGAGGCTCCGCCCACCCGACGCCGTACTCCCTGTTGATGTAGCTGTGGACGCAGAAGGCGCCGGAGCGTATCATTATGTTGCTTCTCTCGCTTAGCTCCTCAGCTATCCCCACGGCGTTGGGGCGCGCCACCTCGAAGGTTAGTATCCCACCGCGCATAGATGGGTCGCTGGGGCCGATGATCTTGAACCAGCCTTCTTCGCCGTAGCGACGCATCAGCTCCTCTGACAGGTACCTGTTCAGCTCCTCCTCATGTGAGGCTACATGGGCCATGCCGAGCTTCGCAAGGTAGTCGACCGCGTGACCTGCTCCGATCTGCCCAGGGTAGTTCTGGACGCCTGCCTCGAAGCCTTCTGGGGTGTCCAAGAGGCAGTATGAATCATATGTGGAATCGGCGACTGTCCCCCCGCCGATGAGCGATGGCTCTATCCGGCACCTATCAGGGCCGGATCCTTTGCCGAGGTACTCCTCCTTACCGTAGAGGACGCCGACACCCTTTGGCCCGCACATCTTATGAACTGAGAAAGCGAGGAAATCAGCGTCGATATCTTGGACATCAACCAACCTATGCGGGACGGTCTGAGCGCCGTCGAGCAACACATGAACACCGTGGTCATGTGCGACTTTCACAATCTCCTTCGCGGGAATCGTGTACCCCGTCAGGTTCGACGTGAAACCCATGCAGATGAGCCGGACCCTGCCACTGGCTAGCTTCTGCTCTAGGTCCTCGAGGTCGAAGACGCCTTCCACATTCGACTCTATGTGGTCTACCTTGATTACGCCCTTCTTCTGAAGCCTGAGCCAAGGTATGAGGTTGGAGTTATGCTCTTTGTCCCCGAGTAAGACCACATCGCCAGGTTTGAAGGGGTAGCCAAGTGCGACGATGTTGATCGCGTGGGTCGTGTTGGATGTGAAGACTATCTCCTTATCACTAGACGCGTTAATGAATCGAGCGATCCTTTCCCGGGAGCCCTCCGTCCCCTCTATTCGGCTGGAGACTTCCTCTGCGAACCAGTGTTGGCTCCTCCCCTCACCGCACCCTGGGTACTCCATATAGTACTCGTTCATAGCCTCGATCACCTGCTTCGGCACGAGCGTCGTGCAGGCGTTATCTAAGTAGACTGGCGGCTTCCCGTTTCGACGGCGGCTTAACGCCGGGAAGTCCCGCCTTATGGCCTCCAGGTTCTCCTTGTTCATCTCTTAATCATCCAACTCCAGCTATTAGATAAAAAAACTGCCTCTATATCGGTGAGGGTAGCTACATGCGCGCAACTACTTTTTCTTCTCGGTGAGCGCCTTCTTAACCTTAGCGGGGGTCGCTGGGAGATCGTATATCCTCACACCGCAAGCGTTGTAGATGGCGTTCGTCACCGCCGGCGCCGTCGAGGTCATGGTCATCTCGCCGATGCCCGTTGTCTTCAGCAGCCCTATCGAGCGGGGCGTCTCCCTGATGAGGTTCACCATCTCAAAGCTATCCCTTATCATGGGGAACTTGAAGGTGACATAGTCGATGCTCTTACCGTGGACGTACTCCTCCCTTAGAGCGTAACCGACGCCTTGATCCATACCTCCCTCTAACTGGCCCTCGAAGACGGGAGGATTGATTACGGGACCGGCGTCGATTGCTGATGTGATCCTCAGAACTCGGGTCTCGCCGGTCTCGGTGTTGACCTCCACCTCGCAGAGCTGTATGTTATGACACTCCGTCGCGTAGTTAGGCCCTTGCCCCGTCTTGGGGTCGAACTTGTCCGGACCCTTAGCCGCGAAGTTTCCCTCGTAGCGCGTCGACTTACCCGCCTTCTTCATGCCAGCATACGTCTTCGTTTCAGCCATAGCCTTCTTGAGCTTGTCGCAGGCGTCAGCAAGGGCGTTCCCGGCGAGGAATGTCATACGGCTACCCCATGAGCCACCTGCACTCACAGTCTTATCCGTGTCACGTGTATAGAGACGCACCTTCTCCAAAGGTATGCCAAGCCTGTCAGCCGCGATTTGAGTGAGCATGGCGTCGTTTCCCTCCCCCGGGTCTGCAACAGCAGCGTAGATAGTTACACCGTCGTCGGGGTCAAGCTCGATATAGAGCTTAGCAGCGTCCCCGAAGTCTCCTATGCCGAACGAATCAGCTGCAAGGCCGACGCCGCGCCTCAGCTTGCCGACCTTCGCGTTATACGCCTTCGCCTCCTTAACTGCCTTCTCGTAGGCGGGCTTCACGGCGTCGCACAGCTCGGGGAAAGGCCAGTCGACCGCTACTGGGCCGGTGGACTTTGACTGCCCCGGCTTCAGCGAATTCATTTTACGAATCTCAAGCGGATCTATGCCTAGTTTCTCAGCGATCATGTCAACGGCGGACTCGACAGCGAACATGGTCTCGGGCGGACCCGCTCCTCGGGCTGCGCCACCTCCGGCGTTGTTGGTGTAAACGAGTCTACCGAACGCCTCAATGTTGGGTATGTGGTAGGAGCCCTGCAGCATCATCAGCGAGCGGTCTAGGCTCGAACCAGACCCTCCTAACATGTAAGCGCCCTTGTTTATCGTGAAGTCGTAGTAAAGTGCTGTGAAGTAGCCTTCCTTATCCGCTGCTATTTTCAGCTTCGCCGAGTATGGGTGCCTCTTCGAGGTGGTCTGCATGGACTCCGTCATGCTCGGCTGGTACTTGATTGGGCGCTTGAAGTGGAGCGCAGCGGCGGCGGTGACAGCCTCCGATGTGACCCTCGCCTTGATGCCGAACTGGCCGCCTACGAAAGGTTCTTTGTAGCGGACGTTATCCCATCCGACTGCCTCCTTGATCTCAGCTGTATGAATGTGAATTGCAATGCTGCGCCCGATCACGACCAGTTGCTCACCGTCGAGATAAGCGACGCAGTTTTCAGGTTCAAGCGGCGCCTGGTGGTTCATCTGGGTCTCGAAGTTATGCTCAACGACGACCGCAGCCTTGGCGAACGCCTTCTCCGCGTCTCCCTTGATGAGGGGTTGTGAGTAGCAGAGGTTCGGTGAGTGGCTGTGTAGCTGATATGCCCCGGGTGCTAGCGCCTCCTGAGGAGTCATCATGACGGGGAGGAGCTCATACTCGACCTTGACAGCGGCTGCTGCGGCTCTAGCCTGCGCGCGGGTCTCCGCAGCGACGCCGATGATCGGGTCACCAAGACACCTCACCACGTCCTCACATAGCACAGGCCTATCTGGCCAGTACTCCCTTATCCTGTTCGTTCCCTTGATGTCTTCGGCCGTCATAACGCCTGCGACACCCAGCATCTTAAGCGCCTCCTTGTAGTCAACGGACTTTATCTTCGCGTGGTACTGCGTGCTGTGAACGAGAGCGAGGTGTAGCGGCTTCTTGAGCTTGATGTCGCTCGAGAAATCGGCTAATCCACAAGCCTTGAGCATCGATGTGGGACGCGGGTGGAACGTGCCCATAGCGCCTTTCTTTATTCCTTTGCGGAACTCAGCAGGCGTCGTCTCGTTTCGCAGGAATTTACCAGCGAGTTGGACAGCCTCAATTATCTTCTTATAGCCTGTGCACCGACACATGTTGCCAGCGAGGGCCTTTTTAATAGCAGTGACGTCTGGGTCAGGGTTATTGTCCAGCAACACTTTCGCCTGAATGATCATGCCTGGCGTACAGAAGCCGCATTGTATCGCGTCTGTTAGAACGAACGCCTCCTGTATTGGATGAGGCTTATCGGGTGTGCCTAGTCCTTCAATAGTAGTTATATTTGCGCCATCAAGGTCGATGATTTTCTGGAGACAGCTACGCACTGCTTTACCATTTACTATTACGGTGCATGCCCCGCACTGTCCCTTACGGTCACATGACTGCTTCGTACCTGTCAGCCCCAGATCCTCACGAAGCATGTCGATGAGGACCCTATTTGGCTCAATCGTGAACTCATGCTATACTCCGTTGATCTTTAAAGATACTTTCTTTGTCGTATTAGGAGACATGCAATCAACTCTGCTTTACTATGCCGATATGTTTGTATGAACATTTCGGTAGGTTGCTGCAAAAAATGGGTATCAGCACCGCGAATCATTAATTAAGATGGATTTCAACACTCAACGTGATCAAGATGAAGACGAGTGCAAGAAATCTCATCGAGGGAAAGATCACCAACATTGAAACTGATAAAATCATGGCTATGGTGAAGGTAGAGATCAAGCCCGGGGTTCTCACATCGGTAATAACAAATGAGTCCGTTGATGACCTTAACCTCAAAGTAGGTGACTACATTAAAGTGATGGTAAAATCAACATCAGTGATGCTGGTAAAAGAGTAAAAAAGTCTAGAGTGTGGTAATGCCCTCTTTTTTATTTATAGTTTCGATATCCAGAATGTTATTATATTTTATTTTCAAATTTAATTATTTCAGGTCTCAAGAATTCTATAACTATTCTAGTCTTTTTAAGGAACTCTTCGCCTCGACTTTCTATTAATTGAGAAAAAGCTTCTTGCGTAAGATTTTGTACCTCAGTTAGGGATTTGTTTTCAGCTAAGACGCAAAGTGCTTCTATAACAACATTTGTGGTTGGGTCGCATATGCAGAGGTATCTCATCTTTTCAATGATACCCTTGTTGATCTTGACATATAGGTGGAGATTATCACCTGCGTTTCCGCAGAGGATTCCTTTCGAGTTATCATAGGTCAGGTAGATTGTGGGATTTTCGAATGAACCCGCGTAAGTGAAGCCTTTTTTCAACAATTTTTTGTAGTATCGGATAATTGCTTCGTCCATTCTTAGATCCTTTCACCTGAACGTCCGTTGTCAACGCTTCTGTGTTTCTAACGCTTCTTTCACCTTTTCCGGCGTGGCGGGTAGGCTGTAGATTCTGGCACTGCACGCGTTGTAGATCGCGTTAATTACCGCTGGGGCTGTGGAGTTCATAGACATCTCGCCGACGCCTATGGCACCAAGAGGCCCATTATCGCGTGGGGTCTCAAGTAGAATTACTTCACTGTCAAAGCTATTTTGAATTGTTGGGAACTTGAAGTTGACCCAATCCGAGGTCTTCCCATGAATATACTGCTCCCTTAGCGCATAGCCTACGCCCTGATCCATGCCACCCTCGAGCTGGCCCTCAACCGCTTGAGGGTTAATGATCGTGCCAGCGTCCACAATTGAGGTCATTTTGACGACGTGGACCTCACCGGTTTCTATGTTTACCTCAACCTCCGCTAGCTGTAGATTCTGGACTTCCGATATGAAGTCGTTACCTTGACCGGTCTTTGGGTCGAGACCTCCGGGGCCAGGGTTAGTAACTGAGCCCTCGTAGCGTGTCGGTTTACCCGCGCTCTTAAGCCCAGCGTAGGACTTGGTCCCCGTTTCCCGCATCGCATTCTTCAGGTTCTCAATCGCGGAGAGGAGTGCGTTGCCAGCCATTATCGTCATTCTGCTTCCAGCCGCGGGTCCCATACCGACTGTCTCGAATGTGTCTCTGATATACAACCGTACTTTTTCGAGCGGCAAACCCATTTGGTGAGCCGCAATCTGTGCTAACATGGAGTCGTTGCCTTCACCCGGATCGGCGACAGCGGCAAAGATGGATAGGCTCCCATCCGGCTCGATTTGAACTGACATCTTAGCGGAGTCCCCTGCACCTCCAATTCCGAACGAGTGCCCCGCTAACCCCACACCGCGTTTGACTTTGGTGCTTTTATCGTTGAATTCCACGGCAGCCTTCTTCGCCTTCTCGTAATGTGGCTTCATAGCGTCGCAGACCTCTACATAGGGATACTGGTGCACAACCACTCCCGTTACCTTTGTCTGCCCGGGCATCAATGCGTTTATTCGTCGGAACTCAAGAGGGTCAATCCCAGCTTTTTCAGCAGTCATGTCGATGATGGACTCCATCGCAAACGCCGACTCGGGAGGTCCTGCGCCGCGTGCTGCTCCTCCTGAGGCATTGTTGGTATACACGGTCCTTCCCAGCATCTTTACGTTGGGTATATTGTAGGAACTCGCCACCATCTCGAGGGCTCTCATCATTGTGCCCGTGCCCACGTTTGTATAAGCTCCTTTATCGCAGATGAAATCGTAGTTAAAGCCAGTCAAGTGTCCGTTAGAGTCTGTGGAAAGGGTTAGTTTTTGGCTGGGGAAGGCGAAACGCTTTGTGCTGACGAGCATCGACTCCGCAAGGCTCGGGATGTAGCGGACTGGCCGTTTGAAGTGCAGAGCGGCCGCAGCAGTGACAGCCTCAGTGCTGAGCGACAGCTTAATGCCGAACTGTCCACCGGAGAAGGCCTCCTTGTAACGCATATTTTCGTATCCCAGTCCCTCCTTGAGCTGCGTAAGGTGGGCGTGAATGTTAATGCTCCGCCCCACGACTACTAGTTGAGGCTTCTCACCTTTCCCTTCGAAATATGCTACCGCTACCTCAGGCTCCAGCGGAGCTTGATGATTCGTCTGGGTGGAAAACTCAGCCTCTACGACGGTCGTAGCGTCCCTAAGCGCCTTATCCAAGTCTCCTTTAACGAGGGGCTGTGAAGCAGCGACATTATTCGGTGCATGGTTATGTAACACATAGGCTCCTAGTGCAAGTGCCTCCTTGGGAGTCATCATCACTGGCAGAGGCTCGTAGACGACCTTGACAGCGGCCGCAGCGGCTCTCGCCTGATCCCGAGTCAATGCAGCCACCGCCGCTATCGGGTCCCCAAGCGTTCTAACCCTATCCTCGCACAGAATAGGCTGGTCAGGTAATGCTGCGCGAATACGGTTGGTCCCTTTAATATCTTCAGCAGTAATTACCCCCACTACTCCTGGCATCTTTAACGCCAGGGATACGTCCACTGACTTAATCAAAGCGTGAGCTTCTGTGCTGTGAACCTGAGCGAGCTCCAGTTTATCATCTGGGAGATCTATATCAGCGGTGAACTCGGCCAAGCCACAGGCTTTGAGCATAGCGGTAGGTCTTGGATGAGATTCACCTAACATACCTACGCCAATTTTGCCACGGACCTCTTTGGGTGAAGTTTCTCCCCTGATGAAGCTCCCAGCAAGCTGAATGGCATCAATGATTTTCTTATAGCCCGTGCAACGGCAGAGGTTACGCGCCAGTGCTCGCTTTATGGTAGGAACGTCTGGGTTCGGGTTCTGATCCAGTAGGGCTTTTGCTGCCATTATCATCCCAGGTGTGCAGTAACCGCACTGGACGGCACCTGACAAGACGAATGCTTCCTGGATCAGGTGAGGATTATTAGGTGTACCCAGCCCTTCCACCGTTATCACGGATGCACCTTCTAAGTCAACTATCTTCTGAAGGCAGGAGCGAACAGCTTTCTTGTTAACGATCACGGTGCAGGCACCGCACTGGCCTTTCCTGTCGCAAGACTGCTTTACACCCGTCAGCTTGAGGTCTTCACGCAGTAGGTCGATTAGCACTTTGTTTGTTTCAACTGTGAACTCTCGTTTTACACCGTTTACCTCGAAGGTAACTGTCTTTGTGGACTGGGACATACAACCAACTCCGCTTCACCTTATCGATATGTTTGTATGAACTTTTCGGCACATGTATGGATTTCTGGGAGGTGTTTGGGTAGCCCGGTTCCCTTGATATGTTAACGATGAAAACTTATTCTAAAGTTGCGATGTGTGAATCAAGGTTTATTTGTACATGGCAGATTAAACATCAAATTTTACACCTTGGGCTAACGGGACGTCTCTCCCATAATTAATCGTGACCGTCTGTATTCTCGTATAAGCTTTCCACGCATCACTACCGCTTTCTCTACCACCGCCAGTCTCCTTTTCCCCTCCAAATGCACCGCCAATTTCCGCTCCAGCTGTCCTAGTGTTAACATTTACTATCCCACAGTCACTACCGAGATTGCTGAGGAAATACTCCTCATCCGCAATATTTCTAGTCGCGCGCGTGTACACTCTGTACGCACAGATTATAGAAAATTTTACGCTTCTTTTTAAGCCATTATTGGCTTATTGTAAAATGTAATTTGTTTCTATTTGGAGTGGATTATATGACAATTAAGGAAGAGACAGGTTATTTGACCAAGATCCAGCTTGAGGTGCTGCGACTCAGGTTAAGTGGACTGAAACAGGAGGAAATAGCGAAGAAACTTGGGACGACGAGGCAGAACATCTCCCTTGTTGAGAGGCGCGCGTATAGGAACCTGAAGAAAGCTGAAGAGACAGTGGTCGCTTACAGGAAGCTTCGAACCGTCGCCACTGTGACTTTACCCCCATTAACGCACTTGGTGGATGTGCCAAGAATGCTCATTAACGCAGCTGATTTGGCAGGAGTCAGGATAAGCGTAGACTTCTCCTTGATATACAAAGAATTGAAGCACGATGCAAAGGACAGAGTATCGGGAACGAAGATAACAAAACCAATCCGCGTCGACATATTAAACGACGGTGAAGTGTACATAGAGCCATAATAAAACACTGCATCAAGCAAATCAAAGACATGTAAGCCATGAGTTTCGAGAATAGTCTATGAGTTGCTCCACTAGCTGTGTTTCGTCTTAATCATCTCAGCCACGATACTAACACCGATCTCCTCCGGAGTCTCCGCGTTTATATTAAGGCCGATTGGTGCATACAGAGCTCCTAGGATATTTTCGTCGAATCCCTCGGACTTAAGCTGCTCCCTATGCTTGGTCGCCTTGTTACCGCTCCCGAGAAGACCGATGTAAGCTGGCTTAGCTTTGACTGCGTGACGCAGGGCAGATATCTCGAAGGCTGTCTCACCGTGAAGCACCGCAACGAAGTCACTTGGCCGAATCTCAACATCATTTAACAACTCAGGGTACTCTCCATTCACCACTGTCATCCCAGGAAAATAATCCTGCTTCGCCGTCGGTGCATCATCGATGACTATCACCTTGAAACCACAGTCCTTCGCATATCTAGCAGTAGCCTGAGATATCCAACCCGACCCCATTATCACAAGCCTTGGCTCAGGTTTCACGATATCCATAAATAGCTTAACCTCCCCACCACACTTTGAGTCAATAGCGATCATACCCTCACGCGAAGGAATTCCCATGGCGAAGTGCAGCGTCTTGGGTTTACCTTCAGTGAGTATCTCGAGAGCCTGTTTAATGATTAATCTCTCCATGCCTCCCCCACCTATGGTACCAAGAGCCTCACCATCTGGTGTCACAACCATCTTTGCTCCAGGTTCACGTGGACCCGATCCCTCCTTAAAGACCAGCGTACAGAGCACAACACTCTGCCCTCTTGCAAGAAACTCGCTAATGCGACTGAAAATCTCCGGGTCACTCATCCCTTGAATTTACCCACAATCAGACTAATAAACGGTGACACAGCGCCAAGCCTCAAAAAACAAGTGCGCGCGCCGCTCGGTTATGCTAGCGTTTTGTCCTGTGGCTTCGAGCTTTTCGGCGACTCTCTTGCATCAATTCCTCTGTATGGAGTCTAGAAACCCTCAGCTGTGCCTCTGTGAGTAACCCCCACCTATAAATGTAAAGCGTTTACGATTGCTAACAAGGTATAAATAGGCTACATAGAAATCGGTAGTTCTATCGGGGTTGGTTCAGATGGATAACAAGCAGAAGATGATAATCGCGTCCTCCATCATCCTCATACTGGTCGTAATGGTTGGCTTCCTCTACTGGCAACAGCAGCCAAAGGCTTCCGGACCCATAACGTTCACAGACGCCCTCGACAGAACAGTCACCATACCGAAGAACGACAAGATACTTATCGTCGGGAAGGGCAACGACCTCGTCTCAACAGCCCTATACATGTTCCCTGAGGCCAAGACAAAAATCTATGGACTCAGCAGCGCCTTCAAAACCTCGGAGCTCTTCCTCCTCGTCGACCCGAACGTCAACGCGAAGGTCATCGACGGCCTCACCAATCCTACTGTTGAGGCAATCGTTGCGCTCCAGCCAGACCTTGTACTCCTCAAGAGCATCAGCAAGAAGACCGGAGACCAACTCGAGACAGCCAACCTGAAGGTCGCCTACGTTGACCTAGAGGGAATAGACGCCTATGTGCGGGACTTGAAGATCCTCGGAGCCATCCTCGGAAACCCCTCTAGGGGTGAGCAGTTAGCAACCTACTACACTAAGGTCTACTCCGACACCAAGAAGCTAGCTGACGCTTACCAGAGCAAGCCGAGTGCCCTCCTCCTCTACTACTCGTCGAAGAGTGGGGTAATCAGCTTCAACACCCCCGGCGCGGGCTTCGTTCAGAACAAACTAATCGACGAGGCGGGTGGCAACAGCGTCACCTCCACGTTGACGACCTCAGGCTGGAACATCGTCGGTATCGAGCAGATCGCTGCGTGGAACCCCGACGTCATCATGGTTACAACCTACTCATCTAGCCCCTCCGCAGATGACGCCTGTAAGGTTCTGCTCGCGGATCCCACTTGGCAGACGCTGAAGGCGGTGCAAACGAAGCGCGTCTATGCCGTCCCGAACGACGCCGAAGGATCCGTCATGGGAAGCTGGGACAACCCTACGAGCCGCTGGGTCCTCGGATATATGTGGATCAGAAGCATCCTGCACCCCGAAGACAGCACTGCATCCAGCGTGAAGATCTCTACTGAGGGCTTCTACCAGGAGATGTACGGGCTCACCTCCTCGCAGGCCAAGGATATCTCGGGGCGCATACAACTACCCTAGGTCGGTAGCTTTGAACGCAACGAGTCGGCTAGCGGTCCTCTGTTTTGTCTTTCTTACCGTGACAGCTGGCTCAATGCTTGTAGGGAGATACCCTGCCACGCTCGGCGGGATCCTCAGCGGGGGACCAGACGCTAACCTTATTGCAAACGTGCGTCTCCCACGGATACTATGTGCGCTTCTGCTAGGTGCATGCCTGGCAGCAGCGGGCTGCGCTTTCCAGACAGCCTTCCGTAACCCACTAGCGGACAGCGGTATCCTCGGTATAAGCCAAGGCGCCAGCTTCGGCGCAGCCCTAGCGATACTAGTAGCAAGCGCCAACCCAATCGTCTTGGAGGTGTCAGCGCTCTTATTCGCGCTCGGAGCCTTCGCCCTCGTCGCAGCGATCTCCCGAAGGCTCCGCTACGGCGACGACACCCTACGCCTGCTGCTCGCAGGCCTCATAGTAGGTGCCTTCTTCAGCGGAGGCGTAGGCATCATAAAGTCCATAGCTGATCCTATGAAGCAGCTCCCCGAAATCACTTTCTGGCTCCTCGGAGGCTTAAGCTCCGCGCAATGGCGCGAAGTAGCTTTCTCTCTTCCACTTGCAGCTGGAGGACTCGTGGCGCTATACCTCCTGAAGTGGAGGATCAACTTGCTCTCTCTCGAAGACGATGTCTCCAGCAGCCTCGGTGAGACCCCTCAGAGGCTCCGCCTATGGGTCAGCGTCGCCGCTGTCGCCGCCGTCGCATCAATGACGGCTGTGAGCGGGACAGTAGGCTGGATAGGCCTACTTAGCCCCCACTTAGCTAGGCGACTCGTAGGCTACGATACAGGCGATGTTCTCCCAGCGAGCATCCTGATCGGAGCCACACTCACTGTAATGTTTGACGACATCTCGCGGGTCCTCATGGTGAGCGAGATACCCTTAGGCGTCACCGTCAGCATAATCGGCGCCCCGCTCTTCCTGTTCCTATTATCAAGGAGGCAAACCCATGTCGCTGAAAATTGAGGGCGTCGAGTTCAAATACCCATCGGCACCAGAGCCGATACTCCGCGGCTGCTCATTCACAGTACCGAGCGGAGGCGTGACAACGCTCCTCGGCAAGAACGGCTCCGGAAAAAGCACGATGCTCCGACTCCTCTTGGGGCTGCTGATCCCCGACAAAGGCGCGATAACGCTGGATGGAAAGCCCGTAGGCTCCATCAATCGAGGCGAGTTCAGCAGACTGGTAGCGTATGTCCCCCAGGACGAGCAGCCTCGCCTCCCCTACAGGGTTGAAGAGTACCTCCTTATGGCACGGGCCCCTCACCTAGGTTTGCTGGAACAGCCAAGTAGCACAGACGAGGCGCAGGTACTAAGGATCCTTGAGGAGCGTGGGCTCAGCCATCTCCGTGGCCGACTTGTCCAAGAGTTGAGTGGGGGTGAGCGCCAGATGATGCTTGTCTGTCGAGCCCTATTGCAGGAGCCTCGGGTGATGGTGCTCGACGAGCCGGGTAGTCACCTAGACCTCGGGCGTCGCGTCGAGTTGATGAAGCTTCTGCGTAACATCGCCGCTGAGGGAAGGACGGTGCTCTACACAACGCAGGATCCGATGGAAGCGCTCCTCGTCTCAGGCCATATAGCATTACTCAACAAGGGGATAACGGTTGGAGAGGGGATGCCTGAAGCAGTGCTTACCGAGGAGATGCTCCGAGAAATCTACGGTGTTGGCGTCAAGCTGGTTAGGATCAACGGCAGGCTCCTAATGGACCTCTCGACGGAACTCTCAAAGTAACATCACAAAACGCTTGATGTCCAAATACAATCCTATTTTAATATAGGCGCACATAAACCGGAGGGGATCGAATGATAAAGAACGCATCAACCTTATCCTGGTCACCTAGCATGAAGTATAGGAAGGCGGGGAAGCTCGAATTCGAGCCCTCCGCCCTCGGCTTCGGCGCCATGAGGCTCCCCATAATAGGCGGAGATACCTCGAAAATCAATGAATCCGAGGCAGTAAAGATGATAAGATACGCCATAGACAACGGCGTAAACTACATCGACACAGCATACCCCTACCATAAAGGACAAAGCGAAGTACTCGTAGGAAAAGCCCTCAAAGACGGCTACCGGGAGAAAGTTAAACTCGCTACCAAAATGCCCTGCTGGCTAGTTAAAACCGCAGACGACTTTGACAAATACTTCGATGAGCAACTTGAGAGACTGCAGACAGACCACATCGACTTTTACCTCCTACATTCACTCGGGAAAAGCACATGGCCACGGATACCTGACCTCGGCGTATTCAAGTGGGTGGAGAAAAAGATGAAGGAAGGGAAGATCGGTCATATTGGCTTCAGTTTCCACGACGAGTTACCACTCTTCAAGCAGATCATAGACTCCTATGATTGGGGCTTCTGCCAGATCCAGTACAACTACGTTGATTCAGAGTATCAAGCAGGCGCGGAGGGGCTTCGATACGCGGCTAAAAAGGGAGTAGCGGTAGTCATCATGGAGCCTATCGCTGGAGGACGCCTCGCTGTCAACCCTCCAGAAGGTGTAGCTAAACTATGGAAGGAGAGTCACCGCAACTGGAGTCCCGCTGAGTGGGCGCTGCAATGGCTCTGGAACCAACCCGAGGTCGGCCTTGTACTTAGTGGGATGAGCACGATGGAGCAGGTTGTGGAAAACGTTAATGCAGCTGGACGCAGTGGAGTTGGTAACTTGATGAGTGATGACATCAAGCTGGTTGACTTGGTTGCTAAAACGTATCGAGATATGGGCTTCATAGGTTGCACAAGTTGCCGATACTGTATGCCCTGCCCGAATAACGTCGCTATACCCGAGATATTCAGCCTCCTAAACGAATACTACATGAAGAATAGAGACCAGGCAGTTAAAACAAAATATAAGAATACTCTAAACTCTGAGCAGTGGGCGAAGAACTGCATAAGCTGCGGTAAATGCGAAGAAGTATGCCCACAGCATTTACCCATCAGGCACCTGTTAAGTGATGTAATAGAAGTCTTCGAAGAATAAAATAACTGACCTGCCCAACTCAACTCCATAAGCGTCCGCAACCAACCCTTATAAAAAGAAAAATAACACAAACAAGAATATTGAACAGAGAAACACACTATTCCCCCCCGCACTAAACCGAGATAAGTCACACGCGCGCACGCTACTGCAAAATACAGAAAAATCACTAAAAAAACACTAAAACCCAGTTCAAAACTCAATTTTTAACAAAAACAAGTAAATTGTGTTAAAAAGTTAGACTACCCCCCGCTACCAAATATCCTTAAAAATAGAGCTAATTTAGAGCCTATTTCAGTGAAAAAGGGCCAAATAATCTTCCTCTAAGATTAGTAATGGGTTGCTGTTTAATACTGGTTTAATTTACTGATTTTGTAGACAACACACTGGTATCTAGTGATTACGCGCGCGAATTGAGCTGGTTTTTAGCTTATTTTTGCTTAAGGAGTCACACGCGCGATTTATGTGTTTTTAGTATTGTAATATTTTGTTTTGTGGTATGTGAATGTAGACTTGGTCTCCGTTGGTTAGGTGCTTTTCGTTGTGTTCTCTTCGAAGTGTTGTTGCTTGTAATGGTATGTCTGCGTCGAGGGTCAGTATGACATTGGGGCCTTGATGGATTTGGCTTTTTATTGTTCCCTTTATTGTTGTTAGCTCCCTCGACGGTTTTTGGAATACTCTGATATTTTCTGCCCGTATTGCGACGTATGCCTCTTTTTGGGCGTCGTAGTTCGTTGAAGGTAGACTATCAATTTTTAATATTTCTCTGGTTTTTACGTCTAGTTTTATTATGTTTTCGATGCCCATGAATTTGGCTAGGTGGAGCGTGGTGGGGTGCTCGTATATCTCAGATGGGGTTCCAGTTTGCTCTATTTTTCCCTTGTACAAGATTGCTACTCTATCGGAGTGGCTTAAGGCCTCTGTTTGATCATGAGTCACATGAATGACTGTGTTTTCGAGTCTCTTGTGGAGGCTTATCAATGATTTGAGTAATTCTCTCTTGCCTTCTTCGTCAACGTTGCTTAATGGTTCGTCCAGTAGGAGTATCTGGGGGTGTCCGGCTATTGCTCGGGCTAGAGCTGTTTTCTGTTTCTCGCCTCCACTCAAGTTGTGAGGCTTTCGATGTTCGATGCCTTTGAGCCCTAGTAGAGTAATTATTTCGTTGCATCTTTTGTTGAGGTCTTCTATTCCCACCCCCTTAACTTTTAAACTGAACTGAATATTTTCCCGTACTGTGAGGTGGGGGAAGAGAGCTGTAGATTGAGGAACGTACCCGATCTGCCTAGATTCCGGTTTGATGTCGTTTACTCTTCTGTTGTTTATGTATAGCTCGCCTTGGTCTGGGCGATGGAAACCAAGGATTGTCTCTAGGAGAAGCGTTTTACCAGAGCCAGTGGGTCCGAGAATACTGAGATACTCTCCATCTTCGACTTCGAGTTTTATATTATCGAGGCTGAATCCCGGCCAGGTCTTTGAGACGCCCTCAAGTCTTAACAGCGTCATCTTACCACACTTCTCCGCGTCACTTGGATATTGAAAAGGTAGAGAACACAGGCTGCTAGAATTATCAGAAGAGCATTTATAGGTAAAGCGGCTGCGAGGCCTTCGCTTACTAGGACATCCATCAGGTGAATGGGCACCGTCTTGGGGTAATACGCTAACACAACGACTGCTCCGAACTCGCTTAATGCTCTCGCCCAAGCCAGTAAGCACCCCGTCAATATTCCACGGGTTGCTAGTGGCAGATACACTAAGGTGAAGACTTTTCCAGGTGAGGCTCCGAGGCTACGAGCCACCTTCTCTATGTCAGGACTCACAGATAGAAAAGCATCTTGGGCACTCCTGATCAGGAACGGAGAGCTCACGAAGACCATTGCCGCAATTACTCCCAGCAGTGTGTCTAGGAATGAGATCCCATATGTTGTAGCGCCACTCAATACCCTCGGGTTTAAAACTGCTAGCAGAGCGATTCCGGCTGCGTTATGAGGTATCAGGATTGGTATGTCGATCATGGAGTCTATGATGCTTCTGCCAGGGAAGTCAAATCTCGTCATTATGTATGCGAGTGGTACCCCAAACGCCATAGCGAGTAGCGTCGCAATCGTTGCAGCTAGAAAGCTTGTTTGGAACGCATCGATAGTTCGATGATCTCTTAAAGCGTCCGGGATACCGGTGGCGTGACCTACGAGGTTCACGACGAGTGGCAGTATGAGGAAAAGAGTCATAGAAAGTCCAAGGATACTTGACACTATTATGAATGGTGAACTTCTCCTCAGCCACGACAATTCATTTCTACTCCTGTAAATTACCATTCATATAGATAAGAGTACAATTTACTTACTCATCTACGACTAAGCTTCTAAGTGCTTCAGGTGTGTTCTGAGAGTTATCCGAGTAGACTTGGTCGTAGATTGGGTGCCAGAGTGAGTTGAAAACGTTTTTTCCTTCGCCCTTGAGGAGGTAGGCTATGAAGCTCTCAGCTCCTGCTTGGTTAAGTGCGTTGACTGGGATCGTTAAGCCATAGTGTATTACTCTTCCAGGTCTTTTTAGTTCGATGCTTCCGTATCTCGCGTGTAGAAACCGTACCTCAACCTTAGCATAGTTATCAGCCATCCCCTCCGAGCCGAGGTCTATCATCTCAGGCAGGACTATGTAGTTGTATCCGTATTGTTTGGCGTTGCTCTCGTAGAGGATGCAGTAATCTAGGGAGCCAGAGTCGAGTAGTGGAGCCAGCTGGATGCTGCTCGCCCTGAGAGTTACCTTGCTGTTGCTCGGGGTCTGAACTTCTGGGACGAATATTACTGTCTTCTCAGGTATCTGTACAGTTTCAAACTGTGGATTAAAGTTGAATCCGTATAGTTTCTCAAAGAGTGCGGGCTCACCATAATATTTCTCAGCGAGTTGAAGAGTCATTAACGCCCTATAGCCGAGGGCGTCTATAAGCGGGTTGGGGACCCCATATTTCACGCCTTCTCTGCCCAGGACCTCGTACCAGTTATCAGAGTTGACTTCGCCAGCATATCGGCTGCTGTCCGTGTAGGCTAATACGATGCTGTTCCCCGAGAATCTGATATACCAGTCAGAGTAAGCCCGTTTAGATACCGGCTCTGTGACGTTGTACATCATTAACGGGATCAAGCTGTAGTCAGCCACCATGAGGATATCCGCTGAATCCTCAAGCTCAGTGATGTGGCGAACAACCTGTATGCTTCCATGCCCCTCGACCTCCACTGTTACAAATGAGTGTTCGCTCATATAGGCTTCAGCCACTCTCTCCAGAGGGTACAGAAGGCTGCCAGCGCATAGTATGCGGATTCTGGTGGGCTGCTCCCTCGTTAACTGGTAATAGATTACAGATCCAGCTAAGGCGATTACTAGCACTCCGATTAAGAGCCAGGTCTTCCTCAAAGCGGGGTCACGGGAAGACGAGGCTTATTTCAACCAGTTTTCGAATCATCTGCTTCTTGGTTAGGTTTGGCCCCACAACTCGTAGCGGGGCTGAGTCTTCGCCGAGGGCTTTCCCATCCACCTTGTACGCGACGAATATGTCATTATTCTCCTTCACGAGTGTGCTGTTTAGGTCCTGTGAAAAGCCGTCTGAAGCGATTACCCTTACGATATAGCCCTCGTCTGCGAGGGTTCTGTTGAAAGCCCCAGCTCCATGTATATCAGCATCATCGACTCTACCTACGAGGTACCAGAGAGGCATCCCTGCCCATATATGGCCATCCGCGTCTGTCCAGCTCGCTAGGTGCACGGAGTCGTCACATATGGAACCTTCGATGAATGTTTTGGCTGAGAGGGTCTCATTGAGATGTCCGGTCAGTTTGAGGCTCCATGTCGCATTTGCGATTATGTCGGTGTCCTCGGTGCTGGGAATTGGCGTTGGTTCTTGGAAAGCCAGTTCAAGCTTGACGACGTTTCTAACCATCTGTCCCTTGGTGAGGTCTGAACCCACCAGCCTAAGAGGCCAGTATGGCTCAACTAGTGGCTCGCCATCCAACTCGTTCGCAAGGAATATGTCTTGGTTAAGCTTGACGAATGTGCTGTTCAGCTCAACTGTGTACCCATCTCCCGAGACGACTTTGACGACGTAAGCGTTTGTGTCTGCGAGGGTTCTGTTATATGCTCCAGTCTCATGAGTGTTCAGGTCATCGATCCTTCCGACGAGAAGCCATAGTGGGACACCGGTCCAGATTTTTCCGTCAGCGTCAACATAGCTCGCCTTATGCTGTGGGGTTGTGTCTGGGCAGTTAGCTCCTGATTCGAACGTAGCTCTGTCCATCGTCTCGTTTCTTGCGCCGACGAGGCTGATGGTCCAATCTTGTATGCCCTTAATGACCTCGATCTTCACGGTCTGCTTGATCCAGAAATGTCCCTCAGTAATGAGTCCCTCCTCGCCCAGAACCACGAATCTGATGGGGCCATCGCCCTTCGGTAAAAGTTTTCCGTCCTGGAGATAAGCCAGTACCGGTGTCAGGGGTTTCGTGGCATTGACTTCATCCCCAGTTTTGGCACTGAAGGTCAGGAATTTCCCAGATAGCTCCTTCCACGTGTAGACCATGCTGTAATCATCTGCTGCGGTGACCCTCAGGCTGTTACCCTCGGATATTCCTCCTACAAGGGCGAGCACGTCAGTCAGCTTGACTCCAGTGAGGTTATATGGGCCTCTGATCGATCCGGCGCTCGTTTTGAATCCTCCGAGGCTCTGGGCTTTTTGTATGGCTTTAAAGTCGACTGAGGTAAAGTTCTTAGCTGTACCGTCCAACCCGTAAACCATTATTGAGAAAACGGGTACTTCGGGGGTTTGATCGGTTGGCTTAGGGGTCTCGCTGGGCTTCAAGAAGTACTGCCAACCAGCGAACCCTACAACTACAACCAGGACTGCAGTTATCGCAATCATTATTTTTTTGTTAATTCCGCTCATAATTATTGCCTTCAAGACATGTCGTATTTACGAGTTGCATATAAAAACATAACGCGCGTACACGACTCAAAACACAAAAAACCCTTAAAAACACACATAAACATACCTCAAATACCAATTTTTAACAAAACTAGTGAATTGTGCAGGAAAGTATGGCTACCCCCCGCTACCAAGATACTATATCCCTCTCCTGATGAGGGTCTTGTAAAGACATTCTGGAGCATTAGAAACCTCAGTAAAAACACTCAGATTACTTACTCAAAGTATCTTAGAAGGCTGAACAAGATTCTTGATCTCAAGGATCCTGATTCTGTTGAGAAGTATATTCTTGGGTTACATGCATTACTGTAAGGCTAATGGTGTTGAATGGAATAGACCTGTGCTTAGAGTTGAGGATTACCCTGTCAAGATCCCTACTGCGCATGCGCGTGTGTTATTGGAACCCACTGAGGTTGTAGTGATCACAACGTTTTTCGTAACGTTTTAGCAACTTGATCGCCTTTTCAGGAATAACCGGGGTCTCATAATTCTCACCCGCGAATGACTTAACCGCCTCTAGAGACTCAAACCAGACCAAAGTTACGAACTCTTCCTCACCACCCCTATTTAGACGAAGTAAGTGGTATCCCTTATACCCATGCTTGGTCAAATCCTCCTGTAGATGCGGAAATATTTCGTTCTTAAGATAGCATTCATATGCATCCGCGTCCTCCGTCTTCGTCCAAGCACGCCACATTCGGCAGATCATCTTAAAAAGTCTCCTTAATCGTTAGCCCGTACACTTCTTAGCTAACCCAATTTTATTGTTTTCTATAACAATCTTACGTACGCATGCGACATGTATTCAGCTCAACAAATCTCCTTAACGCGATGATATTCTTAATCTGATAGAATACCAGTCTTAGTTGATGTTACAGGTATTACGCCCAGTAGGTATCCGGTGAACTTCATTGTTCCCTTAATTTGCCATGATTTTCCTGTTCCCTGCTGTATGGCTTTTACGATGTCTCCCTTGATGTTTGTCTTCACTATAACATCTGACCTTGTCAACGGATTTATGGTCTGCTCGCTTGAGGTGACATGGCCGACGTAGACGTCTCCGTGGTATAGATCAGCGTCCATGTTGAGAATAATTCTAGTATCTGTAGGGTTTCTGACCGAGTATGTAACCCTGAGGTCTGCGCTGAAAGGCAGCAAGGTGACGTTCTCAACCTTCGTAGAGACTATTGTAGCCTCCCTAAACATTTGAGCTGCGGCTTCGTCCACTTGCCTGTACCCTAGGTAATATCCACCTATGACTCCAAGGATTACTATGATCACAGCAGCAGCGAGTTGGTTCTGCTTCATAGATTAGGTAAAAGCTTGAATGGATAAAAGCGTGGCGTAGATGTGGTCGTATTAACGTTTCGTCGCGCGCGAATGGAGTCATTAAAGATAAAGAGGAACCTGTTTTCTAAAAATTTGAATAAACTTTTTTCACGCACACGAATCTATATCATATATAGTTATATATATTATATATTGATCTAATTTTTCTTCTTAAAATATATATTTAGTTAGATTCAAACACCATGATTACACGCAAATTTCATTATAATTTCCAAAACAGGACAAAAAAATTTCAAATATATCCTCTACGGTGATTTGTTTTGTCATTTATTAATAATGTTTTTTTAAATAATTTTAAAAAAAATAAGAAACTTCAGCTTTTAATTTATTTAGTCATAGGTCTATACATTTTTATCTGCTCACTCGAGGGCATTAAGGGTGGTTTTAAATTTATTTTCGCTAATTGGGCGACTAATATTCTAGGAATGGTGGAAGCCGAATCAGCTCCAATTTTAGGGTTAGCAGTTGGAATGCTTAGTACAGCTGTTGTTCAAAGCAGTAGTGCCGTGATCGCTACTACAATGGTTTCAATGGCAGGTATGGTCGCGGGGGGATTGCCTTTAGAGACCGCTATTGTTTTTGGGGTTCCATTGATTCTGGGAGCAAACATAGGTACTACTATTACAAATTCAATTGTAGCTTTAGGTGTAAGGAAGGGAATGACCGCTGAAGAGTTTGTTGAGACTATCCCTGGGGTTCTTGTAAGTGATGTATATGAAGTACTAACGGTCACATTGTTTTTTCTAATAGAAATATTTACAGGAGCCTTAAGTAAATTAGTTATTTATATTGGGACTTATCTTGAGGGTTTTCTTGAGCTTGAGGCCTTTTTTGCAAGTTTTAATAGTAGCATTATTGACATTATTGCTGCAGATCCATTAGTTAAACCCGTGAATAAAATTATTGTTAATTATTTTGGATTGAATGTTGGCGGATTAACTGTGTTTATACTCTGGTTTTTGATTTTAATTTGGTCATTGGCTTTAATGGAAAAGGGATTAGAGAAATTGATTCAAAGTGATTGGAAAGATAAAGTTATAGCTGCTTTCGATAGACCACTAAAAGGGTTTCTTACTGGATTCGGTATCACTTGGATAGTTGGAAGTAGTAGTGTAGGTGCAAGTCTAGTGATTCCTTTTCTAGCAACAAAAATGGTGAATTTGAGAAAAGCTTACCCCTATTTGGTGGGTTGTAATTTAGCAACAACTATGGATCTAGGGCAAATCTATGGTTATCTAGCTGGAGGATTAGTGGGAGTAATGTTGGGTACTGCACATGTTTTATTGAATCTATTTGCGGTACTTTTATGGTTTATAAGCCCTCTAAGGTTCTTACCTGTGATGTTAGCCGAAAAGATTAGTCTGTTAATGGCGAACTCGAAGAATGCTGCAGTTAGTTTAGTGGTTTTTACCATATTACTTTTCTTTATTCTACCCTTAATAATAATATATATACTTTAAAAAAGCGTATGTGAAATGTCTGAGGATGAATTTGAAAAATGAGTGACTTAATAAAGCGCTGGTTTGGTGACAAGAGAAACGAAGAAGTTCTAAATATGGTTAAGCAACACCTAGAACTCACGAAAAGTGCTGTACGTGAATTGTACAGTATGGTTGATTCAGCGACAACGACGTCAAAAAACAAGACATCCTACTATAAGAAAATCTCCGAATATGAGATGCAAGCAGATACTCTTAGACGGGATATGATTGTGAGATTAACTGAGAAAGAAATTTTCCCGACCGAACGAGAAGACCTCATGGAGCTTGTTAGAGCAGTTGATTGGATTGCGGATTGGTCAAGAGAAGCAGGAAGAATTCTCGTAATAATAAATTTTGATAAAGCCAGCGATGAATTAAAACAAATTTCAGTTGCTATGGCTAAAACGGACATGAATACAGTTACAATTCTTGAGGAATGTATTATTGAGCTACAGAAAAACGCTAAAAATGCTTTAGAGAAAGCTAACCAAGTAGAGTTGATGGAAGAAGAGGTTGATGAACTATATCAGCAAGCTAGAATTAGATTCACCTTAGATAAAATGTCAGATTTTAGTGTTGCTGAGATGATTTTATTAAACGAGTTCCTAGACGCTATGGAAACCATTGCAGACTGGTGTGAGAACACGGCGGATATTATTCGTGCAATAGCGGTAAGAACAATAAAATAAGCTAGCGCGAAGTGCTTCAGATATCCCCTCATTTCGCGCGTGTGAGTGAATTGTTTAGAAAAATACGTTTACCCTTCGCTACTAAGTTACTATACCCTGCCTCTCACACGATTCAATCATTTTTCGTTACTGATCTGTTCTCCAGTGTATCTCTGATCTGAGGAGGTAATGGTCATCTGTGCGGTTCCGAAGCATACCTAATGAGGTCCCCTCGCCTCTGATACCTTCCCATTTTCCGGTGCCACCTATGAACTTATAGAGTCCTCTTCCCCTCGCATACCACCACACGTGGATAAGCCAGGTAACATCACCATCTGAGTCTGTGTCCTCGAGAAGCATAACGTCAGCGAGTCTTTTTCCAACTCTCCAAAGAGTGGTTCCTCTGTCGTAACAAGTTGCGTAGCTGCGTGGGCTAGGTACTGATGGGTCCTCGCCTATGAGAACTCCGGCTTGGGTGCTTACTTCGAGTTTTAGTCCGTTGGATAGCTCCCTTATGGACTCGGTTACGTGGGGTCCATGGAAGCTTAAACTAGTGGCGTGGTTGGTGTAAGGGCCACTTGCTTGAAAGGGCTCTATTGTTTCGTCGTTTTTTTCATCCATCTTCCACCACATATCGTACCTAGGCATGGTGTGGGCGTCAGCTCTGTTTCTTACAAACCATTTCGTTTTAGCCTCGCCTGCGATTCCTTTCCATTTCCCAGTCCCGACTACGAAATGGTTAGTTACTTCACCTTCTTTCGGCTCCCAGAGGACGCTCCAAGTTAGGTCACCGTTTGGGTCAGTTGTCTCACATAGGGCTACCTGTCGGATGAATTTGCCATCTGTGTCCCTCAATATGCTTCCCTGGGTGTAAAAGGTGGATTGGTACCAAGGACTGTCTGGGTTTTCACTTATAATAATCCCCTCCCTGTGGTTATCGATGAGAGCTATCCCCGGCTTCACGATTTTCCGCTTCTCCTCAATAATTGGGCTGGAAAAAAAGTACCCAGAATCGTATCCTTCCTTCTTTTCTGTCATTATTTATCATTTTATTCTATCCACTAATTGAGTAATTGATGTTTTCCCTTAAATTAACTCATACTTTCTTATACGTAACTAACATTTGATTATTGAAGTCCTTGTACATTTCCTGTTCAGGCCTTGTGTGTGACATCCGGAAGTACCCGACAATCGAAGAGTCATTGAAGAAGATTAAGGAGCTTGGCTTCAATACATTTGACTTAGACGCCCTTGAGGGTTGGCAACATATAGATCCTTCGAAGATCACCAGTGGGAACGATGCGTGGGTCAACCATTTTTTGGTAACTGTCGCTGACCTTGGGTTGAAGGTGAGTTCGGTTAACTGTTCTTTGAGTAGAAAGCTTACCGACCCAGATCATCGTGCTTTTCAAATATGCAAGGATGAGTTCACCTCAATGTTAGAGCTCACTGAAAGGGTGGGTTCTCCAAACCTCACACTTCAACCTGGACCTGTCTTCGAGGGTAAAGAGAAGAGCCTCGCAACACTACGCAGTCATTTGTCAGAGCTCGTCGAATTGAAGAAGGGATACACTCCCGCGCGCGCGTTGACTTCGGCTGGATAGTTGTTGCTCTTAGATCACATAACTACAAGGGAGCACTAAGCATCGAGTACTTTAACGACTTTGATCCTAATTTCGAGAACACACACGCCTTATGGAGGCACATGATCGAGTTGGGCATAGAAAGATGAAACAAAGCAAATGACTTATTTGGCAATTTTTAGGCACGGTCATCATCATTACGCACTGTCAACCGGCGAACCGCATTCTGCTCAATAGTGTCCCAATCAATATCTACACCTAGCCCCGGTTGGTTAGGTGCACGAACACAGCCCTCCGAGTCAAGTTTCATAACCTGGGGTTTGATACCAAAGTTATTCATCTCGATCACCAACTCCAAGTAGGTGCAGTTGCGGATACCACACGCCGCATGCAGATTTGCGAGGTTGATTAGGGAATAGCTCCCAAAGTGTATTTCACAGTTCAGTCCGAAGGACTCACAAAGATGAGCGGTCTTTAGATAGCCAGTGAAGCCACCTTTCCAGGCAACATCGCTCCGCACGGCGTCGACTGCACCGCGGACAATGTACTCAGCGGCCATGTGGTGACGCCCCGCAACCCATTCACACGCAACCACGGGTATGTCCAGTGCTTGGGTAAGGCGCACGTAGTTATGGATCTCGTAGTCATACAGTGGTTCTTCATACCATAGGAAGTCCAGCTTCTCGAGTTCACGGCCGACCCGTATCGCCTCCTCGTAGTTGTATGCGCCGACGGGGTCACTCATCAGGGCGAAGTCTGGTCCAACAGCCTCTCTTACCTGTCTACAACACTCAATATCGAGTTTTGCTTTCCCAGGTGGATGGAGTTTGTAACCTCTAAACCCTAACTTCTTAGCTTGTAATCCCTCATTTACGTAGTCTTCGGGGGTCAGGTAGGTAGGGCCTGTGGCATAAGCTGGTATACGGTCGCGGTATCCTCCGATGAACTTGTAAAGTGGGAGCCCAGCTTTTTTAGCAGTTATATCCCAGAGGGCTACATCAATAGGACCGTAGGTGGAGAACGGGAGTTGGCCTCCCCATCGGTCTGCTTTCTCCATCTTATGGTAGAGGTGTTCCCTGTCGATCGGGTCCTCACCAATAAGCTGTGGGCGAATGACAGCCGCTATTTCCTCTGCGGTTCTAACCCCCCCTCTTACGCCCCAACCCATAGAGTAGCCATCTATCCCTTCGTCGGTCTTGATGTCGATAAGTACTAATTGCTGGCCTGCATTCCCTTGGTAATCCTTAGGATATGCAATTACTGTTAGCTCTATGTCTGTGATTTTCATCGATATCTTACTCCATCTCTCTCTTTCAGTATATCTTCGATAGCTTCTCTTGGGATGATGAGAGCGTTCTTGTTATCCTCTAACCATTTCCAGAAATCAGCCTCGATCTTGTCTATCCATCGTGGGACATCGATCTCACCCGGCGTATATTTTCCCTCACTAAGACGTAACTGTCCAAAATAGTCCCTTAACCTCACGAGCTCTGATGACTTAACAACTTGTTCTGCGAAGTGAGGTGGAATAAAGATGACTCCATTACTCTTACCTAACACGACGTCGCCCGGCATAACGGTCACTTGACCGATCCTCACGGGCGTATTGACGCCAAGGAGCATGATTGTTGGAGACGCATACGATGGATGCCACCCCCGGACGAAGCTCGCGAAGCCGGGTATCCTCCTGATCCCCTCAATATCGCGGATAGAAGCATCGTGAACGACTCCCTTCCCCGACTTGGCGAAGATAGCGGTGGCAAGGTTATCTCCAATTACCGGGCCATCCACGACCTTTCCGTAAACATCAGCTACATAGACATCATCTTTCACGAGCATATCGATAGGCCAGGAGATCTGGTCACCGACGCAGCCAAGCCTCGCACCCTTCTCCTCCATGAGTTTTCTCATATCGGGGCGTCTTGGCATATACATGGCGGTGAGAGCTCGACCAACAAGGATCTCGCCGGGGTGGGTGCTGTACCAGTTATCCTCGTACTGCCACTTGTAGCCAGCATTCGTTAGAACCTCCCATGCCTCGGTTATGGTAACCGCTTTCATCCGTTCTAAGATTCCGTCAGATACCTTTGGACGGCCATCAGGGGTTCTATCACCCTTCCACTCTCTCGTGTATTCTATTAGCTCTTCACGGTTTAGGTTTAGAGGTGCATACTTTTCGACCATTACTTTCACTTCAACATTTTCCAGTTATAACATCTATGTTGTATTGGGGTTTAGACATACTTTCCCCTGATGAAGTAACCTTTGCTGTACCAGCTAGGATTCGCTCTAACCTGCTCTATGATCTCCTTTGTTGCCTGCTCTATGGTGTATGACTGTTTCCAGCCGAGTTCATTCCTCAAATAATCCCCGTGAAAGACCTTATCGGGGGGCATTACGTCCCTATTCGGGAGGAACTTCATCTCCGCTCCGGGGGTGATGCCTCTGACTATCTTGGCGTACTCCTCGAGAGTGATGTGCCAGCCATCAACCAGATAGATTCTCTTCTTCACCCTCTGCTTATCGGCTTCTAGCACAGCTATGTGGGCATCCGCAGCATCCTTAACGTATGTAACCGTTGTCGACCAGTTTCCGGGTTGCTGGATCTCCGTAGGGAGGCATAAGGCTGCCCTCGCAGCTAACTGGCTCTGGTAGTGATAAGCGTAAAGGTCACCTGCACCGTAGAGGACGGGGAGTCTGACTGCGCGGAAGTCAACTCCATACGATTGGTAGTACCTCATGCCGTAGATCTCACCGAGGAGCTTGAGGCCTCCATAGGGCCTTATAGGGCATGTAGGGGAATCGTCGGTGATGTCTCCGTTTATGCCATCAAAGACCGCGATACTGCTTGTAAGGATAACTCTTTCAACATCCAAGAGTCTACACGCCTCGAATACATTCCCCATCCCTACTGCGTTTACATCAAGTGCTCTTAGAGGCATCTCCTGGTCAACACCCGTAAGGAGGGCGGCCATGTGGTAGACCCTATCAACACTGTTGACCTTTATGGCCTCAGCTACCTCGTTGAGTTTCGTGATATCACCTTGGACAAACTTGATCTTATCCGCGATGTCGCTGAGAAGCCTCATATTCTGGAATACGTCAAAAGCAACGACTTCCTCACCCCGCTCAACAAGGCGCCTTACAAGGTTCGATCCGAGGAACCCCATTCCTCCAGTAACTAGGTTTGTCATTTTTTTTCCTCCAAAATTAACGATGGAATATGTTCACGACGCAGGAGGACGAGTCTCCAAGCATTAGTCCTCCAGTTGTGTGGCTGAGCCCGACCTCGACACTATTCAGCTGTCTTTTCCCAGCCTCGCCCCTGAGCTGCCAAAAGATCTCTGCTGCCTGGGCGACGCCAGTCGCTCCATAGGGGTGTCCTCTGGAGAGGAGCCCACCGCTTGGGTTGACCGGGAATACGCCGTCTCTGTCTGTGACTCCCTCATGGACTGCGTCGGGGTATTTACCCCTCTCAAAGAATCCAAGGTCCTCGCATCTGATGACCTCAGCGATGGAGAAGCAGTCGTGGACCTCAGCGAAATCGATGTCCTTTCGCGACATCTTAGCCTGCTTGAAAGCCTCGTTACTAGCACTGATAGTTGAAGTGAATGATGTGAAGGTGAAGTCAGGGGGGTAGGTACCGGTCCTCAGAGCGGAGGCCGCGATCCAGACGGGTGTATCAGTTATTTTCCTCGCTACATCCTCACTAGCAAGTATAACCGCGGCAGCTCCATCTGTCAGAGTGGTGCAGTCCATCCTGTGGATGGGTTCAGCCTCTAATGGTGAATTCATCACCTCCTCAGGCGTTACAAGATCCCTGCGCATAGCGTACTCGTTTAATGACCCATTTTTCCTGCTTCTCACGACGATCTCCGAGAGTCTATCTCTCACATTACCATACTTTTTAAAATAGTTCTGGGCAACCATGGAATACCACCCGATACCAGCCATACCCATCACTCCCTCAAGATCAGCGTCGAATGTTCCGGCTCCTGCTTTAGCCCGCTCCTCAGGTGGTTTATCTGTGCCCTTTTCAACACCCATTGCTATCGCTATATCATAGATACCAGAGCCGATTGCTATCCACGCTTCCCTTATAGCACATGAACCACTGCAGCAGGCGTTCTCCACGTTTGTGATCGGGATACCGGAGATCCCAATCTCCTTGAGGCATATCTGTCCGATCATCGTCCACTGTCTCCCCACTGCACCCCCTGTGGAGTTACCACAGTAGGCAATCTGGACATCCTTAGGGGTTACGGAGGCGCCCTTGAAGGCGTTGAATAGTGCCTCCTCACCCAGCTCTTTGATCCCTTTCTCAGGCTGCCAGCCGAAGTGGGACATACCGGCACCAACTATCGCTACCTTCCTCATTCCGTCGCTACCTCCTTATTTGAGGGCCTGAAGATGTAGAGGAGCTGCCCTATCTCATTCTTCCTGATCTCGGACAGTGACACGCTAGTACCCGCCTTAGCTATCTTCCCGTGTATACCCTCCTCTATGAGTCCGAAAACACGGAGTCCGTTAGTGAGCTCGACATAGCCATTTGTATACGGTATTATGAAATCATCAGGGGATCCATGATGTAGTGTCGCAAGAGAGAAAACCTTACCCTCCTTGGGTAATTTAACTTCCTTCATGTCGTCTGTGAGACACCTGGGACAGACACGCTTCCTCGGGAAGACGATGCACTTACACTTTGCGCATTGGCTTCCAGTGAACTCGATGTCATGCAGCTGCGTCTTCAGCGCATGAGATTTAGCCATCTGAGCCATGATTTATTGTACATTGTAAATAGTATAAGATTTGCGTGTTTTGTTTCAATTAGAACCGATCTAGGACTTGGATCAGAGGCTGCGGGAGAGTCTTTAGGCCAAATATCTGGAGCCCATAATTTTTTAGGGATTGTTAGACCATCTCGTTAAGTAAAGTCGATCATGGTGAGGAAATGGACCCCCTGATGAGATCAAGAATAGGCCGTTCCGACCTGTATGTGACGAAGTTGGGTCTCGGCTGTTATGAATTGTCGCTATCAGATACTCAGAAGCAGGCTGAAGAAACCCTCGATAAAGCTATCCAGCAAGGATTAAATTACATCGACACGGCGCCACTCTATGGCTCTGGTCTGAGCGAGGAGAGGCTGGGAAAAGTCCTTCACCGCTATATCCGAGAAAATGTAGTGATTTCGACAAAGGTCGGTGTATTACTTACCCCTAAAAAAGGAAATGGGATAATCCGTGATTACAGTAGAGGTGCCGTGCTTAGGTCTTGGGAGAGTAGCCTCAGGAGACTCGGAGTTGACGCAGTGGATATACTATTCATCCACGATCCGGATAACCACTACGAGCAAGCCATTGCTGAGGCATACCCGACTCTGTCCGAGCTGAGGGACGATGGGAAGGTGAAAGCTATTGGCGTCGGCATGAATCAGTGGGAGATGGAACTGCGCTTCGCTGAAGCGGGGGACTTTGATTGCTTCATGCTAGCTGGAAGGTACACCCTCCTTGAGCAAGGAGCTCTCCACGAATTCCTATCGTACTGTAAGGGGAAGGGCATCAGTATCATCATTGCTGGGCCATACAACAGCGGTGTGCTAGCGGATCCGACTAGGGGTACCTATAATTACAAGGACACTCCACCCGACGTAGTGGCGAAGGTACTACGGATAAAGGAGGTGTGTGATAGGTACTGCGTTCCTATGAAGGCTGCAGCCCTCCAGTTCGTCTTTGGCCACCCCACCGTCGCCTCGGTAGTCCCCGGGACGAGGTCGCCTAAGCATCAGGAGGAAAACATGGCGATGATGAAATACCCCATACCTGCTTCTCTTTGGAATGAGTTGAAAGAGAAGATACTCCTTGACGAGAAAGCACCTACTCCGAAATGACTTTGGGTTTAGGAGAAGCAATCTTAACCTAGTCTCCTACATATAATTATGCCATCCTCAATCTCTAATGTTTTGAAGAGATACGAGATCATAGATCTCTCCCATACACTTGACGATGAGGCCCCAGCTGCATTCCGGATGTACAATCGAATCACGTGGATGAGCCCCACTGTGCGTGACAGGTTCAACGCAGCGATGCTCCTCATCTTCGAGCACGCTGGGACACATGTTGATGCCCCTAACCACCTCGCCTCCATCGGAGAGCCGACTATCGATAAGACTCCCCTTGACCAGTGGATGGGAGATTGTTGCGTCATCAACATAAGGGGAATTGAGCAAGGCAGTTTTGTAAAAGCCTCCATCATTGAGAGTTGGGAGCAGGAGCATGGAGAAATTGGTAAAGGAGAATTCGTCCTCTTCAACTTCGGGTGGCCCAATGGATGGGCTGCGAAGTCCCAAAGTGGATGCGAATACAAGCTTAACCCAGGTCTATCCGAGGAGGCAGCAACATACTTGGTTTCAAAGGGTGTAAAACTGGTGGGTCTCGACGTACCCAGCGTCGACTCCTACAAGGACGAGAGTAGCTCTGCACATAGGATTTTACTTGAAAATAAGATAGCAATTCTTGAGACTCTCGTCAACCTTGAAAAGTTACCCCCAAGAGGAAGTTACCTCATCGCGCTTCCGCTGAAGATTAAGGGTGGATCAGGATCACCCGTAAGGGCAATTGCTCTAGTACCAAACTATTGAATTTGCCACAAATAACTAAAAATATCTCTTACTCGAATCATCCCTCAGACACGAAATGAACCAATACGAATTCGAAACGATAATCATTGAGAAGAAAGCCGGTATCGCCTATCTAACCCTCAACCACCCGAACGTTATGAATGCGCTTAACGCGCGAATGGCTGAGGAGCTATCCCGCGTATGGGTTGACCTAAAAGAGGATGATGATATCCAGGTGATTATTCTCACTGGCGCTGGGGAGGCTTTCCAGCAAGGAATGGCTGATCTTGATGCCCTGAAGGCATCCCTAACCTCTTCTGTGAAGCCCCCAACACACCTATACAGGTATAGCTTCGACAGCTCAGCTACACCCAGATCACATGAGCTCTATAAACCCATCATTGTAGCGGTTAATGGAGTCTGTGCTACCTCAGGACTGGAGCAGGTATCAGAGGGAGACATCATAATATGCTCAGATAACGCAACGTTCTACGATAATCATATCTCATACGGCGGCATGGTCCACTCGGCAGTTAATTTAGCTAAGAAGATGCCATACAACCATGTCCTCCGCATGGTGCTGATGGGCGAGCATGAGGTCATCAACGCAAAGCGTGCATACGAGATCGGCCTCGTTTCCGAGGTTACAACGCGTGAACGCCTTCTATCTCGGGCAACGGAGATAGCGGAAACCATCATGCTCAATGCACCAACAGCGGTCCAGGCGAGCCTAGAGCTAATGTGGAATAGCATGAGCCTAGGGCTTAGAGATGCTATGAATCTAAGCTGCTATATGGCTAGGTACTATGAGAGGCACCCTGACAGGAAAGAGTGGATCAAAGCAACTCTCGAAAATCGAAAACCAACCTGGATGAAACCTCATTATTATGATGCAGCGTATGACCGGGTCGAGAAGAAAGAATAAAACATTCGCACGCGCAAGGAAGGTTACTCACTGCCAGATATCATCACTCATTTTAAAATAGTCTCTGACAACAGAGGAATGATACTCCACTCAGGAGACAACGAAATCAACTTACAACAGTACCACGTTACAAAGGGCTCAATAGAATGGATCCAAACCTGGATGCGAACTTATTTTCTTCTTATTACAAAAAAAAGGGGATTTGCGGGGGATATCTCCACGATCTGGTGGGCTCAAGCGAATCTATGTAATCAGCGAACTGGGCAAAGCCACACTCAGACTTACGAGCAAATCGCTGATACTACCGGCTCGACGCACACCGCGTGACGCTAGCAACCTTCACTCAGTGCGCGAGCAAACTCTTTTTCACAACCAACCTAATCTATAACCGACCCGAATGGAGGCACAGGAGGAGTACATAAAGGCGGGCAAGATCGCCGCAAAAGTCCGCGAGCAGATACGAGGAGAGGTTAAGCCAGGCATTAAAGCCATCGACATCTGTGATCGCGTCGAAAACCTCACGAAACAACTCGGCGGCAGCATAGCCTTCCCTTGCGATGTCAACATAAACCAGGTAGCTGCTCACTACTGCTCCCCTATCGAGGATCCGACGACCATCCAGCAAGACCAGATGGTCAAGGTTGACATCGGCGTCCATGTAGACGGGTACATTGCCGACACGGCTGTTACCCTCTGCCTCAACCCGGCCCTCACACAGATGGTGAAGGCTGCCGAGGAGGCCCTCGCAATAGCGATCAAGACCGCGAAGGCTGGCACACGGGTCTCCGATATTGGCGCTGCCATTGAACACACGATAAAGTACCGTGGATTCCGACCAATCAAGAACCTCTCCGGTCACGAGATGTCTCGATTCATAGTGCACGCTGGAAGAAGTATTCCAAACGTTTCGGGAAAGGAACTGCATCGTCTCGAAGAGGATGAGGTCTACGCAATAGAGCCCTTCACCGTCCTCAATAACGCGGTGGGCGAGGTCAGAGATGGACCACCAAGTAATATTTACCGGTGGGAGCGGAAGAAGAATCTTGAGGGCGTCCCGAAGCAGATGCTTGCCTTCATTCAGCAGGAGTATAGGACCCTCCCCTTCGCGAGCAGGTGGGTGCTGAGGAGGTTTCCCGGTCCAGAGGGGGTGGTTGCATTCTCTGACCTTCTCAAGAGCCGATGCATTATGGGTTATCCTCAGTTGCTCGAGAAAACTGGTGGCCCGGTTGCCCAAGCGGAACATACGATAATAGTGCAAAAAGATGGGTGTCTCGTGACCACGAGTTGAGAAGTCTCGCGTAATAGAAATTTAAAAATAATTGGTCAGTTCTACGCGCGCTCCAACAGGTCGAGCGCGCTAGTTTTCACATCATCAGCGAGTGTCATGGGATCCACCCAACACCTGCGCGTGCGCGCGATGCAGCGTATGACCGGGTCGAGAAGAAAGAATAATAAATATTCGTAAAAAGATAAAAATATATTATTGCTAACAAGTTGCAAAAATGTTGCGAATATCAAAAAATTGACCATTCGCGCTAACTTTTAAAATTTCATCATACACGTGCTAATTCTAAAAGTAAACCGAGTGTGCTTAACAATTCCCAATATCTTTTCAGGTAAATCCAAAGTCAATACTCCAACTAGTGCATTTCCTAATCCTGTTTATTACTTCAGATTCTAAAACCGCAAGCGTGGTTCACTTCACTTGCAGGCTCCGCTTAAGGCTTTGAGCAAACTCCGCGTGCGCATGAATCTAATCAAAAATATACTAAAAATTAACAAAAACAAGTTAATTGTGCAGGAAAGTGTGGCTACCCCCCGCTACTTTTAACTAAATCATAATAACTTGCTCTTGAAAATGGAGAAGCTTTGTTTTAAATTATGCAGGTCTAACCTTGGAGGACAGACTATCTTATGGCCCTCTTCCTGAGTAGCTGCGTGCAGCCTATTTAGATTAATTCAGTTCCTTTTTTGATAAAGCTGAGCTGGTAGACAAAGAAGTTACCGTGCGAAGCGCTAACTGTGAAGCCAGCTTTTTCCGCCCAATTAATCATCGTCACGCGTCTAGGGTAATCTGGATCGGGCAGCAACTCTGAAAAGCTGACTAACCCATTATCCTTCAGAACCCGATGGAACTCCTTTAAGGCTCTGACCGGTTCAGGTATCTCTGGTAAGCACGCTACTGCGAAAACCCTATCTATGGATCGATCCGAGAAGCCTAGGTCGTATGCGTCGTCAACCCTCGGAATAACGTTGTCCACCTTTTCTCTTCGAAGCCTTTGCTCCAGTTTCCTGATTACTGCTTCCTGTATATCTACTGCGTACACCTTTCCACCGGGTTGAACTCTTTTAGCTACGGCGATGGTATACGAACCCTTCCCGGGACCTATCTCTAGGACAGTCATACCTGGTTCAATGTGCATTCTGTCGGCCATCGTTTCGGGTTTTTGTATGAATCTTCTGCGGAAGGGGTTGTCGATAAGCGGTGTGGCGAAAGCTGGAATTGGGACGTGAATATAGTGTTTGATGAACCTTAGAACGACTTGAATGAAGAACAGGAAACTTAGGACTAGTATGCCGATCCAGTTAGTGAGTTCCCATAGAGTCAACATACAAATCTGAGCGGTTACTCTATGTTAATAATATCTTCCTGTCGAAAAAAGAAGCGTGTAAAACATTACATGAATTAAATTGATAGTTCAAATGCCAGTTTGCCAGTACCCCCCGCTACCACTAATCTACCGCCCGTTTCTAGTGGCGGTTTGTTTAATGCTCTCAGGAGAATCAGGACTCTCAGTAAGAGCAGTCAGCAGGCTTACTCGCGCGCGTGATTGTTAAGATAAGGTTATTCTGCTGTGTTTGATTTAGGGACAAGGCAGTGCGCGATGAAGAAATGATGGCAGTTATCTAGCAGTACTTCTCGGAAAAAGAAATGAAGTTTGCCGTCGATGTGTGTCCTGCAATTGGCGTCCACATGGGTCTGAATGTGGTCGGTTTTGTCTGTGTGACACAAAAACCTTCCTGAACCAACCGGGGGTTTATCTTCAACTCATTCCATTGATTTAAATTATTAGGCACTATGATAGAAAAAGAGGTACACAAAAAGTGAAGACTCTGTGCTACAAGCAAGTCGAAGGAATCCGTATAATGGCGGATGTCTATCCAATCGACGGCAAAACCCTGCCAGCTGTTATCTATATTCACGGAGGAGCACTCATCTGGGGTTCCAGACACGACATCCAACCTGCACTTGTCGAATTGCTTAACTTGCATGGATATACAGTCATTTCAATCGATTATCGGCTCGCACCAACTACGAAGCTTCCTGAAATACTGAAAGATATAGAAGATGCTATCCGTTGGGTCAAAGGTGGTTGTGATGGTTTGGTGGCCATCGATCCCCGCAAGATCGTTGTTATGGGTAGTTCGGCCGGAGGCTACCTGGCACTGAGTTCTGGGATTTTCACTAGTAAACCTTCCGCCATCGTGGCTTTTTACGGGTACGGGAGTATTGCAGAAGACTGGTATTTGAAACCGAGTCTGTATTACCTGGGGCAAGGGCTAGTAGAAGAAGCTGATGCACTTACTTGTCTAGGCGCAAGTGGAATCATCTCTGAGGCAAGCTTCGATAGGTTTCCGTACTATGTTTATACTCGTCAAAAGGGAATTTGGCCGCAGACTGTCACTGGCAGAGAAGTGCATGCGCTAGACGAATTCTGTCCAGAAAAGAACTTGGATACTGACTACCCTGAAGCCCTGCTCATCCATGGGACAAAAGACTCTGACGTCCCATTTGAGTGCTCAATAAGTATGGCCTTGGCGCTGGGGAAAGCTGGAAAGTCCGTTGAACTTCACCTGGTTGCTGGGAGAGAGCATGTTTTTGATCAGAATATGAACGACCCGGAGGTTTCAAGGGTCTACAAGAGGTTAATCTCATTCTTGTCACTTCATTTCTCAGCTCGCTAGCAAGGAGCGCCTAACACAGCGTGCACCTGACGTGTGGCCATTCTGCGGCATTATCAAGCATTTTTCTGGCTTCAAGCTTTTCCTGCTCTCAAACAGAATCCGCGCCTGCCACACTTCCACTAGCGCAAACCGTTAGTCAGCCGTTCTGAAAGCATTTTCTTACCCAAAAAAATGGAGTTGAATATCCTTCGGGTGTTCGCCGCGCGCGCGGAAATCGAAAATTAAGGCCAAAAGGGCAAAAGTGCGGGACGGGTAGTCCCGATGTCATCGGCGGCGAGAGGGTAAAATTCCCGCGCCAAAAATATGAGCTATTTTATTAAATCGCGCGCGCGACTTGATTTCGTAAGGTTTGGTGCTTAAAGTTTTGCGATGGCACCTAAAATCATATACCCCTATATAATAATATTAGATGTAAACCGCGCAACTCTTTTCTCTCTAAACCCTTTTTCCATTATATGTTATTATAGATGAAGAGAGTTGTACCAATAAACGATATAGACCGCTCGCGCGCGGGTATCATGCGACACTTCATGAAATCACACTGTCGGCGCTTTTATGGAAATGTATCGCACGCACTACAGTAAAACACATAAAAATCACTAAAAAAACACTAAAACACAGTTCAACACTCAATTTTTAACAAAAACAAGTGAATTGTGCAGGAAAGTATGGCTACCCCCCGCTACTAAAGGAAATTCTGTAATGAAGCAGTTTTAGAGCTCTATTTAGGAGGCTAGCCGATACTAAATCGGTATTGTTTATGCCCTCTTTAGGGTATCCCCTTTAAGGTTTGAACTAGCAACCACACACGCATTCATTGTTGCATAGTAATTTCTTTTCCGAGGCTTTTCATGATGAGGCATTCATCAGCAGGCATTATCAACTCATCCGCTTTATGACCAACCTCGAAGACAACTGGCGCTTCCCTGACAACAGCGATCGGCGTCGACTCCAAGGTCTCACCCATAACAAAATTCGCTGATGATGCGATGTTATCCGCTACCGCGACTCTTTTGAGCCTCATCTCTTGCCCAAAAAGATCCACCGTTCCGCGTAGATCCATAACTGGTATAAAGCCGGCGACGCCTAACGCGACAGCACTACTACCTATGCGAAGGGGGAGAATCCAGCTGTCAATAATTAACACGCCCACATTCAGATCCCGATCTTTGAACTCTTTGTACATCTCCTCGGCTGATGCTTGAGGATCAGATGGCCACAGAGAGGCGTAGCCAATCGGAGCATTGGACTGGTCAACACCAGCGTTAGGCACCAAGATGCCTCTCTTCAGGGTAAGAACGGCGTGATCGACTCCGCCGATAATCAAGTCAGCTTCGTTAACAACCTGTTCAGCGAAAGACGGCTCCAAGTTCTATCGACTAGTTAAATCAAGCGCTTCCTTAGAAGGAACCACTTTTGTTAGATCTACGAGTCTACCCTGAGCTGTCCCAACTACTTTTGCTGAGAACACAACTATATCACTATCTCTAATCGGGTTTCCCGACTTTAGAGCACCGCTTATTGCTAACTCAACCAAATCATCTCTAGGGTGGATGACCCTGGTTTTTACGCTGTAGACAAGCAAACTGATCCCTGCTGAGCCTGAGTTTCATTGTCGTGCGTGCTTATAAATTGGTAAATAAATGTAGGTGCGCGTGAGTATAATGAGAGTCCAATATGTTAGCTTGGTATGCGTATACAGATTGTAGTCTCATCCCAAAGCTACACTCCAATAAGATGTATATACTTACACCATTAAACCTAATCTGGTGAAGATATGTCCTACTTAGTTAAGGATTATATGGATAAGGAGTTTCCATCAATAGAAATAGAGGCGTCAGTTGTCGATGTAGCAAAGCTACTGACGGAGAAAATTAAGGGTTATGTTATTGTTCTTGAGAATGGCAAACCCTTTGGGATACTTACCGATTGGGATTTAATAAGCAAGGTTTTAGCAGTTGAAAAAGACCCAAAGAAGACGCCGTTGAAACAGATTACTTCAACTCCACTCATCACTATAGATTCGGATGAAAATCTGCTTAAGGCATCCGAGATCATGCAGGACAAAGGTATAAAGAGGGTGCCAGTCGTCAAGGATGGGGTTATTTGTGGTGTTATAACCTCAATAAATATCGCGCAAAAATTTGGCGAATATGTGAACAAATCAGAGAAGGATATACTAAAGTGGTCCTCCCGATAGCGAGCGACACGAGATCAACGCATAGACTCAGAGTGATTGCTTTTCGAGTGCGCGGAAGTGAGGAGAAGCGTTTCTAAACCTCTACATAAATTTCGTTATTCTCACACTTTACACGGTAAGAGGGCTCCGGTTTCGTTGCAGGGCCCTTAATTACAGCACCTGTTTTCAAATCAAAGGTTGAACCATGGCATTTACATAGAATACTAGAATCCTCTAATTTTCCATCGATTAACATACAGCCCCAATGTGTGCATTTTCCTCCTATTGCATAATATTCGTTATCCAAGTTGACTAGCAGCACTGGTTTACCATCCAGAGCTACCCCTAACTTCTCCCCCGGTTTAAGGTCGTTGACTGATGCTGCTCTCATAAAATCCATATAAAAGACACCTGACGACTAAGTGATATCGAAGCGGTCAAGGTTCATTACCTTGTTCCATGCCGCTACAAAGTCGTGCAGGAATTTACCCCGGGCGTCCTCAAATCCGTAGACTTCCGCTATTGAACGTAGTTGGGAGTTTGACCCGAAGATTAGGTCGACACGTGTGCCAGTCCACTTAAGGTCGCCTGTTGTACGATCACGGCCTTCGAACACGTCTTTGTCTTCCGAAGTTGCCTTCCACGTTGTGCTCATATCGAGTAAATTCACGAAAAAATCATTGGTGAGTGCCTCCGGCTGCTTAGTGAAGACACCGTGTTGAGTCTGTTCATAGTTGGCATTCAAGACGCGCAACCCGCCGATGAGAACCGTCATCTCAGGAGCAGTCAGCTTCAGTAGTTGCGCGCGATCAACAAGCAGCTCCTCGGCTGAAACGGCGTATTTGGTTTTAAGGTAGTTACGGAACCCGTCTGCAATCGGTTCGAGTACAGCGAATGACTGGACATCGGTTTGCTCCAGTGAGGCATCCATACGTCCTGGAGTGAAGGGAACAGTTATGTAATGACCAGCGTTCTTTGCCGCTTTCTCGACCCCGGCGCATCCACCCAGGATGATCAAGTCGGCGAGTGAAACCTTTTTTCCGCCTAATTGAGCGCTGTTAAACTCCTTCTGAATTCTTTCAAGGGTCTGTAGAGTTTTCCTTAGTTTAGCTGGTTGGTTGACTTCCCAGTCCTTCTGTGGAGCAAGACGGATGCGAGCCCCATTCGCGCCTCCACGCTTGTCGGAGCCACGGAACGTGGACGCAGACGCCCAGGCGGCTGAAACCAGTTCCGAGATCGATAGACCCGAGGAAAGGATCTTACCTTTGAGGTCTGCAACGTCCTGATCATCGATTAGTTCATGATTGACCGCAGGTATCGGGTCTTGCCAAATCAGTTCTTCCTTTGGAACCTCAGGACCTAGATAGCGTGTGCGAGGGCCCATGTCGCGGTGTGTCAATTTGAACCATGCGCGTGCAAAGGCTTCTGCAAACTTTTCAGGGTGCTCATGGAAGCTTCGAGCTATTGGCTCAAAAATCGGGTTCATACGCAGAGACATATCGGCTGTGGTCATCATGATCGAAACCATTTTGGAAGGATCGTGAGCAGCTGGTGCAAGGTTCTCAGCAGTTACACTCTTTGGTTTCCATTGATGTGCGCCTGCTGGGCTCTTTGTAAGCTCCCACTCGTTTCCGAACAGCATGTCAAAATATCCCATATCCCATTTTATCGGGTTCGGTTTCCAGGGGCCCTCAAGGCCACTGCTTATTGTATCGTCTCCCTTCCCGGAACCGAAGCTGCTTTTCCAACCAAAGCCCTGCTCCTCTATATCGGCAGCTTCAGGTTCAGGCCCCACATGAGATGCTGGGCCGGCACCGTGGCATTTACCGAATGAGTGTCCTCCTGCAATTAATGCGACGGTTTCCTCATCATTCATAGCCATGCGGGCGAAGGTCTCTCTTACGTCGCGGCCTGACTCAACCGGATCCGGCACACCATTTGGTCCTTCCGGGTTCACATAGATCAATCCCATCTGTACTGCTGCGAGGGGGTTGTCGAGTTCTCTTTCTCCTGTATATCGTTCATCGCCAAGCCACTTGCTTTCGGATCCCCAGTATATTTCCTCTTCAGGTTCCCAGACATCAACGCGTCCGCCGGCGAAGCCAAAAGTCTTAAAGCCCATTGACTCGAGGGCACAGTTTCCTGCCAGGATCATCAGATCAGCCCACGAGATTTTTCTGCCATATTTCCGCTTGATTGGATAAAGCAGACGACGCGCCTTGTCGAGGTTAACATTGTCAGGCCAGCTGTTGAGAGGTGCTAAGCGTTGGGAGCCAGATCCTGCTCCACCGCGACCATCACTCACGCGGTAGGTTCCTGCGCTGTGCCACGCCATCCGGATGAAAAGCCCTCCGTAGTGACCATAATCAGCTGGCCACCAGTTCTTCGAGTCAGTCATTAAAGCGTAGAGATCCTTCTTCACTGAGTTCAGATCCAGTTTCTTGAATTCCTCAGCGTAGTTGAATTCACTCCCCATCGGATTGGATAGGGAGGAATGCTGGTGCAGAATCTTCAGGTTTAACTGATGAGGCCACCATTCTTGGTTCGAGGTGCCCCGAGCACCTGAAGTTATCATTGGTCTCTTTTTTTCAGCCATTTTTTACAAATCACCAAAAATTTATTAACAATTCTATACTATGATACTTTTTATTTAACTATTCGTACGCGCGCGCGACGGAGAGAAAACTTAAGAGTTTGGGGAAGAAAGCGTTTGATGGTCTGCGGAACTAGTGGGATGCTGCCCGGACGCGGGGTTGCTGGAGGCGTTTAACATAGGAGCGCGCGCGGAGGCGAATTACCTGTGGCGGGGTAAACCTCTCTTAATTCACGAGAAAGAATATGATTACGCTGCTGAGTTCTACTGGCCGGAGTGGAGAACTGCTTTCATCGATATTCTTGATGTGAAAACTTTCAAAGGGGAGAAGAAGGTGACGAAAAATATTCGTCTCATCGAAACGGTTGGCCATACTCCTGGTAGTATATCAGCTCTCGTGGAGACGGATGAGGGTCTTGTCGCGTGTATAGGGGATGCTGCTATCGTTAAGGAGGATTATCTTGAATTCAGGGAGCCAAGTGTTGTGACAAAGAATATCAGTGGGGCTACCGCCGTGGAGAGTTTGAAGAAAGTCGCAGCGTATAAGCCAGTTCTTGTGATACCCGGACACGATACAGCATTCAGACCCTAGAAAGGCTGCTTAACTAAGATTTTAGCGCCTACGATAGGGGTGGTGAGTGGGTTTTAACGCTAGGCATGTGGCTGATTTGATTAGTGTTGGGTACAGAGTTGAAGGTGAAGAAGCGAAGGTTAAGATCTAATTTCTATATTTTTATCGCGAGCACATAAGATAATGTAATTGAGATCCTATGGTTATTGTACAGATAGCATAACCTAAAGTAACATTGCGGAGGAAAGAAAAAACGCGTGATAAAAGATTTATAGCAGAGCATAGGGGCGGTCCTTTAAAAAAAGAACAGCATATTCAGTTAATGAAATGGGCTTGCGACTGCGCAGAGAATGTTTTGCATTTCTTCTGTGAAAATACTGATGATCGGCTAATAAATGCTCTAAATGTGGCTGAAGAGTGGAGATTAGGAAATGCTTCAGTTGGTGACGCAAGGAGAGCCTCATTAATTGCACTTATGGTAGCGAAAGAATCTTCAAA
>JBFYNP010000062.1:0-11067 GCA_041304325.1 Candidatus Bathyarchaeota archaeon
ACTGACAGCAAGAAAAAGAATCATAATAGACAAAAAGGCACTCCCGAAATCTAATATAGAATCTGAACATAAAGAACCGAATTTACTTCATATATACCCGCTTTAACAACGACCACCTAGCGAAAGAAGATAACCGAAATGCCCAGAAACTTCTCGGAGTCTAACAAAAAAGATATAGATGACACACCCACTACGCGATCTTTATCCATCTTACACATTAATACATAAGTGGCTGTATGACCTCAATAACTGTAAGAGTCCGTGAACACAGAGAGTAAATTTCAGCAAAGAAACCTGATCATGAAGGATAAACACCTAGCAAAGCCTTGAATGGCTGTGGTTATTGTGCTCAACACTCGCACGCGCTATCGCTTTTCAGCTGAGATTATGGAGACTTGTTATGTAGGAGGGTGAGGCGTTTCTAATATTCTGTGGATTGCCTCTAAATCAAATGTTTTGAATTAAAACCGCACACGCAGATAACCTAGCGCGCGTCACAAACTTTACACGAGAACTCCTTCAAACCATCTACTCAAGCGAATAGATAACCTACTGAAACACGCGCGTCAGTTTCACCTCAAAATTCATGAATTAACACGCACAAGCTCACCTAAGATGATAAAAATCCTTACTCGAGGCCACCTAGAGTTACACGGTAGATGATCACGAATGAGAAAAGAAGCAATATCCCAACTATCTAAACACCGCACGTACGCATAGGTGCTCTTTGAGAGGTTGATAAGCCGTCTCGCGCGCGTAACACATTTCATTCACTCTTAAATTAATATTTTTAACCGAGTATCCCGATAAAATATCTGAACATGGCTGAACACCAAAAAAGCAGCGACCACTTCATACTAATCGCAGTCCTAGCTGGAATCATTCTTTCAACACCCGCCGCCTACGCAGTATACAACTACGAGAGAAACATATCACCATGGTTCTACACTGTCAGCTTCGGAGATGAGGTGAACTCGACGAACGGAGGCTTCAAGATCATCTTCAAGCCAGAGATAACACACAATCAGAACAACGACACGATTATTTTCAAGGCCAAAGTGATTAACATAGGAAGCAAACCTATTGACCTCAACTGGGGGGAAGGCAGCTTCAGAATTAGAGTATTTGATAAAGCTGGTATCCCAATCCCGGATTCGCCGGCTTCTCAACAAGTAATTACTATAGGCTATTATAGAAATTTGAACCCTGGCGAGGGCGTAGACTTTGATGTAAATTGGAAAAAAGATACTTACTTCATAGGTGAAATGAGATTCACGCCTGGAACATACTATGTGTCTGGGATTCTTACAGGAGTGATTGAGTCTTCTCGTGTTGAGATGGTTTTATCGCCTAATGATCGGACAGCTCACTTATTTGGAGCGAATGCTCCCCGTTTGTGGGTGATTGCGGGTTTAGGGGTTTTTGGGGTTGTTATGTGGTGTGCTATGTTAATTCGAAGGCTTTCAAGTAAGTGAATGTTATCAAGTCTTAACAGTAAAGAGTATTCTGTTATTGAAACACAGCATACGCGCTGACTTGTCGCGCGAACGCTGTCTCTCCCAGAAATGTCTGGGCGGAAACCGTAAAGGTGCTCTCTAGAGCGGGGTTCAATGTTATCCGATAGAGAAATTGTTAGTTGACGATTAAACTCTCCTAGCATCCAGACCATGCGCGCGTTGATAATTTTATCATACGTTTTTTATATTAATTGATAAGGAGATACATAGAAAGCAAGCAGAATTGCTTTGAAAAACACATCCAGGTGGTCTTTATGTGGGAGTAAAAGAATACTGGCAAATGGCCAAAGAAGTCTTCAGCAACAGAAACGTGATGTCAATCGCTTTAACAACCATGTCGTACAGCCTCATTCAACAAGCTTGGAGCCCTTTTTGGCCAAAATACCTAAAAGATAGCCTAGGCGCAAGCGCACTGGCAATCGGGTTAATATCAGGAATAAACACCGCGGAAACCATGCTTTTCTCCCTCCCCGGAGGATTACTCGCGGATAGATACGGTCGTAAAAAGATAATTGTCTATGGAACTTTACTTCGAACATTATCTCCCCTAATATATTTACTAGCCCCACACTGGGAATGGATAATTTTAGCTTCAATATTTAATGGAATGACTAGCATCTACATGCCTGCATTCACAGCGATCGTAGCAGATTCAATGCCGTCAAAGAGGAGAGGAACAGGCTACGGAGTATATAACGCGGTTACACATTTTCCCAACATAATTAGCCCCATCATCGGAGGCATCTGCATGGATGCGTGGGGTTACGTCCTAGGACTCAGGATATTCTTGATCACCCAAATCATAGTCAGTCTAGCCATCTCTCTAATACGTCAAAAATACACCCAAGAAACAATGCAAATAAAACCTAAAGATGGTCAGCAAGCTAAATTTTCAATCAAGCTCGTCACAGAACAAACAAGACCACTTCAAATAATGATCCTTGTCGCCATGATTGGCAGTTTTAGCTCAAGACTAGTTTTTGATTTTACAAACTTGTATGCTTTAGACGTTATTAAAATGTCGAACACACAACTCGGGCTAATTCAAACGGTTGTAGGGATCATGATGGTTGGGTTTTCTATCCCAGGCGGAATGTTAAGCGATAAGTACGGCAGAAAAGGCAACATAATGGCCAGCAGGGTGATGAACCCCATTACTCAGTGGATCATAGCCTATGCAACAACCTTCGAGTTTTATGCAAGCGGCAGACTCTTGAATGGAGTAGCAATGGCTCTAGGCGGGGGAGGTCAACAAGCGGGTGGACCTTCATGGAACGCATTAATCGCTGACCTTATACCCCCAGAGAAACGAGCAACATACATCGGCACGCAAAACACTTTAACCGCTTTAGTCGGGTCTCCTTCCGCGGTTCTCGGAGGCTGGCTTTGGCAGACTTACAGCCCTCAAACACCTTTTATCGTGTCTGGCGTAATCGGATTAGTTGCAGCAGTAATCTTCTGGTGGGGTGTAGAAGAACCAACCAACGAAGAGAAATCTGATACTAACAAAAAAAGAGATCAAGAAATAATCAATAAAAAACTAGAGAAACCAGGCTGATCCGAGCGTGCGGTGAGGTGTTTATAATGTGCCTTAGATTGCCTCGAAACCAAATAATTGGATTAAAACTGCGTGGCGCGCAGTCAACCGGCAGCCTTACACCAACGACTATGCGTAGAGCATCTGAGTCGACTCACGAATTTCGCTCGGTTTCCCGATTTTAACCAGCTTAATATTCTGCCTATATTTAACGAGGCCAGATCGGGCACATACTACGCAAATCTTTTCAACCATCTCCCTGGAAACTCCTAAACTCTTAGCTACTGAATCTACGCTTTTCCAATAACCCTCGGAGAGAAGATCAAAAAAATCCGGCAGCACATCATCGATCACTCTCGTTGATTTTTCTTCCATCTCCCTTTTATCGAGTTTATACTCGATGTAATGGCACAACTCAACCGTGTTAACAGGCCTTAAAACATAGGATACCGCGCCGAGGCTAAGACTCGCCGACGCATTACTTAGGGAGAGATAACCCGTAACCATGATATTCAACGTTTTAGGGCTATAGTTATGGATCTCCTTCAAGAGCTGTAACCCATCCATATCCCGGAGATTGATACTTAGAAGAGCCGCATCAAAAAATTTCAGTTTAACCCTGTTTAACGCATCGGCGCTAGTAACCGATGTAACTACATCATAACCTTTGGAAGAGAATGCTTCATTCAAGGTAATTAGGAAGGCCTCATCCTCATCTGCCACGAGTACTGCTCTCTTCCCAGTTATGCCCATATGTTACCAAAAACCCATATTATATGTGAGTATTTAATTAATATGAATCATAAAACAGTATTCCCGCACCCATAGTCGCCATTAACAGCTTTAACCCCATCAATCTACTTCACGAAGACACCTACCACAACCCATTCGCAAATAACTTCATAAATCCCCTTTACCTACACGCAACCACATTATCCCCCGCTACCTTCTCCACACATCCCTGAAGGTCTTTACGCCTTTCTCGTTGAATAACCCATCAACAGCATAACCCATCAGTTCCCAGTACTCCCCCAAAAAAAAATAAAACAGATAACATACAGATCATTCAACTCTTAAATTTCTAATCATAATGAAATATATGCACTATCATAGTATGAACATACTGTTCATGAATTTTAAATATAGATTATGCAACAATAAAAAATGGCGAAGATGAGAAAAGAAATCGCTGCATCAGCATACAAAAAGAAGGATAAGCGGTTTCAACCCACCAAATGGTTTAGCCCATTAGGAGGTAAACTATACGAGTAAGTAAAACTTATTCCACCTCTCTATCTTTATGCGCACTCCTATGATAAAGGTCTCAGGAGCCCCAGTATCCGGGCAGCTTCCCACTAGTTCCGCAAGCCATTAAACGCTTTCTTACACGCGTTGCCTTGTCCCGTTATTCAGCGGTACCTGGTTTTAATGATTTTAGAGAAAGATTAAGAGTTTGAGTAAAAAAGCGTTTGATAGCCTGCGGAACTAGTGGGACGATGGGGCTGCTGGAGACGTGTAACATAGGAGCGCGCGGTGGGTTCGCCTCCATTACTTGTTCGTTCAAAAACTAATATAAGCCTCTAGAGTAGATCCAAGGATAGAGGGGAGCTGGGAGAACCCCGGCTGAGAGGACGGTAAGCGTCGACCCTGAGAACCTGATCCGGGTAATGCCGGCGTAGGGACCAGAAGCTTATCGTCAACCATTCAAACGGTTGACGCCTGCATCCCCTCTAGGATGCATGAAGAAATGGAATCAAAATTCAAATCAAACAGCGCAAAGATAGCGCTCTTTACTATAATGACAGCGGTTACGGTTGTGGCTAACCTCATAATGGTACCGATGCCCCAGCCACTCGCCCAATACGACCTATCACCAGTATTAATCCTTAGCCTCGGGGTCCTCATGAACCCAATATTAGCTCTAGTAACTATCGCAACTGCAATGGGAATCGGTGTGGGGTATAAGATGGTTCTATATGGATTCCCGCCCGTGTATGTCATCGGAGCGATGCTTGTACGAGGCACCGAAGCCGCGTTCATCAGTTATTTGGTTCGAATGAAAAAACAAGATGAAACAATCAGCGTATCCCGGTGGGAGATCCTGGCAATGGCTCTAGGCACTGTATGGGAGACCCTGGGCTTCTACAGTATCGACTTCTTACTGTTTGGAGGAGCAGCTGCAAGCGTTTCACTATTAACGATAATCGATATAGTATTCATACCCCTCGCCATCGGTGTTCTCGTTGGGTTAAGAAAAAGCCTCAAGATTAGATACCTCACCTAATGGAAGGAATAATGTTGATCATCCTAAAAGATAGTGACGATGCGAACCAGAAATCAGTTGTCAATGCCTTAAATGAGCTGGAGGAGATTAAGGGAGCTGAGAGACTCATCCCGGAGGTGGGGCTCAACATGATCTACTCAAAGCCTTCGCCGAGAACCCTTGAAGACGTGGTAGGCTTGGATGGCAGGGTTGTGGTCAGTAGAGGTAAGCCGAGAGCCTGCGGGGAAGTCCTCTATGGAGGGTCAGCATACCTATCCTCGGTTCTCATTGAGGTAGCCCGCTCAGACCCCGTCAAACGGGCTGCGGTGGTGATTAAAGGTGGTCAAAACATTGCAGAAGCCCTGAAAAAACTGGGAAAAACGGTGATCATTCTTGAATCAGGGAATCCGGGGGAAGGATGCCCCGTCTCTTACTATCTGTCGACGGGAGGTAAAGTTTTCGATGTCTACAGTCATCCGGGAGCCTTCGGGATAGAGCCCACGACTACGCTCGTCGCTCGAGATCTACATGAGATACTTGATGTTCTATTGGAGCTCCTTAAAATTGTCTGAAGTGAGCAGAATCTTTGATGGCGTTTCATCGGGCTACGACAACTGGTACTTGCAGCCGAAGGGTAAGCAGGTCTTCGAGGCTGAGAGCCGAGCTGTGGGTTCAATGATCCCTCGTGAGGGGGTTGGGCTTGAGATTGGAGCTGGTACCGGAGTATTCGCGGAAGTGTTTACCACTTCAGCTCGCACAGTGATCTGTCTGGATCTCTCCAAAGGAATGCTGGCTAAAGCACGGTTACGCGGTTTACATTCTATTCTGGGCAGCGCTACGGCCATACCCATCAGATCAATGTGCTTAGATTTTGCTTACTTGATAACAGTTATCGAGTTTCTAATGAATCCCGTAGAGGTTTATAAGAAAACGAAAAAAGCGTTGAAACCTGGGGCGTCGATTACAACGCTGTACATTAACCGTGACAGTAGTTGGGGTGAGCTGTATCTGGGTATGGCTGGTAACCAGGACCCGGTTTTTAGTAAAGCGCACTTCTATAGTGAGGAAGATGTGGAGAAAATGCTGAATGATGCAGGATTCAAAGTGACAGGTGCCGTGGGGACATTAGCATTGGGGCCGTTTGAGCTGGGTTTCGAGGAGGTTACCTCTCCGAGCAAGAAATCAGGTGTAATTGTAGTCAAGGGGTTGCCCTGTTTAGGAGGGTTCTGAGTATACTTAGTGGATTGCTTGGTTTTCTGCCGGAGCCGGTTGTGTGGTAGTAGTCAATGAGTTGTTATTGAGCGATGCATGAATCTCGCGAGCCTGCGTAACTAGTTGGATGCTCCCAAGACGCGGGGCTGCTGAAAACGTTTAACATAGGAGCGCGCGAGTTGAAGCGGGCGACTTTAGCTCTATAAATCACGCTCACTGATTCATCAATTGTAAAAAAAATACAAATCGGCATATACAAATAAGCAGAAAAACTGAATCAGTTACTAACAATTCAACTTAATTTAAAAAAAGGTTCAAAGATCCCATTTTTACATATTTATCAATTGCCGTTCTCAACGCGACAACTGCCAACCGTGCACAGTGTTTATTTTCCTTTGGCAGCCCATCAAAATATTCATCGATTTTCTCTGGTTTCACTCGATAAGCCTCATCGAGATGCATACCCATTACTGTTCTCGTGAGATAACTGCAGCAAGAAATAGTAAAGCCACAGCCATCCGTCCAAAACTTAATGTCTTTTATGCTTTCCAATTCAATTAAAAGGTATATTTCAACGGTATCGCCACACTCTCCTGTTACGCGACTCCAACTATCAGATTTTTCCATCTTTCCCATGTTCTGCGGATTTAAAAATTCCCTCCTCAGGTTTTCTGAGTACTCCTCTAAAACAATCTCCTGCAGTTTATCTTGAAGATCTTTCCAATCACCATTCATTATACATCCACATCAATCAACTAGTAAATTCACTTATCTATAAAAATCATCTTATCTCCACAAAAGATCATTACACCTAATTTATTAAATTGATAGAATCCAAGGCCCTTAAAACTGAAACCCCCGGCTCCACTTTCACCATTTTAATACCGAAAGCCCCTGCGATGGTTGATGAACCAGGCCCAACCTCCCCAGTCAAAACCATTTGAACGCCCCAATCTTTGAGACTCTTAACCATCAAAGGCCCCGCCCCCTGCGATAACTCAGCAGCCGGATTATCCCTCACCTCTATACTCTTAGGAACCCCATCCTCAAGGTTTATCAAAGTCACGGTACGCGATCTAGCAAAGATTGAAGAAACCTTATCCTTTAGACCCTTCTCACCATCGGTAGGGATGGCTACAAGCATCATAACCCCCCCTTCACTTGGAGTCCTCATTAACCTTGAGGGAGTCAAGACGATCCCTCAAAGCCTTAATGTGGTTTTCCGCTGCAGTGATCTGACCCTGAATAAGCTGTCTCTCATTCACCGAGGTCGATCCTTGAGGCGGGTAAACTCCCTGATAACTGGGATCAGCCCACCAACCTCTCGGGAGCCCCGGAAACCTCTGACACATATAGGGGTCACCTGACGCGTACCCTCTACCCCCTCCGTATACCCAGCCGGGTCTCTGCAATGGAGATAAATCACTAAATGGCCCGTTTCCCGGGTAAGCCCCTCGCCCTCTTCCTCTGTAACCCATTTTCTCTTCACCTTTTTTCTATTCCGTGTCTTTGCACAGAATCACTTATGTGTTACCGCACAGAAATATAAAAATCTTTCCAGTCACGCACACATATTGGATACAAAAGGTTGGTTCGGGCCAACCAGCACTGCACACTTACATTTAGCCCCACCAGACTCAAACCAACTTAAAGGCGAAATCGATTTACTGACATGATCCCCATCATCACAGCACGCATAGGAAGACAGAAACCGTTGAGTCTCCCCCTCAACACAAGCTTACACGCTCACACTTTTTATAAAAATTAACAATTAAACCCTATTACTAATCTATATTAAGCAAATACATTAATTCTCCACAATTCATTTTATACAAAAAAACAATTCCCCTACAGAATGGCCGCCATATTCGGAGGAAAGAGTGATAACGATTCATTTCTACTCATCTTTATCCTATTATCCCTCCTAATATTCTCAAGCTTTACATCTACACTATTCTCCGGACTACTCTCAAGATTCATAATAAATGAAGACAACACGAACCAGGAAGAAAACCAGCTCCCGGAATATCCCCCAATTAACTTAATCCCTATGAACGACGATTCATATCTTCTACCTGAAGAAAGAGCAAACCAGATATACAAGAGAATAAAAGACGGCCTAGAGTTATACCCGGATTCCCCCCAAAACACCATACAACCCAAACCCGACAACAATTACCCATCAAACCCCGACCCAGTACCCAAACCAGAACCAACCCCCAAACCAGATCCAAATCCTCCATCTGATCTCACCCCTACCCCAGAACCAACCTCTACCCCAGAACCCACACCTACTCCAGAACCCAAACCCGAACCTGATCCAGCTCCCACACCTGACCCTACTCCAATCCCCGATCCTATACCTACCCCGAACCCTGATCCTACGCCTACCCCTGATCCAACTCCAACACCTATACCCGACCCAACACCTGACCCCGATCCTACGCCGGACCCCGAACCAACACCGGATCCCAACCCAACACCTGACCCCGATCCAATACCAACACCTAAATTCACACTGACTCTAAACACCATCGGCACAGGATCAGTAACCCTAAAACCGGCTGGAGGAGTCTACCCCTCAGGCACAACCGTCACATTAACAGCCTCACCAGCACCAGGCTCCAGCTTTACATGTTGGAGCGGCCAATTAGCCGGATCCATACCCACAACAACCATCAAAATGGATTCAGATAAATCAGTAACAGCCACCTTCACAGCCATCGAATACACACTCGAAGTAAACCCCCTAACCGGAGGAACAGTTGAAATAACCCCGGACAAAGCGACTTACTCCTACAGCGAGTCAGTTCAACTGACAGCAATCCCCGATTCAGGATACACCTTCACCGGCTGGAGTGGAGACCTCACAGGTTCAACAAACCCAGCCCCCATCACCATAAATGACAACAAGATCGTGACCGCAGCATTCGAAACAACCCCAACATACGACGACATCATCTTCAGCAGCGACTTCGAGATGGGTAACCTAAAGAACACCGCCTACATAAGCGGAGACACAACCGGAAACAGAACCTACACAGGTGAACAGGAGCACAACACATCCACCTACAACGATAAACACTGGTGGTATTACTTCAGCATGGACAACGTCTCAGGCAAGACCATCACAATCCACCTCGTGAACAACCTGGCAGCAGACGCAGGAAGATGGTCCGAGATCGAGCCTGTCTACAGCTACGATAACACCCATTGGGAGAGAGTACCCCTCTCAAGTGTCCACTATGACTCAGGATCAAGCAACTTCACCATCACAGTAACCCCGACACAGGACAAGATTTGGCTAGCTCCACAGCCCCCGTACACTGTAAGCATGAGAGACGCTCTCCTCGATGACTACGCATCAAACCCATACCTCACCGTCCAAAGCCTCGGAACAACACCCGGAGGCCAACAGCTAAAAGTCGCAACAATAACCGACCAAAGCATCCCCGATACAGGAAAGTTCCGATCCTACGTAATCGCTCAGCAGCACGCAGGCGAGGTTCCCACAAGCTGGAACGCCGAAGGCCTAATACGATACCTATTATCCAACGAAGCAACAGCCGCTGCAATACGAAGAAACTACATCTTCAAGATAATTCCCATCGTGAACGTAGACGGAGTCTACCAAGGGATAAGCAGGTACACGCCATCGAGAGGAGGAGTGCAATATGACCTTAATAGAGATTGGAACAGCCGCGCTACGCCTGAGATCCAATGGATTTGGACTGATCTGGTCGAATTCCAGCCTGACTCTTTCAACGACATGCACAGCACAGTAGCTGGTGAAGTAGGCTCATCCCGAGAACTCCTCACCTATACATGGAGCACAAGTGACCCGGATCTACTCAGCTTCAGATCCAGTTTGAGATCAGCGGGGTTCCCGGAGACAGTCACAGGCATAACTCCATACGCCTGCACAGTCGTCCATAACTCCGCTGCACTCGGCAACATCAAAGAATCCGTATCATGGGAAAACCCCAACGATGAGATTAGCACCAACCCCGGTGTTAAGCTAACCGTCGACGACTGGATGGCTTGGGGTGCAAGCTGGGCTAAGGGTAACTACCTCTACTTCGGCGAAGTCGCGCATACCCTCACAGTAAACACTGTAGGAAGCGGGTCGGTTACGAAGAACCCGGATAACACTGGTTACCCCTATAATTCAAGTGTACAGCTCACAGCGGTACCAATCACCGGATGGCACTTCAAAGAATGGAGTGGAGACTTGACAGGAACCGACAACTCTGAAGTTATAATAATGGATGAAAACAAGCTAGTCACAGCAACCTTCGAGCAGAACCCCATCAGCACATATACACTGAATGTCAACGTAGTCGGAAGCGGATCAGTGGCTAAATCCCCAAATCTATCGGTCTTTAACTCGGGCGAATCAGTCCAGCTGACTGCTGATCCATCTGCCGGCTACACCTTCACCGGCTGGAGTGGAGACCTCACAGGAAGCGTGAACCCCGCAACAATGACGATGAACGCAGCGAAAACCGTAACAGCGACGTTCACCGCGGTAGAGTATA
>JBFYNP010000063.1:0-2940 GCA_041304325.1 Candidatus Bathyarchaeota archaeon
CTCAAATATATAGAATAATTGAGATTAAAGAAAACCAAAAACTGAGCACACTAAGCAAAACAATCCTGAAATCATACAATTTTAACGACGACCACTCCCACTTCTTCACATTCATAAAACGAGAATTCAAGAAAAAAAGTAGAAACATAAACGTCTGGGGGAACTCCCCAAAATATTGGGATATCAACGCCATAAAAACCGCACCAGATCTGTATAACGATTATTTAGCGAAAGGAGATTTTTCATCAGAAACCCAAATAAAGAAACTTGAACTCAAAAAAGGCGATACCGGGTTCTATCTGTTTGACTTTGGAGAAGATTGGATTTTTATAATCGACGTTACTGAAATCAATGAATGCACCAATAATATATATCCTAGAGTCGTGAAAACAGTCGGCGACTCCCCGAACCAGTATGAAGATTATTCTCCCTAACAGGCACAGACACAAATAATACAGAGTTACCTCAACCTAAACAACTGAAGCGCGCGCGTCCCTAAAATTCGCGATAAATTATTAAGATAAATAAATATAGTAATTATTATGTTTGCTCCTCAGAACAAGAAATTTATGAAATACATCTCCACCAGCATCTTATTATTACTAGTATTAAGTCAATTTTATGAAAATCGAGTTCTTGGTGCCTCTGAGCCTGGCCCACCTAGAAACCTCACAAAAAAAGACATCTCTGTACAAAAGATCACTCTAACCTGGGATCCCCCAGTGAATGATGGCGGATCACCCATATTGGGATACGTTGTAGAGTACACTCTTCCAACCAAAGTTATAAACGGAGATGGAGTGTGGAGAACTCTAGATGATAGTGTAACCAAATTAGAGTACAACTATACTTCTGGAGCATTGCCATATGCATATCGAGTCTCAGCGAAAAACAGTGTGGGCATAGGGTTGCCATCTAACTACGTTGGATCACTCTCAGGTTCCCCAGAGGCACCAAATCAGGTATATGAGACGAATGCTACTCGAGTATCCAGCGCCGAGATGAATGTGACTTGGAAGAAGCCATCTCAAGATGGAGGAATGCCTATTCTGGGATACAGGATCGAGTACTGGCCTTACAATAAACTTGCGGAAAAACAGACAATAAACACATCCGACCCAGAAAAGTTGGTTCATAAAATTAGTGGCCTCAACTCAAGCATGAAGTATACCTTTAGAGTCGCGGCATACAACCGGGTTGGAGTTGGGGGCTTCAGCCAAGCGTCTACGGTTGATATATTTCATATGAACCTAGCTCGCTTCAAGTTCATAGTTTATGACGGTGGGACGAGGATTAAGGATGCGACCGTCAGCGTAGGCAGTAAAACTTACACTACTGATTACAATGGCTTCGCTTTCACAGATTATTTACCCCTCGGAACTCACAGCTACACGGTGTCGAAGAGAGGATACAAGGATAAATTAGGTCAAGGAAAGCTTCAAACTGAGAATGATCTTCTGCCTATCTTGGTTGAGATGAGTAGCGACGTAGGCGTCCTCAAGGTCACTGGTGAATTGTATGAACAATCGGGGGTTAGACGCGTAAAGGGAGACCTACATATCGATGTTAAAGGCGTATTAACGAAATTATATACTGCTCTACTTAGGGTAGAGGTAAAGGACCCGGATGGGGTTCTATATGGTTCAAAGGAGTTTAGGTCAAACAATATGGAGGAGTATAATAGACTCGGGGTAGCCTTTGATGAGGAGATACCTGATATTGGATTAAAACCAAAACTAGGTGAATGGGCTGTAACTGTCTCGGTTCTCGATGAGGTTAGTAAAGTTGTTACAGCTACCATGACACAGAAATTTACTGTCAGCGCGCGTGCGCAAACTGAGCTTATGATTTATGCTGATATCTTTTATGACGGGTTTGACTTGGATGGATTGAGGATCACGGGATCTATAAATCCCCCAATTCAAAATGCTGAAATAACGATTAAGATTTTAAAAGGTAAAATTTATAAAATTATTAATTTATATGGAGACGAGGAAATTATTGGCTTTGTCGATGAAATAACAACATATACGGATTCCAATGGACTATACAAACTGATAACTGTACCAGATAATGGTCAAGATATTGAGTTACAAGCAGAATGGGCAGGTAACGATGAATATGATGGAGCTAAATCAATAATATTGAAAATCGGTTATTACCAGAGCTTGCATTGCATCATCGCAACCGCTACATATGGTTCAGCGTTGAGCCCTGAGGTAAAATTTATGCGTCACGTCCGTGATGACCTTATTGGCTCTAACAATGTTGGTAAAGTTCTCGTTAATGGTTGGAACAGGTTCTACTACTCGTGGTCTCCGCCGATCGCGTATGCCATCACTGGATCACAGCTACTGAGATCAGCCTTTACGGTGTTGTTGACGCCATTAATGGGAATCATTCATGTGGTTGCATTCGAGTATAGTTTAATGGAAAGCGTCAGTCCTGAGCTTGCGTCAGTTACTGGATTCATAACGGCTGCTATCATGTCTATACTAGTCTATATTGTAGCGCCTGTTTGGCTAATCAGAGTAATAACCAGAAGAATTAATAACTAATATGATCCATCGCGCGCTCCTATGTTAAACGTTTTCAGGAGCCCCACGTCCGGGCAGCATCCCACTAGTTCCGCAGGCCATCGAACGCTTTCTTACTCAGGATTCTGTGATGTATCTTAATTTCGTTAAATCAATTTATCGTAGATTAAAGAGAGATATGCCTGAATCACTGATCGAGCAGTTGAGTAAGTATCCTCGGCTATTTAGAAAATTCTAGTTATGTTAATGAGGAGATGATACTGATGAACTCAGCTTTGGCTTATGATGGTTCTAGCAGTATCCCCGGGATCAGTAACGGGCGTGGGTTATCATTAGAGTAGTAACTCTAGAGCATTTGTTTCAAGTGTGTTTGTTCATTATTTGTTGCGGAGTATAGGGGTTA
>JBFYNP010000064.1:0-37094 GCA_041304325.1 Candidatus Bathyarchaeota archaeon
AAATGAGTCAGAGAGATACAAAACATATTCAGATTACACGGATATCCGAAGAACATGTTGAGAGCTTCCACCGGTGCCTTGACTCAGTAGCTCGTGAAAGACGTTATCTCGGATTAGTGAAAGCTCCACCCCTTGAATCAACCCGAGATTTTGTCCTTTCAAATATTCGTTCCAAAATACCCCAATACGTCGCAGTTGAAGGAATCAAAGTCGTTGGGTGGTGTGACATCGCGCCAAACAAGGGCGAGGGGTTTACGCACTGCGGTACTTTAGGCATGGGCGTTTTAAGTGATTACCGTGGAAAAGGGATTGGGACCAGATTGATTGAGGATGCCCTCTACGCCGCTAAGGAGTTTGGGTTTGAGCGTGTTGAGTTAGAGGTCTATGTTTCCAATGTTTCTGCGGTCAAGCTTTACGAGACTAGAGGTTTCAAGCATGAAGGGGTTAAGAGGAAAGCTCGTAAACTTGATGGAAAATATGATGATATACTCATGATGGCTTTATTCATCTAATTTTTAAATAAAATTCTCTAAAATCAGGTTAAACTCCTATGAAGTTATGATCCGAGCCTGTGGAAATCCACCTAAACCTGTTAACGCCCCCAAAAAACAGCATATTAAGTCGAACGTGGCATAAAGTTTTGATTTAATAAACAATTTTCTGCATTAAAGGTGTTTTATACAATTAACTTGACTAACGACAGTGAGATGAGGTGGATTGGGTAATACGCGTAGAAGAGATACCTAGTAATGGTGGGGTGCAATGAGATCTTAATGTTGATGGCGCTAAGTCTTCCGCTTTTATGAAGGAGAATCAACGGTAATGAGAGCAACGCGAGAGGTTGATACATTGATCCAAACGGCATTATTAACAAGTTAAGCGCGATAAGCAGAGCCACTCCTGTTCGCATATAACTCCTCATAATATTTAGGCATAGTATAGTTGCTAACCCGTAAGCCCCGTATTCCATCGGGAGAACAATTGACGCGGCTAACGGGGCGATAAATAGGATGTTGTTTCTCTCTTGAAGGTAGATGAAAATAATTCCGAGTGAGAGGGTGAAGAATATATTCAATTTTTGCCCGATGGGGATTTCGTTTGCGATTGCGTAAGGTAGCTGCGAGATGAGAGCAAAGATCAGTATTCTTCTGAGGTATTTTGCTAGGTCACGTGTGCTTGACATCCCGAGTACGAGAAGGTAGGCGAATAACGGGAAGGATATTCTACCAACGTATCTTAAGGCTGGTATTTGGGGGTAAATCATCAGTCCAACGTGATCTATGGTCATCGTAAGCAGGGCCAGTAGCTTCAATAGGTCTCTGCTGCTATCGTGGCTCTGAGCATCTTTAGGTAGCATTTAGATCACTGTCACCGATTTCTCATACACTAACGCATGCGCTACTATTACATCCATTCAGACAAGTCTCAGCGTGACATGGTGATGGGTTTTGGTTAAATGAATGTTAGGTATAAAGTCGCCGACTATTTTTTCGGATAGGAGAACTTCTTACGCATTACTTTCTCGATGTATTTTCTAGGTTTTTTTGGTTTCTCGTGCTTAATTACAGCTGCCAATTTATTCATAGTATATAGTGTGGGATCGCGAATAAGATTATGCTCAAACCCATTTTATCATGAAGCACTCTATTTTTAGAGCATTAATGGATATAATTGAATGCTCAATGCATTCAGCTAACCAGTATCCTGGGCAATGCTTAAGTCCATCTTTTTCATGAAGATGCTTAGGTTACTTTATGAAAGAATTCGCGTTGAAGATTGGAGGCATCAATTTCAAGGCCAGGATGCTTGAAGCTGAGGCTCCAGATACGTGTGCGGCTTTTCTCTCCCGGATGCCGATTGATGGGAAGGTTATTCACGCAAGGTGGAGCGGAGAGTCAGTTTGGTTCCCTATGAATGATATTGGGATCGATGTTAAGCCGGAGAATCAGACTCTCTACCCTAGCCGCGGGGATCTTCTCTACTATGCTGGGGGGGTGAGCGAGAAGGAGCTTCTCATCACGTATGGCTCCGCCGTTTTCTCGAGCAAGGTGGGGCTTCTCCAAGGTAACCACTTCGCTTCGATCGTGGATGGGGTTGAGCGGCTTCCGGAGATGGGTAAGAAGGTTCTCTGGGAGGGGGCTCAACCGATAAGGATTGAAAAAATCTGACCTTAGGAGCTGGAAACATTGATCAGCAAAAACAGCATCAAAACATTAGAGTCATGCGTTAAAGAAGTCAATTTTGAAGGAAGAAATCTGCTCTCCATCAACGACCTCAGTAATGAGCAGATATACGGGCTCTTCAGACTGGCGAAGATCCTTGAACCTTGGAACCGTTCCAGGATCGCCCTTCTACCAGGTTGTCAGATGGCTACGCTTTTCTTTCAGCCTAGCACGCGGACGCGAATGAGTTTTGAGACCGCTATGAACCGGTTGGGCGGATCAGTTGTGACTGAGGCGAACCCGATGGTTTCATCCTCCGCGGCTAAAGAGGAGAGTCTTGCAGATATGATGAAGGTGGTCTCCAAATACGCGAATGTGATTGTTCTGCGTCACCCGAATGACGTTGAGGCGCTGGAGGCTGCCGGCTATTCTGAGGCTCCTGTGATTAATGGAGGGTTTGGTAACTGGGAGCACCCGACGCAGGCTCTGCTGGATCTCTACACGCTCTGGCGTACACATGATCGTGTGGAGGGTTTGAAGGTCTGTGTCGCGAGCCCTGATCTAGTCGCCGCTAGAACCGGCCATTCAATGGCGTATGGTCTTGTTCGTTTAGGGGCAAAGGTCATCCTGGCGAGTTCTAAGGCGAATCGTACACCCGAGTTCGTCGTGGAGAAGTTGAGGTCTGTCAAAGGTGATTTCAGGGAGGTTTTTGATCTAGATCAGGAGGGCTTCAACGATCTCATCAGCGATGTTGACCTGGTTTACCTTCCAGGATGCAGCGCGCCGAAAGGATCAGAATCCGACGTTTTTAAGAAGATGATGGATGATTACTATGTTCGTTTCGAGACGTTAGATAAAGCGTATAACGAATCAGGCAGACTGATTCGGGTCACCCATACTCTTCCCCGGCGCGCAGGAGAGATGGATAAGCGGATCGATAACTCGCCGTATCAACAGTACTTTGAAGCTATTGCCTACAGCGTATCGATTCGGATGGCGCTTATCCTGAGCATAATCGGCATCTAAACAGGATAGAGAGGTTACGCAGCAGGTGACCTGAGGATTTCTGGCAGTAGTTTCCTTTTAAGGAACTCTCCGTCTCCTGCTTGACCGAGAAATTCTCCATCTCTCCATAATATTTTCCCTTTTGAGATGGTTATGGTGGGCCAACCCTTGACGGTCATTCCTTCGTAGGGGTACCAATCCATACCGTAGAAGGAATCTTTGCACGTTATTGTTCTCTCGAGTTTCGGGTCAATGATTACGATATCAGCGTCGCTTCCTACTCTAATTATTCCTTTCTTGGGGTAGAGGCCGAAGATTTTCGCCGCGTTTGTGCTTGTGATCTCTGAGAACCTGCTCAGAGTTATCCTCTTCTTCTGCACACCCTCAGAGAACAGTACAGGCAGTCTATACTCGAGGCCAGGCAACCCGTTTGGTACAAGGTCGAAGGAGTTCTCTCCGAGTTTCTTCATGTCTCTCGAAAAGGCGCATTGGTCTGATGACACCAGAGAGATGTCTCCACTCGCAAGGCCCCTCCATAGAGCCTCGGAGTGCTCCCTCGTTCTGAGGGGAGGCGTGCAGATGAAGTTGATTCCATCTGGACGCTTCAGGTCTTCCTCAGAGTTTACAAGGTATTGAGTGCAGGTCTCCGCGTACATGGGTTGACCCTTACTGCGGGATTCCTTGAACATGTCAACGCCCTCCTTTATGGTGAGGTGGAAGTTGTAGTAGGGGGCGTGATAGTAGTTCGCGAGGAATAACATGCGGTTCACGGTTTCCGCTTCAGTTAATGGAGGTCTCGTTAGAGCATGGTAGATGGCTGACCTGTTTCCGCTCTTCAAAGCTTCAGCTACCAGGTGCTCGATCATCGAGACGTTTTCAGCGTGGCACCCCACAAGGCCACCATACTTTTTTGCCTCTTCAAAAACCTGCATTAGGACGCCGTCATCAGCCATTATGCCTTCTTTCCTGTAGACAAGGTAGAGCTTGAAAGAGGGCATTCCCATCTCTATGAAAGTTTTAATTTGGCTGATGTTTTCGGAGGATAAATTCACTATCGTCGGGTGAAGCGAATAATCTATGACGACTTTCCCGTCCGCTGCCTCTCGGGTTTTCGTCACAGCTTCAAGTGTTGACTCCCCCTTGCTGGGGGTTGCGAACCCGATGATTGATGTTGTGCCTCCCCAGGATGCGGCTTTCGTTCCTGTGAAGTGGTCGTCTTTTCCTTTAATACCCATGAACGATGTGGCTAGATGGGTGTGAGGGTCAACCCCGCCGGGTAACACGTATTTTCCTTTAGCATTTATTATCTCGTCCGCGTTAAGAGACCCGTTTTTTGAGGTGAATCCTACAATTACTCCCTTATCAATGAGTATTGAGGCATCGAGCACACAGTCGGGAAGCACGACTTTCCCGTTATCAATTCTTAAGTCAACCATTCTAAATGTTAAAAGACGCCTTCCGATTTAGTTTTTTGCATATGCGATAATAGTTGACTTTGTATGCACTCATATGCACAGGTGAGCTGCTTTGCATTATTCTCAGTTTATCCTAGTGTTCTGTATTCGGTCGATGTGATGATGGGTTGACGCGGTTGCCTTCGTCTTCTTCTGTTCTTGGGGTGCTCAAATTGATATTATGCAGGTAAAGGCGCGAGTGATGTAATTAATTACATCTCGTTTTCAATGAGCCATTGCCAAGCAGGTTTTACAGTGATTTTCTTTTCTCGGTGGATTATCTCGCGTTCTTGCTCAAGGGTTAGTATTAAGCCTTCGTTGGCTTTAGTTTCCAGCATTGCCTCAACTAGACCCTTTAGCTCTCGTCCTTCGTTACCGTAATTCAAGTCGTAGCAGACCTGGATGACCTGTTTCTCCGCTGGTATTACGAAGTCAGCTTCTGCGTCGGTTTTACTTTTAAAGTAGTAGAACTCTTTTCCCAGCCTCTTCAGCTGGATCGCGACGGCGTTCTCCAGAAGCGCACCCCTTCTTTCGGTTAAGCTGGGAGCGTTCCTCGCTACTATCCCGTTGTCGATGCAGTATACTTTTCTCGGGTTTTTGTCAAGTTTCTTTATCTTTTTCTCGTATCTTGAGACAGTAAAAATTAGGTAGGTTTCTTCGGCGTACTGGACGTATTTTTGGATTGTGTTGGGGCTCTTTGCTCCGAAGTTCTCCGTTATGGATCGATAGGTGATGGGGTTGGATGCGTTTGCAATGAGGAATCTTATCACGGCTTTTAACTCAGCGGGTTTCCTGATGCCGTATCTTTCGGATATGTCTTTCTGGATTATGTCGTTGAGGATGGTTGTCAGGATCTCCACGTTTGAATAGACGACGGCCTCCGGCATACCACCTATCGTGAGGTATTCCATGAATATCCTAGTTAATTGGGCTTTCTGCTCGGTTGTGTAGATGCCGTTGATCGGGGCTTCCGTTTTTTTGGCTCTTAGGTATTCTGTGTAGGAAAAGGGATAGAGTTCCAGGTCTATGTGTCTGCCTGTTAGGTGTGTTCCGAGTTCTTTGCTGAGTAGGTTCGCGTTTGATCCTGTTATATAGACGCGGTAGCCTTGTCTTAGGATTCTGTTGATGAAGAGTTCCCAGCCCTTATTGTTCTGGATCTCGTCGAGGAAGATGGTTTTTTTCTCTCCGTAGGATTCGATAAGGGTTTCCATGAGTATTTGAAAGTCCTCTGTTTTGAAGTCGGTTATTCTCTCGTCGTCGAAGTTGAAGTAGAGGAATTCGTCTTTGAATTTGGCTTTCATTACTTGTTTCATGAGTGTGCTTTTACCGCATCTTCTTACGCCTTTGATTACGCAGGCGGATGGTCCGCTGTAGGATGCGGCTTTTTGAAAGATTGTTCTGGGTACGGAGTCGTCGGCTGGGTTTAGCTCCTTTCTCTGGTCCGCTACCACGGTTCTTAGGAGGCTCTTCGACGTCATGGTGCATCTTTCGCCTTACGGGTATCTAAATATTACTCATTATGATGAGCAATAACCATGTTTATTGCTCAGCATGATACGCATGAAACGCTTCTCTTAATGAATATTGATATGACAGCCCATCCTTTGCGCGTGCGCTGTTATTTTTGGATAGGTCTGCTGAAAGGTTCTATAAACTATCCGCGCCGATTTTAACTCAGGAGATCTGAAGTTTGGAGAATCTGATCATCACAGCCGCGGTTACAGGTGGGGAGTATGTCTCGAGGAAAGATACGTCGTATGTCCCCCGAACATGTAGTGAGGTTGTTGAGGAGGTGGTGAGAAGCGTTGAGGCTGGTGCCTCAGTTGTGCATTTGCACGCAAAGAACCCGGAGACGGGTGAGGCCTACTCCGGTGACCCAAACCCCATCCTTAAAGCGTATATTGAGGGGATCCGTGAGCGCGTCGATGTGGTGATAAACGTCACCACAGGTGGCGGTAGAGTTGGGAACCCGCCGGATGTCTGGGACCGCCTTGTGAAGGAGAAGTGTACCCTGGGTGAGGAGATGATGAGCCTGAACATGGGGACCATCAACAGGTGGGCTGATCATCCAACAGGTGACGTGTTCCTTAACACGGTGCCTATGATTGAGCGTTGGTGCGGTTACATGCGCGAAGCGGGTGTTAAACCCGAGCACGAGGTCTACGACACCGGCATGATCAACTCCTGCTTACAACTCGCGGAGAAGAAGATCGTGCCTGAGCCGCTTCACATTCAGTTCGTTATGGTGGGTAGAACCGGCTTCCTCCCCACCATGAAGGCCCTCATCTACAGCCTCGACCAGATCCCGTTAACCTGGACGTGGAGCGTCTGTGCTCTCGGGAGAAACGAGATACCAATGTGTACGGCAGCTATGATCCAGGGAGGACACGTCAGAGTCGGTTTTGAAGACAACATATTCATCCGTAAAGGAGAGCACGCGAGGAGCAACGCTGATCTCGTGAAGAAGATCGCTAACATCGCGAAGGAGCTTGAGAGGCCGATAGCCGATCCAAGCGAGGCGAGGAAGATCCTGGGCCTAAAGTAGCGATGAAGATGCACCGGGAGATGAAACTATTTTGATCACGTCAATCCGGAAAATCACATGCGTTGGAAGTGGATTAGTTGGGCAAGGCTGGGCGACACTCTTCGCCCTTGCAGGGTACCAGGTCACCCTTGAAGACGTCACAGAGGAAAAAGCGCGTGAGGCTCATAGACGGGTTGAGACGCAGATGCGTTTCCTCGAAGAAAAAGGATTAGCGAAAAGCTCAGAGGAAGCCCTTCGACGAGTATATGTGACGACGAGTCTAGCCGAGGCGCTTGAAGGAGCTGACTATGTTCAAGAATCGGTTTACGAAAGCTACCCTGCGAAGAAAGAGATCTATAAAAGAATGGATGAGATAACCGGCCCCCAAGTGATTCTTGCCAGCAGCACCTCCGGTCTCATAATGTCCGAGATACAGAAAGCCGTCAAGATCCATCCTGAACGCTGTATAGTCGCCCACCCCTGGAACCCATCATACCTCGTACCTCTCGTTGAATTATCCCCGGGGATGCAAACATCCCTTGAAACCATTCAAAAGACGCACGCGTTGATGGAGGACATCGGGAAGGTACCTGTCACTCTAAGGAAGGAGGCACCGGGATTAATAGCCAACAGGCTCTCCGCAGCGCTGTGGCGTGAAGCTTTGAACCTCGTTGACACCAGCGTCGCCTCAGCCGAGGACGTTGACAAAGCCATCGTTAATGGCCCTGGTTTAAGGTGGGCTATAATGGGGCCCTACCTCACATACCACCTGGGTGGAGGGAAAGGCGGAATAGAGTACCTGATGCGCCATATCGACGTCTCGAAAGCGAGGTGGCTTGAAACTATGGCTAACTGGACTGAAACGCCGGAGACAGCCGTAGAGAAGGCGATCAAAGGCGTTCACGAGATGCCTATTGTTAAGGAACACAGCTTGAATGAGCTTGAGACGTGGCGGGACAACCGATTAGTCGACATACTCAAGTCTAGGAGAATCACAGACCCCTAAATCGCTCAAGGTTAGGGTTCAAGCCAATCTGCATCACGGTAATGAGGTTTCGGGTATGAGTAGAATCCCTTCCCCGACTTTACTCCCAGTTCACCTTTTTCGATCTTGTCGAGTAGCAGCTTAGGCGGCGCATCCCTTGGATCACCCGATTCACCGTAGTAGACGTTCTCAATATCTCTTACAACATCCAAGCCAACCCTATCCATCAACCCGAAAGGCCCTATATCCACTCCATAAAAGCACATCCACGCCCTATCAACATCCTCGAGCGAGGCTACACCTTCATCGACGAGGTGAAGGCACTCCCTTTTCACAGCGCGCCAGACCCTGTTAAAGATGAAGCCTGTGCTCTCCTTCCTCACAAACAACGGAACCATTCCAATACCTCTCATGAACTCTCCAACGAGGGAAACCGTCTCATCCGAAGTCGCGGTTCCCCTCATAAGCTCAACGACTCTGCTCCTCCAGGGGAACGAGTAGAAGTGGGTGTTTAAAACCCGGTCCCGACGCGTCGTAGAGTCCTCGATCAACGAAATCCGAATAGAGGAACTGTTCGAAGCAATTATCGTATCTTTACCACATATCATATCAAGCTCCCCGAAGACCTTCCTCTTAACCTCAAGCCTCTCAGGCACCGCCTCGAATACAAGATCGGCTCTCTTCACCGCCTCAGCCGCGTCGTTTTCGAAGCTAACTCGCTCAAGAATAGATCTCGTCTCCTCAGCCGATGTTTTCCCAGTTACCAAGCGTGAATCAAGCTCAGCAGCAATATTCGAAGAAGCCCGTTCAAGTGCCTCCGAAGAGATATCATAGAGACTCACTCGACAACCATAGCTGGCGCACTGCAGAGCTATCTGCCAGCCTAGGGTGCCGGCTCCGTATACGCAGACCCGCTTAAGAGAAATCATAGTTAACATGAGATCGAATGAAATACTAAAAACATGAGCATCCATGCTCTATGTGTTTTGTTTAAGGGTTTTGCGTCGCAATGGGTTTCCCAGAGCACCGAGTTTATCTCAAGCTCTGTTGCTGAATGCGTGTTGGCTTGGTATAATTATAGTAATTTAGTTTCTGTTTGTCGGGTAATTATTGTTGTGGGAATGGGTTGAGAGTTAACTCATTAACTCAAGTGGCTGGATACCCCTTGGTTATGATTCATGGCTTCTATAGCTAGAGCCAATAATCTACGAAATATATTTTCATTAATTGGTTCTCCAAAACCGAACCCTGGGCAATCTTCATCGTGTCGAATAATTAGTAGCGCATCCTGTCGCTCCACCCAAAAAGGGTACATGCGGCAGAGTAATGCCCGTGAACTATATAGTTTACAACCATTCTCGGTAAGAAGAACGCACGAGCCGTCAGTTTTCTTCATCTCTGCTATGAAAGGTTCCTGATTTTCTACTTGCTTAACGCTTTCACCTGAGAATAACTCGTTGAGAAGAAATCTTTCGAGGTCACTCTTTAGAAGTAAAATTCTACGTTCGCGATATTTTGGATCACTGCAACATGCTCCGCATCTTTTACAGGCCCATTTTAATCCCACTGGGTAGATGAACTCTACCTCCCCAACTCCATTTAAGGAGTTTAGCAACAGCTTTGATCGGTTATAAACTGGTTTAAGATTCTTAATAGACAAATTTAGCCTTCCAAAGCATAGTGCACAGCTTCTTCCGCCAGCACTTGAAGAGGATCCAACATAGGAATCGTAAGATATTCATCCTTCAGAACTAGAGATACCTCAGTGCACCCGCAAATAACAGCATTAGCCCCTTGATCAATGAGTGATTCAGTTATACGATGAAGAATCTGGCCTCCTGTTTTCAAATCTCCCTGTTTAATATAATAATAGATAGCTTTCATAACTTCTGCTTGTTCTAATTTTTCAGGTATTAATAACTCGATCCCCTGATTCTTGAAAGCTTCTTCATATAGTCGGCAAAAAATGGTTCCGTCGGTTGCAAGGAGACCTGCAGTGTTAATCAGTGGATTAGATTGCTTCATTCTCTTAGCTGAAAGCTGTATCATATTCAGGACAGGGATATGTAAGGTGGTTTGTAGCGCTGAATGGTAAAAGTGAGCTGTGTTGCATGGCATTACTATAAAGTCTGCTCCAGACTGCTCAAGCATCTTTCCGGTGGTGATCATTTCGGGGAGAGGGCTTGGCCCAGTTCCAAGGATCGCTGAAGTCCTATCCGGTATCTTGGAGTTACTGTATATGATGGTGCGTATGTGATCCTGATCTTTTTTCGCAGGCGTTAATTTGATGATTCGGAGGTATAGGTCAGAAGTTGCCTCAGGCCCCATCCCTCCAAGTATTCCAATGATCCGATCAGCCATCAAAGATCACTTTATCCTTAACCGGTTATTAACTATGTAAGTTTCTAAATAAAAAAACACGTGCGTTCTTTCTCATATGGTTTCAATGGTAACTAATTACGATTTATATCTCTGGTAAGGTTTGAAGGGTTTCCGTTTAAGAGGAGTTCCGCATATTATGCAGACTCCATCTATCTGTGGAACCTCGAAACGTTTTTTGCATCCGGGGCAGTAAATTATCCATTGAATCTCTTTTCGTATTCCTCGTGTCCCCCGCGCTTGGAATTTAATCTCTAGTTTTTGAGATATGTTCTGAATTGAATAATCCTCGGTTACTATTAGTGTTTCCTTACCCTCCGTTTTCAAGTCCAACGCGAGCGCGAGAATCTGCTTGTCGGTGAGAGAAAGAATATGCGCTTCACCGAACCTTTTTGAAGCTTCTTCCACTAAGCGGATACTTTCTAAGGAGGGTATACGTTCGTGGAGGGTGCCGGAGGATCTTGCTCCTTCATATCTTAGCCTAGCTAGCTCGTCATGGATCTCTAAGTAAACTAGATGGGTTGTATACTGTTCTGTTAAGTCTGATGGATTGAATCCCTGGATGAATGCTGATGTGTCCAGAACGACAGCCTTCATAAATAGACGCCTCAGGCGCTCTCTAGATGAGACAGTCTTGCTCTTAGACGACGGTAGGAAGGTTTGAACCTAATGAAGCGTGTCTTATTTTTAGAAGCTTTCACATCTATTTTTGTGAGGGGCTTAAGAGCTGTATAGACTTTACCGTCAATTATTGCCAGGGCGTCAGCTTTAGGCTTCAGCATCTCAATGGAGACATTAGCGTAAGCTGGGAGAGCGATGCTCCTGAAGTAACTATAGGGACATATTGCCGTCACTATCATTGCATCAACGCCCTGCGCAAGTATCGAGCCGCCTGCTGAGATGTTATAAGCCGTCGATCCGGTGGGTGTTGATACCAGTATTCCATCGGCTTGAATCTCTGTAAGAAATTCTCCGTCAACGCTTATCTTTGTAAGGATCATTTTTGATGGAAGACTACTACTTACGAGGACCTCATTGAGCGCATCAGGGAAATCCTCTTGAATATTGGGGCTACGACTACTAAGTTTGAGACAGGTTTCAAGTATGTATTTACCATTTATTGAACGATCTAAGGCATCTATCGCTTCCTCTGGCGTAACCTCGCAGAGATATCCCCTGCGACCCATGTTAACCCCTAGAATAGGGGTTTCTGAGGGGTTAATACCCATAGCCGCTCGGAGGATCGTTCCATCTCCCCCTATACTTACTAGAAAATCTACGTTCATCTCGCTGAGGTCAATACTTTTATCCATCATCTCCAAAGATAACGCGGTCTCGGTTTCAACGAAATGTTCTATTCTCTGGCTGTGTAGATGATTTAATATCTGCCTAGTAACTGAGAACGCAGAAGGATTATCTGTTCTACACATAACGCCTACTTTCAAGCTTCTTCACTAATTCGATAGCGTTGCCAATTAAAAACCCTCTACTTTGGCGTCAAACCATACTCTCCAACAAGTTGAACGTAAGAGACTCTCATCAATGAGCGTTGGAATATATGACCTTCGAGATTTTTTATTAGAACAACGAGATCCTGCTCATATAACCCAGTTTTTCCGATAGGAGCTACCATTCTACCTTGTACTTTTAATTGATTAATGAGGGGAGACGGAAAATCTGGGATTGCCGCAGTGATGCTAATCGCGTCATAAGGAGCTTGACCTGGATACCCGAGGCCCCCATCTCCTAGTATGAGTGTTACGTCTTGATATCCAGCTCGCTTCAAGTTCTCTTTAGCAAATGCATGCGTTGTTGGGTTTATCTCGATTGTAACTATATACCCTTCTGAACCAACAATTTCCTGTGCGAGAGCTGCGCCGTAACCTGAACCTGCGCCGACTTCTAGGAAAACATCACCTTTTTTCAAGTTTAGCGCCTCATATACTAATGGGTACATGTATGGTGCAGAGATGGTTTGTCGACCATCTCCTGGGATGGGCATAGGGGCATCTGCGTATGCATAATCACGTGATGAGGGATCCATGAAGTTTTCACGTGGGACAGTGCGAAGAGCTTCAATTACCTGATTACTCTTTACGTATCCTCTGGAACAGTACCTTGAAACCATAGCTATTCTTTGTTGATTATAATTAGGCATTATCTCAATAGAAATTGATTTCTTCTCCTTAATTGTTTTTTCTAGTTAGAAAATATCTTGTTATTAGAATTAAGCCAGCACAATGGTGCCGGCTTTTGCTAGTTCTTCGATCTGTAGGTCATTGTATCCAAGAATCTCTTTCAACACTTGGGCCGTATGCTCACCTAGAAGAGGTGCACCCATCTTAATTATTCCAGGAGTCTTCTCAAACTTTAATGGGAAACCAGGCATCCGAACTTTTCCTGCGGTTTTATGATCTACCTCTACAATCGTACCTCGAGACTTGACTTGCGGATCCTCTATCGCCTTGTCAATGTTCTGGACCGGAGCCACAGGCACATGGTCTTTGAGGGTTTCAACTATTTTCTGCACTGTCTTATCTTTCACCCAGTTATCTATTACTACGCTTCCTTCGCCTAGATCTTCTACTCCCATCGCAGCCATGAGTTTCGGGTGCATCTGAGTTTCAGCAGCTATGTAGACATATCCATCAAGAGCTTTAAACATACCAAATGTGTTTGGTCCCGGACGCATCTCTTTCCGTTCGTGGGGAAGTTTTCCGCTGAGAGTATATCCTGTGATTGCAACACCGGTTTGCGCAATCATTACGTCTAGTTGAGCTACATCGAGTAGCTGTCCTTCACCAGTCTTATCTCTGTGTCGGAGAGCTCCAAGAACTCCAATCACAGCCCAAAGACCCGGATCGAGATCTCCATGCCACTCCGCTGGACGAATTGGTGGTCCATTCGGGTCAACTATGTCTCCTGTAAGTCGGTACCATCCACTGAAGCTACCTGCAATAGGAGCAAAACTTGGTCGATCCTTATATGGTCCATCTAAGCCAAATCCACTTAGACTCGCGTAGATGATTTTTGGGTTAATTTTCTTAACCTGCTCATAGCTTAAACCCAGTTTGTCCATTGTACCCCTTTTAAAGTTCTCAATTACCACATCGGAGTGCTTAACCAACTCCTTAACGATCTCTAAGGCCTTGGGATCTTTCATGTTGATACTTAGCCCTCTCTTATTCCGATCTAGATAATGAAAGACCCCGCTTACTCCCCCATAGAAAGGAGGAGCCATTCGCATCATTTCTCCCCAAGGAGGCTCAATCTTGATCACGTCTGCACCCATATCCGCCATGATCATTGTAGCGTAAGGGCCGAAATAGACGTGTGTAAAGTCTAAAATTCTGACATCGTCAAGCATACCCATGATTTTACACCTAACTATGCACTCTAACCTATTTGTCCTGCTTAAAAGTTGCGCTATTACTAACTAAATATTAAGAATAATTTGAATAACTCGACAAATCCGTCTTTTTATAGAGTAAATGTTAGGTTGCAGTCGATTGCCAGATCTTGTCGCCGACGTAATGGAGGTTTAATATAACCTTCCCGGTTTTAGATGCCTCGATCTGTAAAGAACTTTTTAGGGCTTTTCCTACTGCTAGAGCTTTCCGATGTTTTATATCTCGAACTACGACGAGGTCCCCCTCGTTAAAGTTCAGAGGTATTTCCTTAATACCCGGTGCCATAACATCGGCTCCTTTACAGATATAGGGGATAGCCCCCATATCCACAAGGACGGTTGGCAGATTCTCTATGATTATACTTCGCAGAGTAGGATAAATTATTCCTTCATGTCGGAAAAAATAGATTTCACCATCAATAAGATATAGAGATATTCCATCTCCCGTTTCCGCTTCCTCAATCTTCCCAGCTTTAATATATCCCAGTAAACTTGATGTTAAACCAAGAATCTCATCAGCATCTCGGTGATTCATTGTACGTCTCTTACGTAGTTTGAGTGGTTCACTCACACAGAAAAGGTTGATCGTGGGTACTTGAACTCTATGCTAAAGTGAATGTGTCCAAGTTCGATGGTGCGATGCCATATACACCCTTGTTCTTTGAGACAACATGAGCAAAGCTTTCGCATTTGGACTCTTCACCGTGGATAACAAAGACCCGCTTTGGTTGCGGGCGCAGCCGACGGACATAGCTGACGAGTTGACGCCAGTCACTATGACCTGAAAATCCTTCGATAGTGAAGTTCTTCATTCCAACGTTGATTATTTCCATTTTTCCCTCAGAATTAATGATCTGGGCGCTTCCCATACCTTGTTGAACGCGTTGACCCATTGTCCCATTCACCTGATAGCTAACAAAGCAGAGGGCATTATTTTCGTTAGGGGCTAAACGCTTGAAATAATCGAGAACTGGACCACCCTCCATCATCCCCGCGGTAGCCATAATAATACATGGTCCCCCCTCAATTATTTCCTCTCTACTCCCTTGCTTAACCACCGTAAAGTACTCTGACGCGAAAGGGTTTATTCCATCTCGAAGTATCTGGTCACGAATCTCCGCGCTTAAATACTGGGGATATGCTGTGTGAATACCAGTAACTTCACTTATCATTCCCTCGATATAGACTGGAACTTCCTTGAGCTTTTTCTCTTTCATATACTTGTTTATAACCATCATTATCTCTTGAGAACGCCCAACTGCTGGTACCGGGATCAATAGTTTACCCTTTTCAAGGACTTTATTAGCCAAGTCAACAAACTTCGTCTCTGTTTCTTCGCGCTCTGGCGTGATGTTATCAAGGCCACCGTAAGTACTTTCCATTATCAGGGTTTCGACACGAGGGAACATAAGTGACGCAGGTTGAAGGAGCTGAGTAGGTCCAAACTTGAAGTCACCGGTGTAGACAACATTATGCAGTCCTTTTCCGATGTGAAGGTGAACCTGGGCGGAGCCGAGGATATGCCCCGCGTTATGGAGGGTTAATCGGATGTCAGGGGAAATGTCGGTGACCTCTCCGTACTGAAGTGGAATAGTCCTCATGATTACCTCTCTAACCTCCTCCATTGTGTACGGAACATTTCGACCCTCCTTGGTCGTAACATCTATGTAGTCGCTTTGGAGAAGAACCATGAGGCTTGCTGTAGGCTCCGAGCAATAAATGGGGCCCTCATAACCATATTTGTAGAGGTAGGGAAGGAACCCGCAATGATCAAGGTGAGCATGAGTTATTATAACTGCGTCCAGTTTGCTGATATCAAATTCTTCTATATCTAATCGAGGGTAAGCGCCAATTGGGTTACTGGTACCTGGGTTGATTCCACAATCCATGAGTATTCGGCTTTCACGTGTACGAAGTAGGATGGCTGATCGACCGACCTGTCGGGCTGCGCCGAGAAATGTGATTCTGACATCGCCGCATTGCTGGTATTGGTGGCGGAAGATCGATTCACCGGTATCTCTGAGGAAACGTTCACGGTCTTTGCTTTGACTATAAAGGTAACCACGTATCTGTTTGATAATCATTGATGGTATAGGCGGACTTCGAACTACGTTTGGACTCCAGTGAGTTCGCTTTACTATTTCAAGTAAGTTTGCACCATTTTTCCCAATGGCTACCCCTGGTTTCTCTACTTCGAGGACTACTTCACCGAGACTTGGATCAAAATATGTTTGTATCAGCCCCGCTTCTCCAAGGATATCCTTGATGATCTTTTCACTCTCAAGCTCCTTTGCTCTAACCGATGGGTCACTACGAACAACTATCCGTTTCTTAATGATTCCGGCAATCTCGCCTACGATATGAGTCTGTTCAATAAGGACTTCCGGCTTCTGAGTATATATGGCGAGGCGCGGCCCTTCAAACTCAATTCTTGTTATCCCTACATCTGAGGGGATCTTTTCGAGGATTGTTCTGCGTATCTCCTCGTAGGAGAGTCCTTGGGGCTTCTGCATCAGTAAACTACCCTTCGATCAATAATTGTTTCTCATTAACTGAGAGCTCACGAAAGCCATCACTATTGATGACGGCGATATCCCAGCTGTCACCACTCGCTGTGTCTCGCTTCATGGCTGAATCAATTGCCCTAGCAACTACTGGGAGCATATCCTTCACTAACTTATCCTCTTTGAATAACTGCTCAAGTACACCGTACGCGTACGGAGAACCCGATCCTGTGGAGATCATCTTATCCTCTAAAAGGCTCCCGAATGGATCAAGATTGTAGATGTGAGGGCCCGTTTCATCATAGCCCCCAACTATTGCTTGCATCGGCAACGGAGCTCCAGCCTCTCTATTTTGGAAGAGAATTCCAGATACGAGTGTAGCAGCAGACTTTACCATCATTGGGCGACCTTTCTCCAACTCGTAAAGTCTAGTATTAACTTTCAGGATCTCTACGACACGTTGGGCTACTGCAACTCCACCCGCGATTGTCATCGCAAGATTATTAGTTATCTGGTAAACCTTTTTTGCACGCTTGCTAGCTACAAAAGTTCCCATTGTTGCGCGGGTATCTGTACCCAATATAACACCGTCTTTGCAAACTACACCCACTGTGGTAGTTCCCTTTAATACCTCGTTATTCTTCGACATTCAGTTCTTCTCCAATTAAGGTTGGAAAGAGGTAATCCATAGAAGGAAGACCGATTGTTAGTTTGAGGGCTAATTTAAAAACCTTTTCTGAGTACTGAAAAAAGAAAAGATAGGTGTTTTATTCTTTGAGGCATTTAAGGATAACGTCCGCGGCGTCCATGTCTAATCCAAACAATAAATCAAACGCGATACACAGGATTGATCTTCCACGTATAGTTTTAGTTGGAAGAAATGTTCTCGGAAACCTCGGTGGAATCTGCAAAGAATTAAATTTTAAAAGAGCTCTCATCGTTACGGGTCAAAAAACCTTCACAATTGCAGGAAAACAGGCTCAGGAGTTTATGGCTGATAGTGGGGTGTTTTCATCCCATACTTTTGCAGAGAATGCTCAACTTGAGACGATTGGGCGTGTAATGGAGGAAATTAATTCAATAAAAGTTGATGTTGTTGTAGGGGTTGGAGGTGGCCGTAACATAGATGTTGCTAAAGTCTCTGCAGCTCGTACTGGTAAGGATTTTATTAGCATCCCCACAATTGCAAGCCACGATGGGATCGCAAGTAGCCTTGCCTCCGTTAAAGGTATGGAGAGACCTTATACTGTCCGCGCTGTGTCACCTATCGCTGTTATCATGGACAGCGAGATAATCGGAAAATCCCCTTACAAGTTTACTGCTTCTGGTTGTGGGGACGTTATAAGTAAAATTACTGAGGTTGAAGACTGGAAACTTGCTCACAAAGAGAAAGGTGAATACTACGGCGCTTATGCAGGTAGCCTTGCCCTTATGAGTAGTCAGGTCGTAATGGAGAATGCTGAAAACATCTCTTTGAAGACTGATGAAGGAACTCGTACAGTATTAGAGGCATTAATTAGTTGTGGTGTCTCTATGAGTATTGCTGGAAGTAGTCGCCCATGTAGTGGGTCTGCCCATCTTTTTAATCATGCACTTGACATCATTGCTTCGAAGCCAGCACTCCATGGAGAGCAATGCGGAGTTGGAGCGATCATCATGTCTCGACTACATGGAATGGACTGGGAGTTTGTTCGCCTTAGCCTCCAAACCATTGGTGCACCAGTTACCGCTAAACAATTGGGCATAAAACGTGAAGAAATAATTGAAGCACTTACCCAGGCCCAAAGCATTCGCCCTGAAAGATACACGATTCTCAGTAAAATTGAACTCGATGCAGCGAAATCTGAAGCTATAGCTGAAGAGTGTCTAGTAATCTAGCATTTTTATCAACTTACATATCACCCTAAATAAAAATAATGTTGCCACCATCATCTAAAGAGGTAAAGTTTCTGTTTTAATAAACTAATAAAAGCGTTTTTGAATATCCCGAATAAATATAAATTATAAACATGTGAGTATTTTATCGCATTCACAAAATGGTTTATAACGAAAGAGCTTACACCAACTAATAACCAGCTAGGTGGCAGTTGTGAGTAGTGTTCAACTAAAAGTTGCTGAAGCTAAACAGCAGAGAGATGTAGGCAGAAGCATCGCACGTATGGATTCGGAAACAATGAAAGTTCTAGGCGTCACAGTAGGCGATGTAGTAGAGATCATAGGTAAGAAAAGTACTGCAGCCAAAGCGTGGCCTGCCTACCCGGAGGATCAAGGCCTCAGCCTAATAAGGATCGACGGTTTCATTAGAAAAAACAGTAATGTAAGTATCAACGAATTCGTTACTATTAAAAAAGTTGAAGCTGAGTACGCCGCATCAGTAAAATTAGCTCCAGTTGACATTAGAATCAGTGTCGATAATGACTTTATCAGATTTGTTAAAGATAGGTTAATTGACAGACCAGCAACCCGTGGAGATACCCTGCTTATTATGATGCTTGGTCACTCCGTTCCCTTCATGGTAGTTAACACGCGACCCACAGGCATAGTAAAGATCAGTCCAACTACGGAGATCACGATTATGAGTGAACCGGTCCCCGAGATGGAAATGCCTAGCAGAACTACCTACGAAGATATTGGTGGACTCAGCGAAGAAATTCGACGCATACGCGAAATGGTTGAACTTCCCCTTCGACACCCTGAAGTATTTCAAAGATTAGGCATCGCCCCTCCAAAGGGAGTTCTCATTCATGGTCCTCCCGGATGCGGTAAAACCCTCTTAGCAAGAGCCGTAGCAAACGAGTCAGATGCTAATTTCTATGCGATTAACGGGCCTGAGATTATGAGTAAATTCTACGGTGAATCAGAGGGTAGACTCCGTAAGATGTTCGAGGATGCTGAAAAGAACGCTCCAAGTATTTTATTCATAGATGAGATCGATTCTATTGCACCAAAGAGAGGTGAAGTAACAGGCGAAGTAGAGAGACGCGTAGTAGCGCAACTATTAGCCTGTATGGATGGGCTTAAAGGACGAGGAAACGTTATTGTCATAGGAGCTACAAATAGGCCTGACGCTATAGACGAGGCTTTGAGGCGCCCTGGACGATTTGACCGTGAGGTTGAGATCGCCACACCTGGACGTGAAGGGCGATTTGAGATTATTCAGATCCACACACGAGGTATGCCCTTCGCGGAGGATGTTGACTTACAACGCGTTTCAGAAATAACGCACGGTTATACCGGAGCAGATATTGAATCTCTCAGCCGTGAAGCAGCTATGAAAGCGCTTCGTAGGTATCTCCCAAGCATCGACCTCGAACAGAAACGGATACCTCATGAAGTCCTTGAGAAAATGGTTGTTACAAACGATGATTTCAAAGGCGCCTTCCGTGAGGTCACCCCAACCGCGATGCGTGAAGTATACGTAGAGGTCCCAAATACCCACTGGGCGGAGGTAGGGGGCTTAGAGGAAGTAAAACAGAGCCTTATTGAGGCTGTAGAGTGGCCTTTGAAGACACCTGAAAGATTCACCCGTCTAGGTATTAATCCCCCCAGAGGAATACTTCTTCATGGTCCTCCCGGGTGCGGTAAAACGCTCTTAGCGCGAGCGATCGCCACAGAATCTGAGGCAAACTTCATCAGCATACGTGGCCCCGAGATTTTCAGTAAATGGGTTGGAGAGTCTGAAAAAGCTATCCGTGAAACATTTAGAAAGGCGAGAATGGCTGCTCCCAGTATTATCTTCTTTGATGAATTCGATGCTATTGTCCCAAGTCGAGGAGAGGGAGGGGATAGCCGAGTTTCGGAGAGAGTGATCAGCCAACTTTTAACAGAGATAGACGGTCTGATTAGCCTCCAGAGTGTAGTCGTTATCGCAGCAACAAACAGACCAGACATGATCGACCCCGCGGTCCTACGTCCTGGGAGATTCGATAGACGCGTCTACGTTCCTCCACCGGATCTAAGCGCTCGACTCAAGATCCTTCAGATTAAAACTAGCAGTATGCCCCTTGATAAAGGAGTAAATATTGAGGAAATCTCCCGAAAATTACAGGGATACAGTGGTGCCGACATTGAAGCCGTCTGCCGTGAGGCAGCAATAAATGCCCTACGTAAGGATCCAGATGTTAAAGAAGTAACTCTTCAAGACTTCGAGAAAGTGATGGCTGATATAGTACCTTCAATAACACCGGAAATGGAGAAATGGTATCAGGATACGAATAAGCGCCTTAGAGAAGTATCAAAACCTCCAATGGATATAGCGTAAGGTGAAAAACATGGACGCAAAACTTATTCCATCTACAGTTGTTGAGAGCCTTGGACGATCCGGTGCACTGGAATTTGATGAACTTTTCAAATCAGTCCAAAAACTTCACAGCGACCTAAATCAACACGACTTTAACAGAACCCTTATGGAAATGGAGATACAAGGACTTATCAGGGTCAGTAGGATGACCCGTGGAAAGAAAAGAATAGAGTTATCCTAGGAGGTCTTTAAATAGGCGTAAAGTTCGGCGAAGTAGTCGAGCCTCGCAAGGTCTCCCTTGAAGAACTCTCTGGTAAATCTATTGTATTCGATGGTAACAATATACTATACCAGTTCCTAAGCATTATCCGAGGTAAAGGGGGAGAACAACTTAAGGACGCCAATGGTCAAGTAACCAGTCACCTCAGTGGTCTCCTTTATAGAAATAGCACTCTTCTAGAAGCTGGCGTCAAAGTCGCTTATGTCTTCGATGGACGACCTCACGAGTTTAAGAAACAGACTCTTGATGCTCGACAGGAGGTACGGATGCAGGCTAAAATAAATTTTGATAAGGCAATTGAGTCTGGAGATGTTGTAGCTGCACGTAAGTGGGGTCAGCAGAGCGTTGTTGCTACAACGAATTTGATACAGGACGCGAAAAGGCTTCTTACACTCATGGGTATTCCATGGGTTCAAGCCCCCGGAGAAGGGGAAGCCCAAGCTGCCTATATGGCGGTGAAGGGGGCTGTATGGGCATCGGCAAGCCAGGACTACGACTCTATCCTATTCGGTGCTCCACGACTTATCCGCAATCTCAGTATTACGGGCCGAAGAAAGCTTCCGAAGAAAAACGTCTACATTAAAGTCGAACCCGAGATAATCGATCTTAAGAATCTTCTGCAAAATCTAGAAATTACTTGGGAGCAGGTTATCGACGTTGGGATTTTAATTGGCACAGATTATAATCCGGGTGGCGTAAAAGGAGTTGGACCAAAAACTGCGTTAAAACTCATAAAAAAACATGGTGATATTAAATCTGCTCTAATTGAATTAAAGAATCCAGAATTACCTCATGATGTTGATGATATTAGACAAATGTTCCTTAAGCCCAACATCATAAACGATTTTAGGCTTGAATGGAGAAAACCTGACACAGCTGGGATTCTCACCTACCTCTGTGGTGAACATAACTTCAACAGAGAGAAAGTACTTATGGCCGTAGGTAGGATGGAGAAAGGTTTTGCTTCAGTTAGAAGTACATCGACATTAGACAAGTTTTTTAGTATTTGATAGATTACACGTGTAAAAGTACTATTTCGATGAGGTTATGCTCTCCACCACTTGAATTCAATATAACTAATGGAATCTTTTGAGGCTATTGCGATTATAAAGGTTTTCCGAACCGTTGACGCGAGTCTTCCAGCCTTTACAATATCTGCAGCAGTCATTTCATGCATTCTTCTCCTGACTTGAATTAAATATGGAGCATGATCTATTCCGGGGCCATGCTCATAGACAACAAAGTCGCAACCGTATTTGATACCGGGTGTAGCAATGAATCCCCTCTCTCTTAGATCAGTATAGACCCTGTATTTATCATCGAAATTCTCTAGGCTTGCTTTTGAAACTTTTATTAGTCCATGGAGTGTAATTTTCTTCCGTTTCTCTCCTGCAAAGACGCTTATTAATCCTTTTTGCAGAAGATAAACGCCCTCAACCGGATCTAGTATCAATGGTTCATCGAAGTCCTCTTTAGGTTTTGGGTTTCCAAGAGGTTTCCCGTAAAATCCAGTATTATAGAGACATCTACTTTCCTCTATACTCCAAACTATGAGATGACCATCCTTGAGAACCTCAACTGAGATCAACGTCTCCAATTTAGGTCAGCCTAGTTGACTATCATTCGAATAAGGTTAGCAGCTTCACGTGCTTGATTCATAAGAGCCTCAATATCTTCTATCACGTCTCTGAATACAAGTATCGTTGCGAATTCTGCGTCGCTCGTTACAATATCGAGGTCTACCTTGACATAGATAGAATCAAGTTTCTGCTCCATTCCCTCTACCTCACTTGTAAAATTGATGACTTTCTCAGAGTTAAATCCTAGGCTTGTTAGGCTATCACGGATCTTCAAGTATGCATTGAAGGTGGAGTCACTTAAAGCGGTGATACCTTCTATACTTTTTTTATTAAATTTCCATCCTCTCGTCTTAATCAAAGTAAGGCGAATACTGAGGGTACTCATAATGTCCATCGAGTCGCCGAAACAGGTAACTAGTCGATAAAAGTCGTCACGATTATGTAGAATTCCACCGACCTCATTCAGCTCATTCATCAATGTAGCCCTATTTTTCGATGCTTCATCGATTATTTTCTGGATGTCCCCCGATTTATCAGAGTTTGAAGATCCTTCTTTAATGATTGAATCGAGCAAACTCAGGGTTTTACGAAAAGATTCGATGAGAAGCCGCGAATTCTCTCGACATAACATCAGGAGATTTCGCATCGTCCTATCTTCGCTCTCAATGGGAAAAACCATAATGGATACCCTCACAGGGTTCGATACAGAGTAATTCGTTACTGCGGTTTAAATGGGTACCGAAAAATATGCTTCATTTAGTATGAATGCGTATACAGATTGTTATAATATTACTCGAGGTTAACGTGGATTAATTTACATTTAATTTCATCAATTATAATTGTTAAAAAATATATAAAAACATGTTATCTTGATTATTATTTACAATACTAAATAATCATCCTTTAGGATAATTTTAAAAAATGATACCAATTAAAAAACCTTGAAAAGGTTTGTTATAAAATAAAGGCTTAAAAAGAGTCTTCTTTTAGCCTAATCTGTGCTAACAACACCAGCTTTCAGATTCTCATACATCGAGAGCGAATACGAGTGGGATGAATATTTAAGACTCTTAAAGGTGGCTTTTCCAGATGAGGATGTTGATATACTTGCTAAGAGACTCTCAACCAATCATCCAGCGATGACATCAAAGAACTTCTTCTCAATCTGGGATGGATACAAGATGGTTGCAACTCTCAACCTCATACCCCAGATATGGAGTCTCGGAGGAGTAAACCTCGAAGTGGCAGAGATGGGGCTCGTAGCTTCAGACCCAGAATACAGGAAAAGAGGACTACAGAAAATACTGAATATTGAATTTGATCGACGCCTAAAGGAATCTGGATACCATCTCGCTGCGATCGAAGGAATACCGTACTTCTACCGACAGTTTGGCTACGAATACTCAATTCCGCTCGATCATTGGACATCAATTCCCCTCACAAGGCTACCGCAAAACAACAGTTTCGATATTTCTCTCCTAATCCCAAAAGAGATACCGAAAGCTATGGAGCTCCTCGAAATCAGCCAAAGAAAATATACATTGCATAGCGTCAGAAGTCGTGAAGAATGGGTAGCGCAAGAGTGTGCAGGCTATGTTGGTGAGAGAACTAGCCAGACATACGTCGTAAAGCATCTTGGGTTACCAATCGCTTACTTCAGAGCCACGGTGAAGGATAGGGCAGTTCTTCTCCATGAGATAACCGACACTGATGATAAGACGTCAGCTATGATAGCGTCATTTCTACGAAACCTCGGAAAGGAGATTGATGCAATCGAACTTGTCTCTAGGGAGAGCTACGATGCTCCTTTCAACAAATATCTATCAAGTCTTGGAGCGAAAGAGAAACCGTTATACGGCTGGCAGGTCAAAGTCGTAGACCCATTCAAGGTTATTGGGGCAATCTCCAAGGTTTTAGAGGATAGAATAGCTAACTCCCTATTTCGGGGTTATACAGGTCAGATTCCTCTCAATCTTTATGGAGTCACGGTCACCATAATCTTTGTCAACGGTGCAATAACCGGAGTTGAGCAGAGTCCAAGCACACAGAGAGGGGATATCTTGATTAATCCTAGGATATTTTCCAAGTTGCTTCTCGGATATCGTAGCCTCAATGAATTAGAATCCGAGTATTTAGATGTAAGAATAATACCTGAGTACAGAGAGATTGTGAAAGTTCTCTTCCCAAAAGTGGCGGCTTATATACACACTTGTTATTAAAAAAGAGCATCCACTATAATTATAATTTCTATTAGAGCACGCTGTTTACTTTTTCTTCTTGTCTTTGTCACTTAACCACCAATTGAGATAGTCATCGTGACGCTGTTGCTTCTTATCGTCATCAGTCAGAGTTCTTTCGTATTTTTTATCGTTAGCTGTCTCCAGTTGAGCCTCATCAAACGTGGTTCCGCAACTCTGACAGGCATATTGTTTTAGAATTCGATCCCAGTTTAGTTTCCCACCACACTCAGGACAGTAAGGCAAACATACATTCCTCTCAGTTTTTTCGGGATCTCCTATTACTTCATTATTGCCTAGCTCCGACTTAAACCTTGCCGGATCCATATGTGAGTCTCGGAGTGTTTTAATCCGTCTAAGGTAGAAGTGGAAGCGTGAAAGTGACGGTCACCCTCTTAGGATCACTACGAGCACTTGCAGGGGAAGCTTTAACGAGCTTTGATGTGGAAGAAGGATCAAATTTGAAAGTTATTCTGCGAGCGCTTGGAGTTAAATACCCCTCTCTTACAGAAGCCCTCACAACAGCACCTAGGACTACATTAATCATCATCAATGGGGTAGAAATAGGAAACCTTCAGGGAATAGAGACAATGATTAGAGTAGATGCGAATATCACAATGCTTCCTGTAATTCATGGAGGCTAATTAATGTCATCATTAGTCTGTACCAAATGTAGAAGGGAAGCCTCTATCTATCATCGCCCGTATAGTGGAGAACGCTTATGCGTAAAGTGTTTTAAAGCAAGCACAATAGAACGCGTCCAAAAAACTATAAACATTCATGATATGTTAAAACATAATAGTAGGATAGCTGTTGGTGTGAGTGGTGGTAAAGATAGTTTAACGCTCCTCCATATATTGAAGGATATCGAAGATGGAAGCCATGGGTCGGAGCTAGTAGCGATCACCGTCGATGAAGGGATCCACAGTTACAGAGATGAAGCTCTCAGTATCGTTGACCGAAACATAAAGGCGCTTGGTATTGAATGGATAAAAGTCAGTTTCAACGAATTATTCGGCACAACATTAGATGTTTTAGCTGCCGAGGAGAGGGTTCTCACCGCTTGTAGCTATTGCGGCGTCCTCCGCCGAAGAGCGTTAAACGAGGCAGCTAAAAACGTCGGGGCGGACAGACTCGCTATAGGACATACTCTTGACGATATGGCTCAATCCGCCCTACTAAACCTTATACGAGGTGACTTGAGTAAGATGCAGAGCCTAAATCCCGGAGGTTTTAGCCAGAAAGGGTTCGTGCGTAGAATCAAACCTTTATGTGAGATTCCAGAAAGAGAAACCACTTTATTCGCATACCTCTCAGGTTTTGATTTTCAATCAATAGCATGTCCCTACTCTGGGGAAGCTATGAGGAACGATGCCCGTAACTGGTTAGCTATTATGGAGGAGAAACGTCCAGGTACAATGTACACTATGTTTCATACAGCCCTTAAACTCATACCTAAAAAAGAACAAGCGGAGATGAATAGCTGCCGATTTTGCAGTGAACCTACAGCAGGAGACTCTTGCAGGGTCTGCCAGATAATATTTAATGGAAGACTTAGGTTTTGAGTAAGTGATTTAACTCCTCTGTTAGAACAAATCGGGATTCAGCTTCATCGCGCCAACGTTTATCCTTTTCACGTCTCTGTTCTGCCGAGATCAGATTCTTCTTCCGAGCCTCATTTAACAATCCCACAAATATTCGGTAATTACTCGCCTCAACGTTAGCTTTATCAATCTTTGGTAGTGGTTTAGCTGCATTCTCTCGGAGGTTTAATGTGAGATCGTAGATAAGTTTCATTGCAGAGAGAAAATTCGCGTAATTTAGAATATTAGACTCGAATGAGAGATAAACTAGACTAAATGAAGCAGTGAGTTTTTCTTGTGAGTTTTTCCTCTTTTTTAAGCCTTCTTGCTTTATCGCTTCTGCGTCTACAATTAGGCTTTTTAGAATCGTAGCGTCTAACTTGTTCGAGATAAAGCTCTTTACTTCAGTGTATATGACATTGTTTTGTGTCTCTATTCTCTTGAATAGCTTTGTCTTGAACCGAGAGTCGAGCTTATTTAGCTGAGTTAAGAGCTCCCCAGAAGCTCTGTTTCTCTGCATATTTAACACATTTCTAAGCCGGATCAATCCCTCGGGGGTCTCGTAGGATATTGCAAACGTGATCCACTCTTTCTCAACTTTCAGCATTATTTTTGGTGCTTCAATATTCGGTTGTGGAAAGATTAACCATGACCCATATTCATGGTATGTTATCTTCTCCTCCTGCTCTAAGGTGGTTGAACCAATGAAAGCATCTTTTAGAGCTTGATGCCATAAAAGATAACTGGTAGCAGACAATTCAACGACATTTATAATTACTAGAATTAAAAATGTGTCTGAAAGTCAAATAATCTAAAAACTAGGAGCCCCTCTTAACAGGAGAAGGTATCAAGCTTGACGGATATACTCATCAAGAATGGATTCATCGCTACCATGGATAAAGAGAGGCATATCTATTCTAAAGGAAGCCTCTACATAGACAACGGGATTATCGTTGAAATTGGTAAAGCTGTTGAGACAAAAATAGCTGAGTACGTTATTGATGCGGAAGGAGAAGTAGTTATGCCTGGGCTCGTGAATGTCCACACCCATCTACAGCAATACTTCCGTGGCGTATACGAACTAATGGGTGACTTCTTTGAGACAAATCTCCCTTTAGAGGGATACCGGGCAGAGGAGCAGATGGAGACACTTGGGCTTGCAAGTTGTGCTGAGTTAATTTATGGCGGTTGCACGACTAGTCAGCTCATCTATACTTACCCTGATGGGTGGGCACGCTCAGTTTCAGAAGCGGGTAACAGGTGTATCATAGCTGGAGATATTGAACACGTAGACTTGGAAAAACTCCGAGAGGGGCTATTCGAGTACCTCCCTGAGAAGAGAGATAAAGCGGTGAGGAGAGCAAAGGACCTTTATTTCAACTGGCACGGAAAAATGGATGGAAAGATAACCGCAGCGATGTGCCCAAAGGCTCCAGACATGGCGATGCCTGACGTGTACTTGGATTGTAAGGCTTTTGCTGATGAGCATGATCTAAGAATGACGACTCATCTCAGTCAGAGTATGCGTGAGTATCGGCAAGTCCAAAAGCTCTTTGGAAAGACACCTCCTCAGCATCTCTATGACATTGGTGTGATGGACAATAGATTATCCGGCGCCCATCTCACGTACGCTACGGAGAAGGACATGAAGTTGGTTGAGAAGACGGGAATGTCGATTCTTCACTGTACTGCCTTCGAGAATCCTCTATTAAATTGGATTGACCGTGGAATCCCTGTTGGATTTGGCACCGATGATTATAATCATAATATGTGGGATTTAATTCGCAATATCCGACAAGGACAGATGACTCGCGCTCGTTTAAGTGGTGGAGCGGATGGGATGCTCAATGATAATAGACGAACATCACGACCGACTCCATATGACTTACTTGAAAGAGCTACACGCGGTGGAGCTGAAGCACTAGGGATCGATAAAGATGTTGGAAGCCTTGAGATCGGAAAGAAAGCGGACGTCATCACCATAGACATGATGAACCCCTACCTCACACCCACTCGTGAGCCCCTAAGTAGCCTCTTCCTCTACGGAAACGCTGGAGATGTCGACAACGTGATTTGCGACGGCAAATTCCTCAAGAACGAAGGAGTGATGATGACCATTGACATGGCTAAAGCATTGTCCACTGCTCAAAAGACATGCACCAAAATAATAGACAAGTTCTTCAATGAACATCCAGACCAAGAAAAGATCTGGAAATCCAAGGTTCCTTACTGAATTGAATTTAATCTCTGAATGTCATTGCTCATTATTCACTGGATCTTTAATGAATAAAAAGCAAAGCACTGCGCCTACAGCCAGGAAAGAGCTTTGAATGTACCATGGCCATGCTGGATTTATAGTATAAATCATGCCTCCAAGCTTGCTTCCAATTGCCATTGGTATAAATATTAAGAATCCACTTGAATATCCTCCGCCTGTTACTCCAATGCTCATACCATTACCGAGAGCTGACATTATTCTTCCTCGACTTGTTCTTGGAATTGAGTTCGCTAGATATACACTTGAGCTGATCCACATCAGGCTACTTGAAATTACTAGACATATGTAAATCGGCACCATCATCCAAAAACTCGTGACGTAGGTGAATAGAGTCATACATGGAATTGCTATTATGAAACTCGCAAGCATTGTTTTCCGAGCTCCAATTTTGTCAACGATCTCGCCAATAATCAGACTGACGATTGTCTTTGTAATCCCTCCAATGAGCATTACTAGGCCCCAATCGTAAGCACTTAGTTTTATTACTCCGGTAGCATAGACCACCCAAAACGGGAGTACGATGCTTCCGATGAGTGTTAATAGCATCGCAACTATCGTGTATCCGCGAACGTTACTGTATATCCACTGGATACTGTGTAAGACATTACGGTAACCTTCGATGAAGATTTTGGGTATATTCCATCCGATGGCCTCACCCTTGATAGTGTCTTTTAAGTATCTGATACGAATGAAAGCTACGACTACGCCGACAACTGTACTGATCGAGTATCCAAGACGCATGGCCGGTTGTAACGTGTACATCGCAATCAAGTAGCCCCCAAGGTAGGGGGTGATTATTCGTACAGCTTCAGGGATAGCAATTGTAAGTGAGTATATTCGTCCTCTACCCCCTACAGGTATGCTGTCCGCCATTATCGCGTTTAATGCAGGCATATAGAAGAGGACGACCTGTGCGTACGCATAGGCTATAGCTACCCACTCCCAAGTTGGGGCGAGTGCAAAGATAATGAAACTTGAAGTATACAATATTGTTGCGATGCCAACTAACTTGGCGCGTCCTGACTTGTCTGCAATATAACCTCCGATCGGGTACAGTAAACAAGCAGCTATACTTCCCCAAAAATATACGTCACCGATCGTATTTGTGGTGCCGCCCAAACTGAGAATATAGAGCGAGAGAAAGGGCATTACTACACTGTCGCCCATTGTCCATAAAATTCGACTTACTGTGAGAACGAGAACATTACCTTTCATCATTTCACGGAAACTAAGTCGTTTCTCACTCAAGCTCATATACACCGATGTTTTCGTAAAAATGAAGTATTGGTGATTTAAATGTTGGCATATTATCATCGCAATATTGTTGAAGAAAAGATACGTTCGAGATTACTCTGAAGATTTACCTCTCGTAGATGATTTTTCCATCTACTATTGTTGTTAATACTTTTATGTTCTTTATCTCTTCGTGAGGACAGGTAAGTATGTCTCGGTCGATTACTATCAGGTCTGCGAGTTTTCCGGGTTCTATGCTTCCTTTGATAGTTTCCTCTTTTGAGAGATATGCCCCATTAAATGTGTAGACTCGTATCGCATCCATTACATTGATTGCCTCCTCTAAGCCAACTATCTGTCCGCTTCGCGTTTTTCTGGTAACGGCTGCGTAAATCTGAACGAAGGGGCTGTAGTAACTGACGGGGCAATCACTGTTGCCTCCTGCAATGATCCCCATATTCTTCATTGTCTTATGAGGATGAAGCCAACGCTCGGCATCATAACCAAAGTTCTCGGCGTACTGGTTTCCAAGGTCATACATATACCCAATGCTACTGCTTGGCACAACACCCAGGTTTTTTATACGCTTAAGCTGATTCATTGTACAATAGCTATTATGCTCAATTCGGTGGCGCATATCATGAACAGGTTTCTCCTTCTGAGCTTTCTCAATAGCATTTAGTGCTAGGTCAATACCACGATCTCCGATGGCGTGAATGCTAACTCTAATACCTCCTAAATGGGATTTCATCACGAGGTCGTTTAACTCGTCGATGGAATGGACGAGAAGCCCAAGTCCCTTGGTACCCCTGTGTTGAGGTGTATAAACAGCAGCCGTACCTCCTGCTCCTGAGCCATCTAGCATGATTTTATAGGAGATAATTTTCAGCCAATCATCCCCATAACCACTCTCTATACCAACATCTAACATGGGCCAGATCATGTCTTCATCCTCAGTATGGGACCGCATCATCTCAGCAACTCGAAGCTTTTTTACGCCTTCACTATTGAGCTGCTGGAAGCATCTGAATCCGTACGTGTTACCACTCGCATCATGCGTTGAGGTGATCCCCCATTCCGAAAATTGTTCTATGACTTTTCTAAGACCATTTTTTACTTCCTCGATATTATATTTTGGAACGAGTGCTCCAACGAGACGTTGGGCGGTCTCATATAGGAGACCCGTCGGCTCACCGTCTGGGTTTCGGTCTATTGTTCCCCCAATTGGATCAGGAGTATCTTTTGTAACTCCAGCGAGTTTTAGTGCAATGCTATTAACTACCGATTGATGGCCTGTATCTGAGTTCAGAATAACGGGGTTATTTGCCGCAGCTTCATCTAACTCCCATCTAGTGATCTGTCGTTTTTCAACGAGTTTGGAGTCGTTATAGTTTCCACCTTTAACCCACTTTCCTGATCCAAGTTCCTCTGCTTTTTTCTTAACTGCATTCTGAAGTTCTCTTATCCCCTTGATCTCTGGATCCCTGCAGTTAATTTCTAAATATCGAACCGCTGCGTGCCCTGGGTGGGTATGAGAATCGATGATTCCAGGCAGTACGGTCTTTCCTTTGAGGTCAATTAGTTTAGTCCCTGAGCCAACATAATTTTTAACGGTGTTACTTGTTCCTACGGTTAGGATTTTGTTCCCCTGAATTGCGACCCCTTCTAGAATCTGGTCACTTTTATTTATAGTAATAATTTGTCCATTAAAAAGAACTAGATTAGCTTGTACCTGTTCATGAGCCATGCTATTAGATTATAATAAGGTGGATAAAAGGTCCACGAAAAGGAGTAAAGGTTCAAAAGCCACGAACTCAAAGGTCAATATGAAGTATAATGGCTAAAGACCCTATTTGTGGTATGATGGTTGATGAGAAGACCGCTAAGTGGACAAGTGTACACGACGGAAAAACTTATTTCTTCTGTAATGAACGATGCAAAACTACCTTTGATAAGAACCCTGGAAGGTTTGCGAAGTAGAGATTACAAGTATTTTACAATTCTGTCAAGAAATAGTTTATTGAATCTATCGGCATTGACATCTATGCAGAGTTTAGTGTTCATTGTTTTTAATGCTGGAGATCTTGCGCTTAAACCGTAGCCTACTGTCATTCCTGAAGTTAGCTCCCCTTTAGTCTCTACATCTATGAAGCAGTTTTGTTTAGTAAATAGATCAGGTTCCACAATTGCTCCTATAGTTAAGGCATCACCAATCTCGAGAGCCCCTGCTTTTGAAGGGTCATGAAGATCAAGGTATTTGATCCATGGTTCAAAGTTATCAAAGATATATTTCATTGCTTCACTTGAATGCGCTAATTTATTCCATTGATCTTGCCTTAGTCTAGCTTTATAGTATACTTCTAAACCAACCAATGTGATGTTTAAACCTGAATTAAAGTATATCTTTGCTGCTTCAGGGTCGCTCCAGATGTTGAACTCCGCGACTGGGTTCATGTTTCCTTGAACGAGTACAGCACCACCCATTGTACAGGATTCTCGGAGACAATTTGAGAAACGAGGTTCTCGAAGAATAGCGGCCGCGACGTTAGTTAAAGCCCCCAACGTAACAAGAGTAAACTCTCCAGGCTCCTGCATCACTTTGGAGACTAGTAATTCAACGGCATCAACATCCACCGCACGTATGTCCGGTTTTCTTAAAGGGTTTGTTGAAGACCTACCTCCAGTCGCCCATATTTTTCTCACTCTTTCCCAGTTTGAAGTCATATCTTTAGAGAGGTGCTGCCTGAAACCCATAGCTACCGGGATTTCTGGGCGACCCATCAGTTCAAGAGTGTTTAAAACATCCCCTGTTGAATCTTCGAGACATCTGACGCCACTAATGGTGGTGATAGCTTCGACTTTAATCTCCGGTGATGATAGAGCTAAGACTAAGGCGAGAACATCATCAAACTCACCGTCAGTATCTATTATTATCCTCTTAGGCGCCATGAGGTTAATTGAATCTGAATGATGAAAAAGGTTTAGCTTTTTGCTAGATCCTCTACAGCACCTAGAAGCTTCTCTATCTCATCCTTCGTGTTATAGAGGTAGGTACTTGCTCTAACATTTCCTTCATGAATTTTGAAAATTTCTTTCATTAGTGGGAGTGTACAGTGGTGACCACTTCGTACAGCGATCGCGTATTCCTGATCGAGGGTTAAAGCGACATCGTGAGGGTTCATACCTTTGATATTGAAAGATGCAAGGCCAACACGTGACTTTGGGTCAAGGGGGCCATAGATCTCAACGTCCTTTATCTCTGCTAAACCTTCAATCAGTTTCTCAGCGAGGACGTGATCCCAATGTGAGATGTTATCCATCCCAATATGATCCAAGTATCTGCAGGCTTCGCCGAGCCCAATCACTTGGGCGATAGCTGGAGTGCCTGCTTCAAACCTCATCGGGGAGTCCGCAAGCTTGTAGCTATCGACGCTAACATCTGCGATTGTGCCTCCTCCGATGCATAGGGGCTCAGTGTCGTAGATATGCTCATCCTTGATGTAGAGTCCCCCGCTACCTGTCGGTCCTAGCATCTTATGACCACTAAAAGCAAGGTAATCTACCATCATGTCCTTCACATCGGTCTTGATGTGGGGGACCTGTTGCGCGCCATCAACTAGAACTAATGCTCCATGATCATGTGCGATTTTCACGATCTCTTTCACAGGCATAATTACACCAAGAACGTTACTCACACCTGTAACAGCAACAAGGCGAGTTCTGTCATCTATGAGCTTTTCGAAATCTGCAAGGTCAATATATCCTTCTGAAGTGCAGCGAGCCGCGGTTACTTTGCAGCCGAAGCGTTGCCCTACACGAAGCCAAGTTATGAAATTGCTATGATGTTCAATTATGGTGGTAACTATGCTATCATCTTTCTTCCAGTCAAAGCTGTTTGCAACTAAGTTAATTGCTTCTGTCGTGTTTCTCAGCATAGCAAGGTTTTCTGGTCCAGATGCGTTTATGAATCGTGCAACATCGTCATGCGCTTTCTCATACTCAACACTCGCTTCCTGGCTCCAACGATGGACACCTCGCTCAATGTTAGCTCTGTAATTATGATAATATTCAAGCTCCTTGTATACGACCTGATCAGGGGTTAAACTGCTAGCTGCACTATCAAGATAGGTTACACCTTTCTCAAGTATCGGGAAATCTTTCCGAATTTTTTCAACGTCAAGCAATCGGTATCTACACTTATTAGATAGGAAAGTTAGTTTAAGTCTTTTTAAAATAAGTTTTCTTAACAAATTTAAAAATAGTTTATGCACCTTTTTTCTCACGCAAACCTTATGGGGTTAGCGCCGTAGTTTTAGTGATTTAAACAGTTTGAGGATATTATATCTAGTATTTTATTATTTCCCGAGGGCAAGCGCAGCCACATGGTCTACTTTTGCTTTAACTAAAAGACTTTCACAGAAACATGACGTAGATCTTCTCATTCCAAACGTTGAATATAAAACTCAGCTTAGCATGCAAGATTCGGAAAAGGCGCAGATCGGGAACCTGGTAAAGGTTCATAGAACACCATGGTTTAAGATCCCGGAAGAGCTCGCCCCCATAGTGGCGCCTATGTTCATGTTTTTGGAGGGAGTGAAGCTCGCAAAAAGATGCGATGTTATCGTCTGCCAGTTTCAGCCTCACCACTTCGTCTTTCTAGCAGGTATCGCTCTGGGTAAAGTCTTTAGGAAACCTGTAGTTGCGAGAGCAAACGATGTTTATAGGGAGATGGGGGAGAAATTTAGCCTCATCCAGCGTATGAATCAGATTAGAAGGCAAATGTATAGTATCATAAATGAGGCCTTTATCCAAGAAGCAGATGCTTTTCTTGTGATTTGTAAGGAGAACAGGGGCTTGATAATCTCAAGGATCGGGCCTCTCGAAAATATTGGTATAAGCCACAACGGTGTAGACGGAGAAGAGTTCCAAAATCTAGATAAAAACGCCAACAGAATGGTACTTAGAATACCTTTAAAAGAAAATGTGATCCTCTTCACCGGCAGATTTTCGGGGGCAGAATATAGGTTAGATATTCTGGTGGAGGCATACGCTCTCGTGAGAGAGGTGTTACCGAACAGTCGCTTAATTCTCGTGGGTGATAAGCTACCTAAGAAGTTAGAAGAAAGAGCAACCCAGCTCGGTGTCATAATAATTGGTCATGTATCAAGAGAGAAAATTAGATGTTACGTAGCGGCTGCAGATGTCTGTATTGGACCTTTGGGTAAGACTCAAGCTATTCCACTCAAGGTGCTTGAGTATATGGCGGCAGGGAGACCAATTGTAACAGGAGTCGGGAGTGTGAGCGAAGAACTCGCGTTAAATGGATTTAATTGTTTAATTGCAGAGATGACATCGAGATCTGTTGCAGATAATATAATCAAGTTATTAACAGAGGAGGATCTCCCGCGAAGGCTCGTTGAAAACGCCTCAAAGAACGTTAAGCGGTTCTATTGGAATAACATTGCTTTGGAGTTTGAAGAAAAAATCCTCGAGATCTCAAAAAAGGATTAACTTTAACTCGCTTAACTTAGTTAGATACTAGTTCCTAAATGTGATTCAGAGTTTTTTATTGCCAACATCATAATTGCATTGCATAGTTTTTTTGTGCCATCCTCAAAGATAATTGGCTCTTTTTTTCTCGCGGAGTCGATTGCTTCTTTCAAATTTATTGGATCAATTCTCTCAAGCAGTATAGCGTTTATTTTTTTTGAGAATACGATTGTTTCATCCCGTTCCGAGGCTTTCGTCCACTCTGGGTATGAGACGATGACAATGTTCTTTCCGTATGCTATGGCTTCGATGGAGGTTCCACCTGGAGGTGTCACTACCACCTGTGCTCCCGCGATTAACTCATAGAATTTATCTGTGAATGTGAATACACGCCACTCTGGATGTAGTTGTATATATCTATCAGGGTTGATTTTTCCTGTTTGAAGTACAATATTTCTCAGATCACTACCTGCAGCAGCTTCGAAGAGTTCGATGTATCCGTATGTACCACCGGTAATAAGTAAATATCCGCCGTCCCACGGATCCACTAATCTCTTCGGTAATAAAGGTCCGTAGACTACACCTTGATGGAATTTCCTCTGCTCCTCCCACTGGAGAGCATTTATAGTAGCTATTCGGCCGATAAACTTCGCTGTTCCCGAGGGCTTCGTAAGTTTCACTCGACTCTCTAGATTAATGATTGGGATTCCCTTGATCCAAGCAACTATCGCAGGGGGGACACAGAAATTACTGCCTGTGCTGATTACGACGTTAGCATCGGTTACTTTCTCAAGTGACTGATAGAAAGATTTTATGAAACGTAGAAGAAAGCTCCAAAGCGGTGTCTTCGGATGCCTTGGTTTTACGATGGTTGCTACATCGCCAAATGGAATGAGGCGTTGAACGCTAATAGGTTCATCATCAGGGGCAAGAAAGGAAAGTCTCGCCTTTCCAGCTAACTCCTCAGCTAGTATCCTAGCGTAACCTGTATGACCGCCTCCCCCAGCTAAAATCAGGACTTTGGGTAGCTGTTTAATGACCATTTTCCATCAACTCAGATAAACGGGATAATTAGGAACGCTACGACGCAAACTACTATCTCAAAGCCAATAAGTATGGCTGTAACTTGTTTCTCTGTAAAGTTACCCGATCTCATGACAAAATGAGTCAAAGATCGGATCTTTGTCTCTCTGGGTTTTACTGTCCCGTTTTTCTGTAATATTCCATAATTCTCAGCTTTGAAGCCAGATAGGGCTTTTAGAGAGGCTTCGATGATCCATGGGGTGAAGCAAAGGATCGCGAACTTCTCCATGTTTCCTAGAATCGTGACGCATGCACAAACGGTTCCTATAATATAGTTCAAATCTCCAGGAAATACCTTTGCGGGGTACCAATTATAGCGTAGAAATGAAACTAATGCAGCTGCAAAGACAAGAGCTAAGGCAGCAGCGGGTAATCTATTATTAACAAGGGCAAAGGTACCAAGCGAGAAATTGAGTACAATCCCCATTCCCGCTTCGAGCCCGTTGAAACCAGCGAGGAAGTTTGTGGCATTGGTGCAACATAGTAGTGCTAAGGGAATTAGAATGAGAGGGTAGATAGCACCGAGCTGTACACTACCGAGGATGGGCAAGTTCATATGAGTTATACCAGCGTTCACAGCCATTAATGGAACCGCTGCTGGCAACGGAATAAAATAATAGAACCAGTCAGGTATTCCTCTACGCTTTAGTCTTTCAAATAAGCCTTTT
>JBFYNP010000065.1:0-11998 GCA_041304325.1 Candidatus Bathyarchaeota archaeon
GTGAATTCCGAGAGGTTGGTTCGAATAGCAACTGCACCGACTACCAAGCGCGGAGGCTTAATGCTAGGTATCGTCACAAGGAAGGGCAGGTTCCTATAGGTTTCCTTCATACTTTAAATAACACTGCATTGGCAACAAGTCGTGCTATGATCATGATCATTGAACAGAACCAGCAAGAGGACGGTACTATCAAAGTGCCGTCAGTACTTCAGAAATATATGAAGGGTATTAAAGTCATTGATGGTAATCTAAATAAAATGAAAATCTAAGGGTTTATTAAATCATGTTTTCTTAATGACAAAAATCTTCGTCGTAAAGACAGGTAAGGATCTGTCCTATGGTATGGAAGCAGTTCTTTTGTAAGAGTAGATAACGAAAAATCCGGTTACTAGTCTCATAGGTATGATCTTGTACCTATTCCATTCAACGAGAATAATTTATTTTGATTATTCGATTAAGCATTTTAAGGATAATGTCGTCAAGAGTTCTTTTTGATTTTCCTTATTGAAGAGCAAGAATATCTTTACCGTCGCTAGACTCAGTACTGGTGGGTTTAAAGTTGAATGTAATAGGTGTCCTAGGTGGAATTGGACCGGAGTCTACAGCAGAATTCTACAGGAGACTCATCAACAGAATTCAGAAACAAGGTTATGTTCAGAGCAATGTAGATTACCCCAAAATTCTAATCAATAGTATACCTGCCCCAGAGCTTTTTCTCAAGAATCCTGACCTCTCGATGTACCGAGAAGGAGTAATTGAGCTCGAGAGCTGGGGAGCCGATTTCATAGTGATAGTATGCAACACAGCTCATCTATACTTAATTGAGCTCCAAGAACAGGTTAAGACACCGATTATTGATCTTATTGCGGAAGTTGACAGATATCTTACAGATCACAAGCTCTCCTCGATAACAGTTGCTGGTTCGAGTAGAACGGTCAGGCAAAATCTATTTACATTCAAGAATTGCATATCAGTTCCTCTCTCAGAAGAGGATTTGAAACTACTTGATGAAGTGATCCTTCAATACAACTCGGGAAAAAAGGAGAGGCAACTCGAAAAAGTTCTCGAGATAGCATCTAGATACCAGATTGCGGGTAACAAAATGATTGTTGGTTGCACAGAGCTTTCCACAATTGTCGCCAGTGCTAATCTCCCCCTCATAGACACTATGGATATTTTAGTGGATGCTACAATTAAGAAATGGCGGGGTTAGTATATGAAGTTAAATTTTCCATCGTGAATCGAGTTATTATGCACTCATTGAGCTTTCTCTTTTTAATCCTACTTTTCATTTTCAGAAATGTTAGATCTAACCATTGTAGCACTTTTGATAATTTTTATCATTATTCAACTACTGGGGAACCGCTTAAACTCATGAATGAAGATTTGTATATAGATGATCCTCAGAGTCGACCCAGTGCCTGCTCTTCTCACGTGCAATGAGTCATGGGTCAGGTATTGTACCCTAATCAATTTAATAGGGGAAAAATCTCATCAAGTGGATATTGATTATGCAAGAAATGAAATGCTTGAGTCTCCCCTGATAAAGCAGATACTTGACGAATCTGCGACTTGGCCTAATCCCCCGATCAGCCGCCACAACGACGCGAAACACCCCCTTCATAAACTCGCATTTCTCGCAGATTGGGGGCTTCAAGTAGGTGACCTGAGGATCGATGAGATCATTAAAAGAATATTAGCGTATCAAGAGATTGATGGTTCCCTCCAGTCGAATATCGAGATTAATATTGGCCAACTCGAGCAGCCTCCGCGAAGGGGGTGGCTCCTCTGCGATTATCCGACTCTTCTTTATGCTCTTCTCAGTTTTGGCGCATCGGGAAAGCGAGTTGACTCTGCTGCAGAACATCTTGCAGAACTCGTAGATGAAAATGGGTGGAGATGTCGGGGTAACCTTGGGTTCCGAGGCCCTGGTAGGAAGACCGATCCATGCCCATATGCTAACCTTATAGCATTGAAAGCTCTTAGCCTCTCAAAGTGGAGGGATAGTGACGAGGTCGCCCTTGGAGTCGAGTCCCAGCTTGCTCATTTAGAGGAAGGTGTGAAGCATTATCTATTTGGTGTTGGATCCGATTTTTATAAGCTCAAGTACCCAAACATTTGGTACGACTGTCTCCATGTTGCAGATGTGTTAAGTAGAATACCGGTAGCTCGGGAGGATCTGCGTTTTAAAATGATGTGGATGAAAATCATTGAGAAACAGGGATCAGATGGTGGATTTATACCCGAGTCAATATGGAAAGCTTGGATAAATTGGAGCTTCGGTCAGAAGAAGCAGTGGAGCCCTACACTTACTTACCGTATCGCATTAATTGATAAACGATTAAACTAATAGCAGTATACGCATAATGTGATATGAAATGTCAGACCAGAACATGCGTGAGATGGCGGAGATGCTACGGAAAGGAGCCAAAATGCTCAGCATGAGCTGTCCAGAGTGTGGAAATCCCCTTTTTCAGATGAAAAGTGGCGAGGTTATCTGCCCCCGATGCAAGCGAGAAGTTCGAATACTCAAAGAGGGAGAAGATGTTACAAAAGCTATACAAAAGGACTCCCTTGAGATAACTCTTACAAAGAAACTTCTTACGGTGCAGGAGCAACTAGATGCAGAGCAAGATGCATCACGCATACGCGAACTCACCGAAACTTTGTTAGTATTACTCGACGCTATTCAGCGTCTCAAAGGCGAAAAAACCTAGAGTGTTAAACTAAGTAGATCGGACACTAAACGTAAAACGTCTAATTCAACCTCATCTACAGTCCGAGAGCAATTAACAGAAATCATTTCTCCAGCATCCGCGAACTTGAGGTAAATTTCTCGTACTTTCTTTAAGTAGCTGTTACTCTCGAAGACAGTTAAACTCCTATTGGCAACGCGAATTAGACTCCGATCTGGATTAATATCAAGTAGTATGATAAGATCAGGTTTTAAATCAAATTTTTGGAGGCTTCGAAGCCAGGCGATGTTAACACCGCTTCCACCCTGGTATGCTAGGGTGCTGTGCATGAACCGATCGCAGATCACGGTGACCCCCTCGTTGAGGTACCCCTCGATCCGTTTAACATGCTCAACACGGTCAGCGCTGAAGAGTAACGCCTCAGTCTCCGGGTTAAGATAGCGGTCACCCGCCTCAGCATAGTCTCGGATAAGTTTTCCGATGACTCCGCTAGAGGGCTCACGTTCAATAATATGATCAACTCCCGCCTGCCGTAGCTTCGCGGAGAGGAGTTCAATCTGAGTTGACTTTCCTGATCCATCGACACCTTCAAAGACGATGAAGAAACCTCTGCGAGGCATTAAGAGAAGAAAAGGGGCTCAGCCTGTTAAGGTTGACGGCTAGAGCTGGAATTGATCCCTCGGGAACCTAGTCAGGAATTCAGCTTTTCCGTTTTTTATATGGATCATATCCTCGACACGAAGATAGTAGTCGCCTTTATACCAGAGTTTAGGTTCTACACAAAATACCATGTCATTAATGAGTGGTTGGCTCGGTTCAGGCTTGAGCCACGGATCCTCATGAACCTCAACTCCTATTTGGTGGCCGACTACACCGGTCTTTAGTCTGGCTCTAAGGTAGTTACCGAAACCGTATTGATCTAAGGTTCGCTCGATGTGAGGGTATATATCGCTAGTTCTCAGCACCGTTTTTCCTATCTCGTCTGCCATCATAACGACACTTAGTTGAAGGGCTTGGTAGGCTTCCAAGATTTCTTTTCGTGGAGTTCCATAGTAAAAGCTCCGACCCCAGTCGCTGCAGTATCCGTCAACAACGAATCCGACATCGAAAGCTATGCTACACCCACGAGAGAGCCCAGCCTCTTTCGGGTAAATGAATGGGTCGTCACTGGGGATGGTGCCGGTCTTAACGTATCCGCCGGTAATACCGAAGCTAGGGCTTGTAGCGCCTAGCCCACGTCCCATCATCTCGATCATAATCACAAGATTTTTTTGGTTTAGACCCTCAACGACACGAGGTAAAACAAGCCCCATAGCATTATCAGTTACCTCTGCAGCTTTCCGGAGTTTCTGAATTTCCTCATTCTCCTTAATCATACGTTGATTGTCCAGAAGTTTGTCAGGGGATTGAATAAAGAGATTCTGACCACAGCTCCTGTAGACTGCGAGAACGGTGCTTCCCCAGCAGTAGTCGCTAACCGCTACCTTACCCATTCCAACGCCGATATCGGATACTACGCTCTTTACGAGATCACGATATTTTTGATCCTTCTCAAGGATACGCACATCCTTGATCCAGGTTCCATTGACGGGATTAGAGCCGGTAGCAAGTGTAACAATAGGTTCTCCTTTGCGGGGTATGAAGACATTATCCTCAGGGTGGAGAAGATCTCTACCATTTCTCCACTCTGTGTTTGCCCCGGTGAGGTATTGATAGCAGGGTCCGGGTCCATATACGATTAGATCGTATCCTTGCTCCTCCATTTTTGTTTGGAGGCCCGTGAGTCTCCTCCTATAATCCATTATACGTATTATTGAGGTTGGAATGATAAATCAGTTGCCCTGTTTAGGATTAAAGAACCTGACTTCACGATAACTAACATAGAGAGGCCAAAAGCCTATTGATGAAAAGGAAACCGCTGAATTAAGAAATACAAACAGGTCTTACGTTGATACTAAATAGGAAATATAATCTTGCAGATATTTCTATTTTAGCTTACCCTATGATCCTTAATCATATCAGGTGTCGAGATAGGCTTAGTCTTTAGAACTCCATTATCGATCAACCAAACACGGAGACCAGCGTACTGTATCCTATTTTCTTTAAGGATCTTGATAGCTAGATCCTCGGATCCCTCCGGAACATATATGAATAGTTTTCGATAATGATCCCCGATACTTGCTTTCTCGGAGAGATTCCTCCATTTTTCAGCGAGATTTGCAACAATTTTCATCTCTACCTCCCCAATTTCCCGGATCGAATCGTCGGGGTTGAGGACAACAATACTTGGGTATATTACTCCAGTCGATGTTGATACACCGTAACTCTTCGAAAGACTTGTGTTCACAAGAGTTTTCCGTTTCTCGTCCCAGTCCTCCTGATTTATGAACGGGAAACGAGTTGCAGCGATTATACGGGTAATTCTATCTTGAAGGGTTTTAAGGGGAACCATAACAGAATAGTTTTGAATATGGTTTATAATGTTGAGGGCGCGTTGTTTCCGTTCTTCTCTGCATACTCCCGGATCCTAGTTTCAACCATTTCTTCGATTAGTATTCGATCAACTTTTCCCATTTGATTCATTGGAAGGGATTTAACAAGCTCAATAGTGCCCGGAACTGCGTAAGGTTCCAGCTTTGTCGCAGCGTAAGCCTTCAGCTCCATAGTGAGCCCCTCAACTTTTGATCCCTTTTTCGGCACCACAAAAGCATGGACCTCAGTACTACATCTAAGTGGATCCGGTGCTCCGATAGCTACGGCTTCCTCGACAGCAAAATGGCTCCGAAGAATATCTTCGATAATGTTAGGCCATACTGTTCGACCTGCGGAGATAATTCTATCTCTCTTCCGACCTATAACGTAAAGCCAGCTATTTGAATCGACTCGAACAATATCACCGGTACTGAGCCACCCATCCTTAAGGACCTTCACAGTTTCTTCAGGGGCGTTTAAGTATCCCTTCATGACCTGGGGGCCTCTCACCTGGAGTTCTCCTTCCTTTCCCTCGGGCATCTCCACTTCACCGAGCTTAATATCAACAACACGGTACTCGGTATCAGGGTAAGGTAGACCTACGCTCGCGTAGTTCGGGTCACCCTCCAGCGGTGTGGCATGTGTTATCGGTCCAGCCTCAGTGAGACCGTAACCTTGGTAGAACCTACATCCAGCGATCTCTTCAAACCGTTTCATGAGATCGGGGTTGATACTGCTTCCACCGCTACTAGCTGCAGTGAGACTACTCAGATTATACTTAGGTAGATCAGGGTACTCTAGAATTTCACGAACGAAACGAGGGATGAGAGGCGCATGAGTAACTCGGTGCTTGCTGATCGCGGTTAATATCGTTTTTGGCTTTGGATCAGGGATGAGCATGAGAGTACATCCGAAACTTACAGCCTCATTCATGATGTTTAATCCGTAGCTATGGAACCATGGCACAGCGCAAAGGATTAGAGGCCACCCCTCAGGTTGAGGCTTTGCTGAGTATCCCCATCCTCGTAGCCAAAAGTAACTCTGTAGAGCGTTTGCTACCTGATTATAATGAGTAAGCATAACCCCCTTCGGCGTCCCAGTTGTACCTGTTGTGTAGAGGATACAAGCAACATCTTCTCTAGGATTTACCTGCGCGAGCTCTTTGAGGGTATCACCTTTAATTAGCTCCTCGAATCGGAGAGCGTCAGTTGGGTATTTTGAATGATACCTGATTCGACTGAGGAGGTGAATATGCGTCGGTGTATACGCAGCAGCCTCTGCCACTATGAGGTTTTGAGGTCGCTTCTTAGGAAGTTTTTCAAGGAGTCTATCGAGCACAACCAACACGTCGCAACCGGAGTCATTGACCTCTCGGTCGATCTCCTGAACAGGGTTAAGAGGGTTCAGGGGAACAACAATGTTTCCAGCCATAAGTGCCCCGTTATAAGCTACCATAAAATGAGGTGTGTTAGGAAGGATAAGGCCAACGCGATCGCCTCTTTGAATGCCGAGTTTACGCAAAGCAGCGGCAAATCTTAGGCTATCTTTCCAGAGTCTACTGTAGCTTACTCGGTTTCCAAAATATATCGCAGCACTTCTATTCGGAAATTTTCGAGAGCTGTTCTCCAGAAAGCTAAAGGCAGGAATCTCTGGATATTTTACACTAAATGGCACCCCAGCAGGATGAACGCGGCCGACCATTGCGGACAAATTGGGGGCTCGGGATTTAAATCGGGTGCCCGAAAATCGTTTAACGTCTTAGGATGGATTAGATCTATGGCTAGTTTAAGGCTTGAGGGAATTTATGTCCCCTGCGTAACGCCCTTCGATGTAGATGGTGAGATTGACTTCAATGCCCTTGGAGAACTTGTCGAGTTCTGGATAAACGCGGGTGTAAATGGAATTGTTGTGAACGCAAGCACTGGAGAATCGATCTACACAAGTAAAGAGGAGCAGCAGAAAATCCTCACCTATATTTTAGAAAAGGTTGGCTCTAGGGGACAAGTAATTGCCGGAACCGGTGCAATGGGGACTCGAGAGACGATTCAGCAGACAAGGGAAGCGTTGAATACCGGCGCTGGGGCAGCGTTAGTTACGACGCCTTGGTTCTTCAGACCTAGCGAGGAAGAACTCTACCAACACTACTCAACGCTCCTAAACACTGTAGATCTACCTGTAATCTTATACAATGTTCCTAAATTCACAGGATACAGCATTTCCCCACGAACGGTAGCCCGGATTGCCGAGCAACATAGTGGTCTAATTGGTATCAAGGACAGCAGTAACAATCCTGGCAATATGGCCGAACTCATCCGAATTTGTGGAGACAAAGTCGCATGTCTAAGCGGAGCTGCTGATATGGTTCTTCTCACGTTAGGCCTCGGGGGGTGCGGAGCGGTTCTCGCCGTAGCTAACGTTATTCCCAGTACAAGTCTTGAGCTTTTCAATGCTTACCAAGAGGGAGATCATGAAAAAGCTGGAAAACGTCAACACCTTTTGAGCTACGTGAACAAGGTGCTGGTTACTGATCTTCCTCAGGTTGCTGCAATAAAAGCGACTCTGAATCAGATGGGGTACCACACCGGAACTCCAAGAAGACCACTCAATGCTCTATCTGCACCCCAAGAAAACGTAGTAAAAGAGATGCTAAACAAAATTAAGTTGTATTGATGTCTACTTAACCACCAGGAATGAGGTTTTTTTAGCGCATAGGCTAATATTAGGTTTATAGTCGATGTAATTCAAATATCACTTGAAATAAGAACTAGAACTTGATACTTTAATATGAAAAAAATAAATTTAGGTTTATGGTTACTCTATGTGAATTGGTTTAGGCCTTTAGTTTAGCGAGACGCTCATTGACGATCGCTAATCTTCTATCAAGTCGTTCTTTAACGCCTTCAAGGAGCTCTATTTCTTCACCAATTGTCATGGAGGCGAAATGCATCATCATGCGTCTTCGGATCATGTGACCTCGCCATCCACCGTGCCAGCCATGGTGACTGTGATTATGGCCGCATTCACACTGAGGTTGCTCTTCTTGTTCTTCTATATGCTCTTCTCTCTTTTCTTCACTCATTTTTTATTCGCTTCTATCTGTTCGCTCTGGAAATGGTTTCGGTAGTAGACTGCGAGATCGTCTAGTAGAGGCTTTCTTGAGAGCAAAGTCTCTATACCTTCCTTTAGGATCTCAGCGCCTTCAATCGTGATCGTGTAGACGCGTCGATCTGGCCCCGATTCCTGTTCTTCCCATACACTAGTTATCAGCCCTCTATGCTCCATCCTACGAAGGATAGTGTATACTCCACCTGCCTCTAGTCGGTCTTGTTGAAGAAAGCCCCGTGCGTTGAGCTCCTCCATCAGCTGATAGCCGTGCATTGGGGTTTGGTGGATGAGGCGTAAGAAAAGAAATTGAGTCATTCCCCTTTCAGGGCTATGCCTCATTCTGTGGGGTCTGCAACCACAACCTTGTCCGTTACCCGAGTTATGCATGACAACGATACAGATAACATTGTTACATATATACCTTAACGTAGTGTAGATTCGGGTAAATATACGGCAACCTTTAATCTCAACCTCACAAGAATAGAAACGAAGTAATCGATGGTTCTTGATAAGCTCGGTTCTAGCCTTTTTGATGCTCTTCAGAAGGTATTCAAGGCTACAGTCGTTGATGAAGCCCTTGTTAAGGATTTAATCCGTGATTTCCAGCGTGCCTTACTTCAAGCTGACGTTAATGTTGGCCTTGTGATGCAGCTTAGTCAGAATATAGAGAAGCGGGCGCTTAACGAACAACTTCCCCCAGGAATTAGTCGAAGGGAGCATGTCGTGAAAGTTGTCTATGACGAGATGACTCGATTTGTGGGAGAGAAGCCTGAGGAGATCAAGATTCAGCCGGGTAAACAGAATGTAATAATGTTGGTGGGTATTCAGGGGTCTGGGAAGACTACTCACGCTGCGAAATTGGCAAGATATTACCAGAAGCGCGGTTTCAGGACAGGAGTCATTACATGTGATACTTTCCGCCCTGGAGCATACAGCCAGTTGAAGCAGTTGACTGACCAGATTAAGGTAGATTTTTACGGGGAGCCAGATTCAACGGATGCTGTTGCCGTCGCGCAACGAGGTGTAGACCGGTTCAAGGGGTATGAGGTAGTAATCCTAGATACCTCGGGGCGCCATAAAGAAGAGAAGGGTCTAATTGAGGAGATGCAGCAGATTGAGGCTGCTGTGAAGCCATCTGAAATAGTGTTAGTGCTTGATGGAACAATTGGGCAGCAAGCTTCGGCTCAGGCGACCGCTTTCAAACAAGCGGCAACGGTTGGAAGTATCATTGTTAGTAAGCTTGACGGAACAGCACGTGGGGGAGGTGCACTAAGCGGTGTTGCTGCAACTGGTGCTAAGATTAAGTTCATAGGAACTGGTGAAAGGATTGAGGACCTCGAACCTTTCGTACCGAGTAGATTCATAGGTCGCCTTCTCGGTATGGGTGATATTGATGGGCTCATTAAAAAGGTGAAAGAGGCGGAACTCCCGACAAGCGAGAAGGAAGTTCGTGCAATGATGAGTGGCCACTTCAACCTTCAAGATATGTATGATCAGTTTGAAGCGATGGCTAAGATGGGGCCTTTACAGAAGATTATTGGAATGATTCCTGGTTTTAGCTATCAACTTCCAAAAGATGAGATGGATAAGGCGGAAGGTAGACTTGATAGATTCAAAGTCATCATCAGGAGCATGACTCCGGAAGAAAAGGATGACCCGAAACTTCTTAACCAGAGTAGAATTCGACGTATTGCTCGAGGTTCTGGAACAACAGAAGCTGATGTTAAGGAGCTTCTCAAGCAGTTTGATCAGATGAAGAAAATGCTAAAGTCGATGAAGGGAAATAGGCGACTTAGGAACATGCAGTTTCCTCGCTTAGGTTAGTGAATATTTATTTGATCCTAGGAAGCCTGGGACTTTATGATATTTGCTTTTAATGCACCAAAACGTCGTGTTTATGTGTTGTAAAACGTAAGAGCTTATAAAATAGTGATGTATTTAGCAGGGTGCTCAGTAGGGCTGACCAGTATTGGTCTGCCTCTGCAATGTAGGGTGAAGAAAGAACATGGCTAAAAGTAAAGGACCACGTAGGAAGAGCAGGTCTGTGATGACGAAGAAGATTCGTGATCGCGGTAAGCTACCTCTTAGTAGGCTCCTCACGAATTATAACGAAGGCGATAAAGTAATCATTAATATCGACTCCGCCGTCCACAAGGGAATGCCTCATAAGCGGTTCCAAGGCAAAGTAGCTACGGTCACTGCGAAGAGAGGTAAAGCGTACGTCCTACATATTCCTCAGAAAACCTTTAACAAGATCCTGATTGTCCTACCAGAACACATACGCAGGCATTTGGAAGGGTAGTCTATGTCTGTTGCAGACAAGAGAGAGATCACCGTATCTGAAGCAAAGGCTATCCTTGAGGCGAAGATTGAGGAGCTCGATCCACTTCAGCGTCGAGTGCTCGACTACACAACTAAATTTACTAAAGTAAAGCCGGAGGATGCTGACAAGCTGGTTAAGGAGCTCGTTGAAAAATGTGATATCGAGAGGCAGCTTGCTGTTCAGATAGCTAATGCAATGCCACTCAGTGTACCAGAGATAAGGACGTTTCTGGGGCGTCAAAGGATTATCTCTGAGGACGCCATGAACACTATTTTAATGATAATTAAGAAATACAGGACCGGTTAATAGGTTCTGTAGAGCCCAGGGGGCAGAATGTTGTACAGAGAAGCAAAGAAGTATGAGGAGTACGCCTATGTTCTGGACTTTCTTTTCCATGGAAGATCGGGGCAACCTGGGACGCCCCATACGCAATCAGGCCTATTACAGTTAATTGGTGATAGCTACTGCACGCTTCTAGAAGCTTCCCCGATTAAGGATGAGAATTACACAGTTAGAGAAAAGATATTTGTAGGTAAGGGTGAGAGGGCGCGAGTCAGCCATATCATCGGCAGGATACGATACGCTGATCTTTCAGGTAGTGCTAAAGCTGAACTACCAGGTATCTTAGAATTGATAGTAGCTGAAAATGAACCCTACTTCGTCACTTTCTTCAATATATCTCAGCAGGTGACCCCTAGAATGCATAGTCTTGAGCTAATTCCGGGAGTAGGGAAGAAGCTTATGTTTCACATTGTTAATATCCGCGAGAAAACTCCTTTCAAAAGCTTCAAAGACATCGAGGAGCGTGCGAACCTTAAGGATCCTGCGAAACAGGTAGCGAAGAGAATCTTTGATGAGTTGAGTCAAACCGAAAAATATCTATTATTTACCAGACCATATGTTGACAGGCTTCCATTGTAACAAGTGGATTGAGCCATTATCTTTTTATGGCTCCTAATGGGTTGATGTACGGATTAACCTTGAACGCTAGGAACTTTAGAGATCCTCATCAGATGGCTTTTACTCGCAAAAAGTTTATGGGAGGTATTCCCGGCTCAAAAATAGTAAAGTTCACTATGGGTAGCTCTAAAATCGATTTCCCCATAAAAGTAGAGCTAATTAACCTAGAGCATGGCAACATTCGCCATAACGCTTTAGAGTCCGCGAGGATTGCAGCGAACAGGCAGCTGGAGCTCCAGCTTGGCACAGGCCTATATGTGATGAAGGTTGTTCCATTCCCGCATATTGTTCTCCGTGAACACAAGCGCATTAATGTTGCTCAAGCTGACCGTTTCCAAGCAGGTATGAAGCGTCCTTATGGTAAGCCATCGGGGGTAGCTGCTCGAGTTAAGCGGGGTGAGCCGATCATTACAATTATGGTTAACCCTGAGGGTATTGATGT
>JBFYNP010000066.1:0-8925 GCA_041304325.1 Candidatus Bathyarchaeota archaeon
AACTACAATAATGCATGCTTCTATGTTGTTCCTCTTCGCCTGAATTTCGTTGAGTAGATGCGGTCCATAGCCGCCTCCTACCTTAACTTTATAGCCATGCCAATTTATCCAATTGTCAGTGATTGGATAGTTCTCCGATAGCTCAACCTCACTCATCTTCTCTACCTTCTGAGTCCTCATCATCTTCACTTTGGTCATCGGGTTTGAGTGGGGGGTGTTTATGGATAGTCAGCCCTTTTTTCTCAATCAGAAGCCGTACCTGCGACTCGTCTTTTAGAGTTATGAGAGGAGTGTTAGGAGCCTTAATTTTTTTCTCCACCTTATCCCGCGGCTCGGCTTTCCAGGTCAACCCAATATCCTCTAACTCATCTAAAACCAGTTGGTAGAGTACCCTATAGTCCGTTCTCAGAACTTCCTTTATTACTGGGCTCACTCGAATAGGTTTACCGCCATTCAAAGTACGGTCGTAATTCCAATCTAATGGATTGTTTCTGTATACGGGGTTTTCAACTGTACCCATAGGGTGGCCACAAGAATATTGGTAAACTGGTTCCTCCACTACCTCGACATATTTTTCTTTATTATCCTCAACATGTTTTCGGTTTCCTTGTGGCAGAATTAATAATAAGCCCTGAACAGAGTTATCGAAGGCAACATCGTCACCTTCCGATATTGCTTGCTGACACTTTTGTATTTGCTGAAGGACTATGCCCTGGATATCTACATTTTGTTTGAATTCAACTTGCTCGTTCTTTTTTTCAAAACTATTTTCTTTGTACACTTAATCTCACTTTTCCCGAATATTCCATCCCCGAAGGTTAAGAATTTCAACATCTTTCTCAATTTCATCCTTCAGTTCATTAATTTTCATTCGTATTTCGTTTTGCTTAACATAAAGCTTCAAAAGCTTTTGGTTACATCGTTTGAAAGATGCTACTGCATCATCTACTTTACGTTTAGTGGCGTCTGGATTTCCAATTAAATCTAAACTCATAATTTCACCTCGTAACACCCTAAGTTACATCCACATTATAATAAATTGGAGTATAAATTAGTTTTTGGTACTAGAATTCCTTTCAGAATTTTATTATATTGAACTAACCTGAAGTTGATACCAAGAATACTTATAATATAATAATTATTCGATTGAGAATAACAGGAGTATTGAATCTTCCCGTAGAATTCTCTTTTATCAATTCAACGAAGAGATCCTTTGAAAAACGGTAGAAACTAAACTCGTAGACATTTAATACACTTGACATCACCAAGGGGAGGCGCACTCCTATTTGGCTAAGTAACCCTAACTCTTTTTCTTTCATGTGAAAATATATATCAGCTGTAATAACATTGGCCTCCATCAACTCACCTAGCGCCAAGTAACATGGGTCAAAGACGGTTAACTCGTGAGTGTATGCCAGCTCTACGGCTCTCTCCATCGCGCGTGTGTATCGAAGAGAAGTGGCTCTACTCAGCTCTGGGAATGCTCTACATATGGTAATTAAAATTCGCACGCGGTATATTGGTTCTGAGTCTTGATTATCCCTCCATTTTGATTATAATTGGTCGAATTGCTTTATGAGGTGTAGGTTAAAGTGAAATTCAAGTTGGATAACGTGGTTCTAAGTCGCCCTTACTCGCAAATATTCAACCTAAATCAAAGTAAGGAGTCAGTCAACGCTGGTAAACGACACAAATATGAGATATACTACGATATCCTTCAGTCATTCTACCTAGAGGAGCATAACGGTTATGGTGAGCGAAGCTTCGCAAAAATCGCTTCACAGGTAAATATGCCTTACAACAGATTTAAAAAAACAGTTACTCAATTAATTAACCTTAAGCTATGCTATTTAGAGGGGAAGAGTGTTCGAGTGACGGAGAAGGGTTTGGAATTTATTATGGAGTACCAAAGCTTCAACGATTATTTAAAACAGATTGGTTTAGTTAAATAGTAATAGAAACACGCTCAACCAACGCGCTAAATCACCTTGTGAAGTTTTTTTCGGTAAGCAGAGTCTAGTTATCTTCCTATACGTGCGATTCGATATGTAAGAGTTCATATAATCGTTCGTGTGCGCCACTCACTCGGGCTTAATTACGCGCGCGCGATGTTGTCTATATGCTAGCACATTCCTTTGCTTCCTTGACTGGCGCGCGCGCTCTTCAAAGGAGTCTACAATGTCCTGTATGCTTTTCTGTCCGGTGAAGATGCCGAACTCGATGCCATAGCTATACTTCATCGCGAACTTTACGCAGAAGTTAACCCAGTTCGACAGGTCACCTGTAAAGTACTTCATGTTCTGGTCACAATACTTGGGGCTGTTGTTCTGTGTGAGCCATGAATAATCGTGGACCAGAGAAAGTAGCTAAACCCAGACGACACCACTATACCTAGAACACTGCTCATATGGAAACCTCTAAAAGCGTGCACACACACACCCACACAGAGACAGATATGGGTACAAAAAACATCTCTATATCAGAAGAAGCATACGAGAGACTCGCCGCACTAAAAAAACCCAACGAAAGCTTCACCGAAGTCGTGAACAGGCTAACAAAGAGACGATCCATACTCGACTTAGCCGGAGCCCTAAACGAAAAAGAGGGAGATGAGATCCGCCGAGAAATCACTAGTCTCCGAAAAGCCAGCTCTATTAGAACAAAATCGATTGCTGGCAGAGTTGAGTAACATGCTAGCAGACACATCCTTTATCATAGACCTAATGATCGGAGACAAAGCCGCCGTAGAGAAAGCGAAAGAGATCGAAGCAAAGAACACACCATTAACCGTATCTGCACCAACCGTGTTCGAGCTCTACATAGGATTATCGCTAAGCCGTAAACCTGAGGAAGAGAAAAACCGGATCTTGACCATAATTGAGTCTCTGCCTTTTCTATCCCTAGACCTGGAATCATCTCGGGAAGGTGGCCGAATTTATGGAGAGAAAAAGCGCAGTGGCTCCATGATAGACCCTGAGGATGCCATGATCGCCGGGATCGCGAGAGCTCACAGCGAGAAGGTGTTGACTAGAAACCCGAAACACTTTCAAGGCATAGATGGAGTTAACGTTGAAGTATACTAAACTTTAACGCGTGTGGCTAATCCAATACAGCGCACTCGGTAGCCTCTGAGTGTATTCGCGCGATGATGTATGAAGAATATATCGTCGAGGCGCTCAGGTCAAACCATGAGCGCCATGGTGTGTGGGCTGGATGTCCACAAGGAGTCAACTTATGCAACTGTCCTGGATGAGAAAGGACAGATAATGGTTCAGAGGAAACTCTTGAACGATGACATACCTGCCTTCCTCGACATGACGAAACCTGAGAGGCTCGCCATGGAGGCATCAACCGCGCGCGCGGTCGTTAGCTTCGCTAGTCGCATGGTTCAGGGTCTCTCAGGAGGCTACCGCAGGTGCAGTGTATGCTTCCGCTATTCCTCGGCCTCACTAGGCTGCTGCACTCAACTTCTACAACATCTACCCCGATGGATTCAAGCCACTTTGTGTTCTTCGGGTTACCTACAGGCACCATTATCTTCATGGGTTCCAGCACGATCCCTGTGTTTGGACCGATTTTTGCTCCGTGGGTGTCGGTGTACACGAGTTCGTCTGGAGGCGTGATGAAGTTCCAGTTCATGGTGTTCTTCATCCATTCCGTAAGGTGTTGGTCGAACCACCTGGGGTCACCTACGCTTGTATGGCGGTCGAGCATAGCGTAGTCGATGGTTCCCTTACTGGTTCCATAACCTGGACCCATCTTTATGTCCACTTCAGGGTCCTGCAGCTTTACGATTCGGGCGTACTGTTCCTGACCGAACTCATTCGCGTTGGAGATGATTGATTCTGATGTGTTGCCCCTTGGGAAGTGTACGTCTATGAAGAGGTGTTTCTCGTCGAGCCAGCCGCATGAGCCACCCTCAACCATTCCGTTGCCCATGATGAATCCGACGACGGGGCAGCCTGCCTCTGCGAGTGTTTGATATGTGGGCATCTCCTCTCCTTTCCTGATCCAGTCATACATCCGTAGAATTACCTGGCCGTGCACTGCGGGGTGGCAGACATCGTCGGTGTATATGGCTTTAACTTGATATGGTGGATCGTAAGGGTCGGGCTTTCTTACGATGACGCGGATACCCTCATCCTTGTAGGCTTTGATGAGGTTCTCATGGTGTTCAATCAACTCATTAAGGTCTGGCTTGAAGGTCATCCTCCAAGCTGCTAAGCTATCCTCGTAGGGAGGCCATGGGGTCTTCTTACCAACGCTAAGAAATTCTTTTCCGGGTCTGTGGACGAGAACGGTACGGAGTTTACCGATGGTGGTGTTGGCTTTCCAGTCACTCCCCCAGTATTTGGGCAACTCTTCCCCAAAGTCGCTGTGGATCTGAGGGTGTAGCCTGTGGTATATGTTTGTTAGTTCTTTGATGTTTTCCTTGCTGTTGCTCTGAGACATGGCTTAGATGTAGTTTGTCGAGGTAAAACGGTTTTCTTTGAGAATTATTGGTACTGAAGGTAGTAGGGGTCCTTTGTGTAATATGTTTGGAACAGCGATCTTCCGGAGTCAACGAGCATCTTGCCTTTCGCGTAGACTCTATCGATTTTGAGGTTCTCCGGCGTGTCGGCGATCACGATGTCGGCGTCGTATCCAGTCTTGATTAGGCCTTTAGTGTCGTCGATGCCGAGGCATCGTGCTGGGTTTATGGTCACCATCTTTAAGGCTTCCTCGAAAGGCGCAACATGGTTGCGAACGATGTCACTGATCTCCCTCCTCGTGAAATCAACTAGTGCGATGTAGAGTCCCACTTGTTTACCGTTGATATCCCTTATCGCCATAGGGCAGTTCGCGTCGCTGCTGATGGTGATGCCTTCGATTGGGCATCCCTCCCCCAGCATCCGTTTAACGGCGTACTCGGTTTTGGTTCCCGTGAGGGTCCCCTCCTCTTTACGCATCTGTGTGGTGAGGTCAACGAATCCGCCTCGCCTAACCCATTCTATTCCCTGAGCGAGAACATCAGGGTTAACGCGGTTGACGTGGGTGGGTACGATACCCTTCGGGTCAAGACCTGTGTTCTCGATGAGCTCGAAGAGCATATCCATTTTCTGAGGGCGTCTACCGACGTGAACATGGGTTACAGCTGTCTTTTTCACGGTCTCCGCACCTATGTTGACCTCACTGACCAGTTCAGCGAGCTCCCTCCATGTGTGGTGGCTCGTGGTCGCGTCCGATATGGCGGTTTTTAGTCCTCTCACTTTGTCGATGAGTATGATGTCTCTTCTGACGCTGCCGGTTATTGTAGTAGGTGGGATATGGAAGCAGCCTGTGTAGATGTATGTCGTGAGACCCATCAGTTCAAGCTCGATGGCCTTCCAGAAGAGTTGCTCAAGGTTACGAACCCACATCTCACCGCCAAGCGTGCCTACGGCTGTGGTGACACCGCTCTCGACGATGTCCTGCCAGGAGACATCGTATGTGTGGCCGTGTGGGCCTTGCCCATCGTCTGCACCTGTGAGGTGGATGTGAGGGTCAATAAACCCGGGGTATACGATCTTTCCTGTGGCGTCGATTACCTCACATTTGTATCCGCTAGGTGGCTTAAGATCTTCTCCAACTGCAGCTATCTTGTCTCCGGCTAAAAGTATGTTAACCTTACCGAGTCGCTCAGGAGCGTAAACCTCTCCTCCGGTTATTAGCTTGAACATCAGGGTGGCTCCTGCAATCTCTAGGTTCGGCGGTGATCGTACTCGTCATCAGGGGTTTTAATGGGGGTCACGGAGAGTACTCCGTTGCTGATCTTGTAGACCCTGAGACCCGCGTATGATATTTTGTTGTTTTCGAGGAGTTTCAACGCCTTTTCCTCACTCTTGGGAGGTACATAAAGGAAGAACTTTTTCTCGTTCGTACCTAATCCGGCTTTCTCCGAGAGCAGCATCCATCTCTCCACCGATGATTGTGCAATCTCCTTAGCGAGGGCTACATCAGCTAACTCCTGTATCCTGCCGTCAGGTTTAGCGATAACAATGCTGGGGTAGACCACAGCTTCCTCGGTATCTATTCCCCTCCGCTTCACCTCATCGTTAACTATAGTGACGTATCCCTCACCCCAGGTCTCCTGATCGACGAATGGAAACCTTGTCGCAGCGATGATGCGGATCACTCGATTTCTAATAGCTTCATCACTTACCATCTCTATTAACTCCAATAGACTAGAGCATTCATTACTTTTGAATTTAAGCCGATTAACCGGTACCACGATAAGAATATGATCGCGCACGATTAATTCTCGCGAGTGCGGTTAGATAGGCGAGTCGATGTGCACGAATATAAACCACTTCATATTCGTGCAGAAACAGCTAAAGAGGTGGTTTTACATTTTTTCGGTTTTGAAAAATCGCTATGATAGCAATTATTACCGCCATCAGACCAATTCCTATTGCCAGGGTAATCATTTTATTAGCGGATTCAAGGTCAGATTGGAGTTCCGTGCGTGCGATTTCGAGATCCTTTATCTCATTGCTGGAAGATTGGAGATCTGATTGTAGTTTAATTATTTTGCTGTCAGTTGTTTGGAGGGCTGATTTGAGCTCGCTGATTTGTAGGTTTAATCCTGTTTTTATGCCTTCTTGGAGTATTCGAAGGTTGTCATCTTGCTCCTTTACTTCTGTTTTTAGGTTTTCAATGATCTGTCCCAAGTCATATAATCTTACTACATATACATCTGTTAATCCTGCTCCAAATGAGTTAGTGTCTCCGATTATTATGTATCCACCGTCTGTTGTCTCTCCCGCGAAGACTGCTGTGTCCTCGCTTTCTGCACCGAAGGCTTTTTCCAGAACCTTGTTTCCGGATGAATCAGTCTTTATGAGGAGGGCGTTCCATGTTCCTGCGCCGTAAGATAATGTCTGTCCAGCTAACAGGTATCCGCCATCAGGCATGACCTTGAGTGAGTGTATCAGGTCATCTCGTGTTTCTCCAAATGTTTTTTCCCACTGTTTGTTTCCTGATGAATCTGTTTTAACTAGGTAGAAATCTTGTCCACCAGCGCCATAGGATTCTGTTAGGGCTGCGATGATGTATCCTCCGTCGGAGGCTAGTTGCACCGAGTATGCAACATCTTTCTTTGCTCCTCCTATTGTCTTTTCCCAAACTTGGGTTCCGGATGAATCGATTTTTAATAGATAAATATCCCATTTGGTGATTAGGGTAGATATGTAACCTGTTAGAATATAGGCTCCTTCTGGAGATACTATTACGCTGTTAGCTGCGTTGTCGAGGTTGCCTCCGTAGCTTCTTTCCCAGACTTTGTTGCCTGAGGCGTCTGTTTTTATGAGATAGGAATTCTTTATTGTAGTTCCCTGCACCTCAGTGCTACCTGCTATAATGTATCCTCCATCGGGGGTAAGCTGGACCGAGTAAGCAGCATCTTTTGTGTTTGTCCCTAAAGTCTTATACCACAGCTGGTTTCCAGATTTATCGGTTTTTAGAAGCAATATTTCGCGGTTGTAACCTAAAAAGCCTAGTGTTTGAGTATCAATTTCTCCAGCTAGAATGTAACCTCCATCAGAGGTCTGTTGAATTGAATTGCACCACGCCTCTCCTGGTGATGTTACATCTATGGATTTCTCCCATAGTTTGTTTCCTATATCATCTATTTTAATAAGAGATGATCGGTTACCACTAATAACTACGATGATAAACCCACCATCTGAAGTCGGTATAGCATAATTACTATGCTCCATGCCGGGTCCACCATACATTTTTTGCTCATAAACATACGGTTCAGCTGAAACAAGTTCAGGTTGGATCATGAAAGCAGTATTTAATCCAAAATTGGGTACAATTAGACTAATAATCAATAGTATTTTTAAACAGATTTTTACATTCAAACAGTATCGGAAAACATCAGATCTTAAGCAATATCACATTTTGTTACTATTTCCATATACATACATTTGACAGGTGAATGACATTTTTTAACGCGAGTTTAACTGTTTTTACTTTGAATATATTGACGGGTTCATTTTCTTTTGATGGGGAATTTGATGCGGAAACACGTGGTTAATACACCCGGATCTTTTGAATTTAGGGTTGTTAGATTAAGAAAGCTGAGTATGTTATTAAACCAGAGAATTCGCTTGCACGATAAAAAAGTTCTTTATAAGTATAGAACTATTTTCAATTGATAGGGGAGTCTAAGCATATGGCTACAAAAACAGAGATAATGAAGAAGATCATTGAACTTCAGAAACAGAGGAAGGATCTGAAGATTGAGCGGTCGAAGACCAAAGATAAAGCATTGATTAAAGAACTTGATAGCAAGTTAGCTGAAACTGTCAAAGCACATAATGCGCTTACGAAGGAATATGAATCCGCTTTTGACGATGAGTCGAAAACTTTTGCTAAACCTGAGTAATCGCAATAGCACTTTTTTTTATTTTCGAGGTTTTTATTCCACAGTGAAAAAAGGTAGAATTAACTGTTTTAAACACTCGACGCGCGTGTCTCATCTTAGTTGAGTAATACTTTTTGATCTATTTGATTACTGTTTTAGCTTGCTTCTTCATAGCAAAATACACTGTTGAAACAAGGAGAACTGCTGTTGAGGCAATAAAAATATATAATATGTTTACCTGATTTGCGTAATCTAGAGCTAGTTTTTCGTTGCTTATCTGTAGGGAGTTTAGAGTAGTTAGCTCCTTGTTATAGTTTGTTTGAAGGGTTGCATATATTGAGTTGAGTGAGTCATAATTTGATTTTAAGGATGTATACGACTCATTCAATGCATCATAATCTTTCTTAGTTGTGTTATAGAGAGATGTTAATTGCTCGTTAACGATTATAGTTTCGTTAAGACTTTTAGATAAAGTCTGATAATTCGTTGTTAGGACAGCAAATTCTCCACCAATAAATTCAGCGGGTGAAATTATC
>JBFYNP010000067.1:0-111306 GCA_041304325.1 Candidatus Bathyarchaeota archaeon
ATGCGACATCTTTAAGGAAATTGACGTAGATTCCACCGAGACCAGCCATAACCATTGGACCGAATTGTGGGTCACGGCTCATGCCAATGATCATTTCTCTGCCTTTTGGAACCATCTTATCAATGGATACACCGTATATTCGAGCTTCTGGATGTGCTATGCGGCTTCGATCCATAATTAACTTAAAGAAAGCTCTAACCTCGTCTGGATTGTTGACGTTCAGAACAACCCCTCCGACATCAGTTTTATGGAGTATTTCAGGGCTTACGACTTTCATAACAACGGGGTATCCAATCGAATCTGCATGTTCAATAGCTTGTTCTGGGTTCTCAGCGAGAAGACATGGAGGGGCTTCAACTCCATATAATCTTAAAACTTGTGTAGCTTCGGTGGGTAAAAGAACCTTGCGTCTATCTGCCCTCAAAGCTGCGAAAAGTTCTTTCACTCGCTCTTTCTCAACAATAAAGTGGGCTTGATTATCAACAGGTGTCTGTAAGTATCTTGAGTATCGATACAAGGCGTCAACAGTTTTTATTCCCTTTTCAGGAAAATCAAAACACGGAATACCTTTTTCTTTTAGATGATGAGTGGCTTGAGATATTCTATCACCGCCCATGAAGACAGCAATTATAGACTTTGTTGGGTGTTTCTCATGAAGTCTAACCATGCTATCAGCTGTAGCTGTGCTATCCGTCATAGCTTGGGGGGTTAGAAGGACAATCACTAGATGTACGTTTGGATCCCAAAGAGCCTCTTCGATCGCGTAGGAATACCTATCTGGAGGTGCGTCTCCTAGAATATCTATAGGGTTTCCAACACTTGCAGCAGATGGAAGTCCTCTTTTAAGTTTCTCACGCGTGTCTCCTTTAATCTCTGAGAGTTTGAGTCCAAGTTTTTCAACGAGGTCTGTCGCTAGAATTCCTGGTCCTCCAGCGTTTGTAACGATCGCTATGCCTTCGTCTTTTGGTAATGGTTGCTCTATGAAGGCTACAGCATAGTTGAAGAGGTCTTCCATTGTCTGGGCGAGTATTACCCCAGATTTCTCGAAGGCTTTCTGGTAAGCGAGGAAGCTTCCAACAAGAGCTCCGGTATGACTTCCAGCAGCTTTTGAACCGGCTATACTTGTGCCACCTTTGACAACGATTATTGGTTTTTTACGAGTAACCGAACTAGCTATGTCAATAAAGTTTTGGCCTCTCTCTATTGACTCGATATAAAGAAGAATGACCTTTACATTTGGATCCTCTGCCATCGCCTCAATAAAATCTACCTCATCGAGATCAGCTTTGTTGCCTAGACTAATAAAACTGGCAAATCCAATTTCTTCTTTAATGATCCAATCTAGGACAGCTGTTCCCAGAGCGCCACTTTGACTTATGAACCCTATGCCCCCTTTTTTGGGTAGGGCTGCCGCAAAACTTAGGTCTAGAGGGCAGTGCGTGTTAATATTTCCAAGGCAGTTTGGACCTTGAATTCTCATTTCGTATCGTTTAGCGACAGCAATTAACTTTGCTTCTAGCTCCGCTCCTACTTTTCCAGTCTCTTTGAAACCTGCAGAGATTATAATGAGAGATTGTACTTTCTTCTCTCCACATTCTTCAGCAGCTTGAATTACTCCTGAAGCTGGAATTGCTATTACAACTAGTTCTATAGAATCCTGTATTTCCCTGATGGATGTATAACACTTCAGCCCAAGAATCTGCCCACCAGAAGAATTCACTGGATAGATTCGACCTGCATAACCACTTTTTAGCATGTTTTTTACAAGGATGTATCCAACTTTTCCTGGAGTAGCTGAAGCGCCAATGATCGCTACCGATGCAGGATTAAAAATCGATTCAAGTTTCAAGGCAGGGCACCAGAGTCTTAGAGACTATATGCTCATACAAAAAAATGGTGGATAAAAAGGTTGACTATTCTAGATCCATTAAAAGAGATCCTGAAATTAAGAAAAACTAGTTAAGCTTACTCAACAAAGAACTTGGTAATGAAAGACTTTGAAGCATTGAAATCCGCGATAATTGATACTAAATTATGTGTGGGTTGTGGTTTATGCTCGGTTCTGTGCCCTGTATCAGCGATAACCTTTGAAGAGCAACCTGTACTCACTGGGAAATGTACTTCCTGTGGTCTCTGTTATGAAAATTGCCCAAGGACTGAATTTGACGAGTTTTCAGAGGAAAAAAGGATTTTCGGGAGAATTAGAAATGCTTCCGAAACTGAAACTGGAGTAAAATTAGGTATATATGCCGTGAAGGCAAAATCTCCAGTTATCAGAGATAAATGTCAAGATGGAGGTGCTGCAACCGCGTTACTAGGCGCTTTGCTCAGAGAAGGTGGAGATGCAGCGATCGTTGCAGGTCTCGATAAAGAAAGAACCTGGAGTCCTATACCGGTGATTGCATACGATGAGACAATGTTAGCTGCTTACGCTGGGACAAAGTATACATCTGCCCCTATGGTAAAGGGGCTCAGATACGCTGTAGACCAGGGAAATTCACGTATAGGTTTTGTAGGAACTCCCTGCCAGATCCGGGCTATAAGACGTTTAGAATCAGGGAAACTTAGTAAGAGTAAACTATCTAAATTCTGCGAACTTAAACTGGGTCTCTTCTGCATGGAGACATTCGATTACAACGCTTTAATTGGATATCTAAAAGAGCAGGGTGTTGATCCGAATAATGTCCGTAAGTTTGAGATAAAGAAGGGAAAATTTATCGCACGTCTAACTGAAGAACCTGATTTTGAAGTGAAGATATCAAAGATGAAGGTTTTAATGAGGGAGTGTTGCAAGACTTGTACAGACTATACATCAGAATTCGCTGACATTTCAATAGGGAATATAGGTTCACCGGATGGATGGAGCACAGTGATAACACGTACTCCTCAAGGTGAAGCGATGTTAATAAGTGCAAATAAGAATAATTTAATTGATATTCAACCTATACCTGAAGGGCCTGGGATAGATTTAATTAAGAGACTGTCCGAAGATAAGAAAAAACGGAGTCAGTTTATAGCGAAATCGTAAATTGTGGAATCAAAAATTAACATACGTTCATTTTTATAACTTTTTTTTAAGAGAATATTTATCTACCTTAATTTATTTTTAAATTAACGCCTTTCAATTTAGTGTTTTATAAAGTACTTATGTTATATATCAAATGTAGATTATTAATATGAATATTGATATGATATAATATTCTGCTATCTATAAACGGTAATATGTATCAAAAATACATAAACCATATAATAGAAAAATGTATCAATGAAATGTTGAGGGCAGATGAGACCATATGGTGAACAATAGCACTTTAGAAATCGTTCAGTGCCCCAATTGTGGTAGTGTTGTTCCGAAAAGACTGTATTGCCGTAAATGTGGAAAAGTGTTGTTGAATGCAACCTCAAAAACTTTATCGGAATCAGCAATAAAAAACGAAGACTTAGCCTTAGATGTTGATTCTGAAAAAGAAGTTGCCAAGAAGAAAAAAACATTGTCTTCGGATAGAACTGCTCTTGAACAGCTTCAACAAATTCGACATGAAGCAAAATTGAGAGAGAATTCCAGACAAGCGGCGATAGAAGTTACATCCCAAGTAGACCAAGAAGCGTTAGAAGAAGATGAAGAACAAGAAGCATCTATAATTACCAATAATCTTATTCCAGAAGAAACTGAATTAATCATGAATCAACCCATTTCAGAAAAAAATAAAATTTATGAGGAGAAAATAGTGTCGCAAAAAAATGAGTCAAAACCCTACATGCCAGATTTATACGTTAAAGAAATCGTCGAGAAAATGGCTAAATCCGTAAAATATGAGGTAAACCTCGTACAACTATTACAAGAAGGCCAGATGACTGAGGAAATTTTCACACGTCTCTTCAATGGTATGGCGGATGAAACTCATGGTCTTATAACACGCAGGGAAGAAGTCTTATATGAACTTGTTAGTTTGATGAAAGGTTACGAATCAACAGTATTATCAGCGCAACAAGGTATGAAATTACTGGACCTTAGAAAATCAATTGGAGATGCATCAGAAGAAGAGTTTGTCGTAAAGTCGTCTGCTTTGAATTGGGATATAAAGAACTATGGAAACAAAATCATGGATGGTCGCCAAAGATCTGATTATCTGAAATCTCTGGGTAAACTTATTCCTGAAGAAGAGCTTAAGGAGCTTGAGAATTCCTCGTCAAAATACTCAAAAGATGTTAGTTCGATAAATGTTAGCAAAGCCGTGCAAGAACGAATAATAAAGGCGATGCAGGAAGCAACGTCACTTTTAAGCGAAGCATCTGAGTTTTAGTTTTAACACTTTTTCCTCATAAACTCGAGCGCGATTCAAAACTATGAAGTATATTGTCTATAGATTCGATTGTATTTGCCCCAGTAACTCTAAAATATTTTCTTAATATTCGGCGTTTCTCCTTATCTACTTTTACTCCTATTCCCTCTAAGAGAGAGGTAAGTCGATGGGCTTGTTTCATACCGGATTCGTCAAAATCAGTCAGTACAAGAACTTTGTTCGAGGTTTCTGATATATTAATGGCTAGATTAGGGAATGAGACATTTAAATGAGAGATTATATTTATTTTACCAAGGTAACCTAAATCTCTTATCGCTTTAACATCTCTTGTACCTTCAACAATTATGAGATCTGTAGTCGTGTTTAAATCAAGTAAAATGGACTGTATTTTTTCTAGCGCCTCTGCACAGCGTTTATCTCTTATCATTCCGATCACTTGAAACAAGGATCAGATGTATATCGTTTACATTTGTCCCAGTAGGTCCGGTTATCAAAGTATCTCCAAGCTTATTCAGATAGTTATGAGAATCATTTTCTCTCAAGCTTTTCTCAAGATTAAACCCAGCTTTAAAGGCCCTTAGTAATGTTACACCGTCCACTAAACCTCCAGCTGAGTCTGTAGGTCCATCTACGCCATCGGTCCCTATTGAGGTGACAACGCAGTGCAGATCTTTTATTTTCTTAAGTGCGCCTAACACAAGCTCCTGATTCCTTCCTCCCTTGCCTGAACCGTGGACCTTTACTGTGGTCTCTCCACCCGCGATCACCGCTGCCGGTGACTGAAGAGGTCTACCGCTTTGAACAATCTCCCCCGCGATAGCAGCGTAAACTTCCCCAACAATTTTAGCTTCTCCCTCGATTAGGCTGGAGAGTATTAGTGTGTTATAGCCGTGTTTTTTTGCTTCTCGTTCTGCTGCTTCTAAAGCAATCATGTTATTGGCGATGACAACGTTTTGAACTCTACTAAATATTGGGTCGTTAGTTTTTGGTGTTTCTAGTATTTCTCCTCGAAGTCCTTGGGTAAGCCTGTTTTTAACATTCTCCGGTGCTATATCCCAAACTCCGGTTTTCGTCATAATAGTAATTGCGTCATTAAAAGTTGAAGGATCTGGTGCTGTCGGTCCAGAAGCGATGATATCTATTGGATCACCAACAACGTCTGAGAGGATAAGTGTCAAAATGTCAGCCTTTCCACATGCCCTAGCTAGCTGTCCTCCTTTGAATCCGTCGAGATGTTTTCTAACAATGTTGAGTTCGTTTATCGTAGCGCCTTGTTTTAGAAGCAATGATGTGATAGTTTGGAGGTCTTGAAGGCAAAGTCCTTCAGCGGGCAGAGGCATCAAAGCTGATCCTCCTCCAGATATCAAACAAATGACTAGGTCTTTCTCAGAACATCCTTTAACCATTTTTAGTATTATTTTAACGCCTTTTACTCCATTATCGTCAGGTATTGGATGAGAACAGTGATTCAGCTTCACGTATTTTAGATTATATTGATTTTGGTCCCTGGGTATGTTAAGGAAACCATCGGTTATACTGTCACCGAAAATGAGTTCAATTGCTTTTCCCATTCGACCTCCTGCTTTTCCACCACCTATTATGAAGACTCGTGAGTATTTTTTAAGGTCATAAACGCGTTCTTCGACTTTGAGTAAACATCCACTGCGTGTTATCTTATTTAAAATGGCTTTTTCTGGATCAGCTGCATTTAACGCGGCTTCTAGGATTTCCAATGCATCTATACGCATTTGTTGGTATGCTTCATTTGAACCATTGTTGATTACTTGATCTCTATTGATGAAATGCATAAGGGATAATCCCTTAAGAAAATAGTTTATGCTAGTAAAAAAGAGGTTGGATACCTTACTCCCTGATAAAGAATTCTGAGGCTTGAGGTGGATCCGGGCTCATGCCTTTTCTAGTACGAATACTCTTTATCACATCAGGCAGGAGGCTATCAGGAACGGATGCCCAATGATCGAAGGTGCTCTGCCAGAAAGCGGTTCCACTCGTCGCAGCGCGCATCTCACTGCTGAATCCAATTGTCTCACTAACAGGTACGAACCCAGTAATTACTGCTACCGCTCCTTGTTGATCCATCTCATGTACTCTTCCGCGTTTTTTACTGACGAGACCTGTCACATTGCCCATTTCATTTAGAGGTACACGAATTTGTATCTTGTAGATAGGTTCTAGAAGTGTTGGTCTACATGAGAGTATACCCGCGTATAGAGCACCACGAACCGCAGGCATCATTTGAGCAGGTCCACGGTGGACAGGGTCTTCATGGAGGGCTACATCGACCATAGCAACCATTATGCCTCTGACTATTTCACCAGCAAGAGGTCCGTTCTGGAGTGCCCAGGTGAAGCCTCCTCTGATATGTTCTTTTACCTCACGGATGCCCTGAATACCTACAGTAGTGTCTATCATCATGTTAGCGTTCTCGTTGATGGCGAATACGCTACGAGCTTCTTTTGTGGTCCAGTTTACTTTCTCGATAAGGATCTCTTCCATCTTTCTCTGGCTGGTGATCATGCTTATGTCACCGTTGCGGATCAAATCGATGATCCTCTCATCAAGTGGGCTGAAGCTAAAGTAGACTTTGTTGTGTTTGTTGGGGCTTTTTCCCATGAATGGGCCGTTTGATTCTCGGATGCTTTCGCGGTAAACGACAGTTGGCTCGCTCTCTGTGACATCTAAATTATACTCGCGTTTCAGATCCTTCAAAGCGATCTCTAAGTGAAGTTCACCCTGACCCGATAGCAAGTATTCTCCAGTCTCCTGGTTAATTGTTGTAACGAGGTTAGGATCCTGTATGCTAAGCTTCTGCATTGCATCGATTAGACGCGGAAGATCCGTAGGTTTCTTCGGTTCAACAGCAACAGTAAGAACTGGATCTGAAGCGTATTTTATTGACTCAAAACCAATGGCTCCTTCTTTAAGGGACATGTCTACTAAGGTTTCACCTGCACGTCCTTCACCAATACCTAGGAGTGCAATAATGTTTCCAGCTGGAATCTCATCGACGATTTCACGATACTGCCCCATATATATGCTGACTTGTTGAGTTTTAACCGGTTTTGTCGCATTTACCATCCAGAATTCTTGTCCCTTACGTAGAGTTCCACTGAATATTCTACCTGTGCTAACAACACCAGCCTGTGGGTCAATAACAATATTTGTTATACATACAATTGTTGGGCCGTTTGCATCTAGAGCATACATCGCTTTACCCATTGGGCTGTCGGGTTCACCCTTCCAGATTGTCTTAAGACGACGAGGTTGAGAAATAATTGGGTTAGGGAGGTGCTGCACAGCCATGCTTAGAATCGCTTCTGCAAGGGGCAGTTTCTCCTGTAGTTCTTCCAGTTTACCATCTTGATACATTTGTACCATCTGTTTGAAAGAAATACCTTTTTTCTGGAGTAATGGTAAGGTGAATCCCCAGCGGTCAAGGGCGGAACCAAATGCGACCTGCCCGATACCTGCATTTACTAACCACTCGTTTTTAATATCATCAGAGCCGTAGGTTTGAACAATGGTATTAAACTGGCCGATGATTCTAAGAATTTTTTTCTGAACCATATCGGCATCCATTTTAAGTTCTTTGATAAGCCTGTCAAATTTATTTATGTAGAGAACTGGCCTTACCTGTTCATCTAAAGCTAGTCTGAGGCGAACCTCAGTCATGATTTGGAACTCCTCAACGGCATCATCGAGCAGAATACACCCATCTAGAGCCCTCATAGCCCTTGTGACTTTTCCACTAAAGTCTACGTGGCCGGGAGTATCGATTAAGTTAATGACAAATGGTTGTCCTTTTTCATCCTCATAAAGTAGACTTATATTAGCGGTTTTAATGGTGATGCCACGTTTCTGTTCCTCCTCGAGATAGTCCAAGGCACGGGCTTCACCTGCTCTCCCTGGAGCCATTAGTCCTGCCGAGGCGAGAAGACTGTCACTCATAGTCGTTTTTCCGTGGTCGATGTGAGCGATTATGCCGATATTCCTAATATGCTCTTTGTCACCCATGAGTTTTAGGATCTCAGATGTTTGCTTATAGCGTACCATAGGTTAATCAAACCTTTTCCGAATTGGGTATAGACACAAGAAAGGCTCTTTTAAACCTATTTATCGGTTCATTCAAGTAATTATTAGATCACTTCACCGATATTCTAATGCAATTAATTTATTTAAAAATATAAAAAATAAAAATAAGTTTTACTTGTTCTCTTTTTCGTTCTGTAAATAGCAGATATCATTTTTGCTTCGAAGAATGTTATTTATACTTATTTCAGCAATGGCTGAGCTGTGTTCGGATATTATTTTGAGTTCCCAAGCGATTTTGTTAAAGTAATTTGTCAGCTCAGAATGGCTACTCTGGAACTCCTTTAAAAGTTTCTCTTCTTCCTGTTCTACAGCATCATGCAGATCTACGGCATCACTTGCTACCTTGATATCTTTCTCAGTAGTACTTTTCATCGCTTTATCAAACATTGTGAAACTTATGAGTGCCATCTGACTTAGGCGCTCAATTAACTGATCATCATGCTCTTTTCGATTTGTTTCAAGTTTTAGAATATTTTTGGCAACAGAGCTCAAGCGATCCCCAATCATTTCTAGATACCAAACTATGAGATTATATTCAACTATCTCCATAGGGTCATTAATTCCAATGCTCTCAGAGATCGCTCGGTTCTGTTGAGCTAAAGCCAGTAACCTGGCGAGTAACCAGAAAATGGTGTTGGCTTCATGCTCTCTTGTGATGGCATCTTTCGCTAGTTCTTTATCATGGTCAATAAGGCTATCAATTGACTCTTTGAACATAATGCTTGTAATTACGTAAAGACGTTTAACTACGGTTTTGAGAGGAAAATTCTTAGGATCAATGCTGCACTGGAGAAGAAGATGTTTATCACTCTCTTCGATAATACCGATTCCAAGAAGTTGCTGTGTGACTTTACGTATACTCTCAATTTGTTCGCGCATTAATCTACGGTTTGACTCTACTCGAATTACGCTTCGTCCCAGCATGTAATTACCTATGATTACCCTTGCAAGTATCATAGCGTTATCGCACTCGTCGGCATTTACAATGTATACCGAAGTGTTTTCGATTTTATTAGACTCAGGTGATATCCGAAGAGCTCCATCATTTTCCTCGTTTAGGAATACTATGTCTCCTTTTTTCACGTTCATTTTCTTAGCCCAATTCATAGGGATAGAAACACTAAGAGTGCTATAACCGACCTTCTGAATTTTTCTTGGCTCCATAAGATACTTCCTTACAGTAAATACCCGTAGCCACGGATGTTGACTGTACTCACTAAAGTAATTATTTAAATGTATCTTATATGATAAAACTATACTATTTGTATAACATATACTCTTTTATGGAGTTTGTTTAGACGTGGAGACAATAATCATACGATCGAAGGACGCGATTTATGTCTATAAAGTTGGATACTCCCTTTAACGGAGTGTTAATAAAAAGCTAAGTTGAGCGCTGAATAAACCCCTAAAAATGCCTTAAACCTCTTTCTCTAAGGCGATTTATTTAATCATCAAAGAAACTTGTTTTACCTTTAAATCTTAAAACTTGTATTATTTAATAAAATGACTCGGATTTATGCCCTATTTATCAATTGGTCTAGTGTTGGGGTTGCTCTTTACTTAGATACAATTTCCGTCTATGATGTAAATAACTTAGGCTAACATTTTTTATTATTACTGGATAGAAAAACATTCAGATATCGAAAATTTAAACATCTACAAAAACGAGATCTTTCATATTTTCTTAATCAAATCGCATACGCGATATCAAGAAAATATCAGGTTGAACCCAAATAGTTTAGGGAAAGGCGGAAGGAAGAATTTTACATACAATACTATTGCTAGCGTCAAGAGAGAGATCGCAAGTACTATCCAGTCTAGCTTCTCCATTTTTAATTCGAATAGGTTTGTCCTATTCTTGGTTGTTCCAAATCCGCGGCTTTCCATAGCTTCAGCTAGTTCGAGACTTCGTCTGATGCTGTTAATGATTAAAGGTAGGAGTATGGGGATGTATTTCCGGATCCTGGTTAGGAAACCGCCTTTATCAAGTTCAAGTCCACGAGATCTCTGAGCATCTATGATGGTTTGAGCCTCATCTGCAAGAACCGGTACGAAACGGATTGCTGTAATAAAAGCGAAGTTGAATTCATATGGGACTCTCGCCTTCTCAAGCGCGAGGCTAAGGCTGTCCGGACTTGTTGTTAGGAAAAAAATGCTAAAGCTTGTGATCATCGCGAGGAAACGTACAGTGAGTGCTAAACTGTACTCTACCAAATCCCAAGTCATTCCTCCGCTGCGGAAAAAATAGAAGCTTATGATATTGGTTGTGAAGATGATTACAGCTAAAAAAGCTCCTCCTTTCAATGTTTTCAACCATGCACGGAAGATCTTTCCTGTTACAACGAGGGGTATCTGAGCGAGTAAAATTACTGTTAATGGCAGCAGATCAAAGAACATAATCCCTGAGAGAAAGATGATCACCGTCATTAGAAACTTTATTCGTGGATCCAGTTTATGGAGGGGTGAGTCACCTCGGGAAAAGCGAAGACCTTCTAGCAGACTCATATTTTGATTCCCTTCACTTTTCTTGTTATTTGATCACAGGCTTCATCTACATCCAATACGTCCTCAGGGAATCCATAATTTGAGAGTAAAGAGAAGAGTCTTGTGACTTCAGGAGGAGCAACGCTACATTCAGCTAACGCTTTGGAGTCGGACATGATTTTTTTAGCAGACCCATCTGCCACTATCCTGCCTTTAGCCATTAGTATTATTCGTGGTTGACTCTCTGCGACGAACTCTACATCATGGGTGACTATGATAACTGTTGTACCTTGAATGCGAAGTTGCATTAGGAAGTGTCGTAACCTCTCTTTCTGGCCATAATCCTGTCCAATTGTTGGTTCATCCAGAACCAATATCTTAGGGTTCCAGGCAAGGACAGAGGCTAACGCAACTCTTTTTCTCTCACCTCCACTTAAGGTAAATGGACTTGATTTACGGTAACGCTCGATATCTAGAATGTTCAATGCCCATTCAACGCGTTCTTTTATTACTTCCTCTTTGAAACCGAAATTACGTAATGCAAAACTTAATTCTTCTTCCACGTCTTCGGCGAATAGTTGGTCGTCGGGGTTTTGAAAAACGAGTCCGACATTCCGAGCGAGTGTTGCTACACTTACCTTAGATACGTCGGTACTGTCAATAACTATTCGGCCTCGTTTTGGTTTTAATAGCCCATTGAGGTGTTTAACAAGGGTTGTTTTACCAGCTCCATTCTCACCCATAATCGCTACATATTCGCCATTACTGATGTTGAGGGTTACGCCTCTGATGGCTTCAACTCCACCGGGGTAACTATAATACAAATCATCAATTTTTACTAGTGGATTATGTTGTTGTACCCTGGTGATTTCATCAAATTCTTCAATTATTTTTTTCTTAATCTGAGGTTTAGGTTTGCCGAGGGATGGGTTGAGGTACTCGTAGAATTGATTTGCGTCTAGTGGAGTTTTAGGGATCATAAAGTTATGTGTTTTTAATCTTCGAGATAGTTCAAACATTCTGGGGATACCGACACCGATGAGCCGAGTTTTTTCATCGTTAAATATTTCTTCAGGGGAACCATCGTTTACGATCTCTCCCTGATTGAATATGATGATTCTGTCGAGATACTTTACTGCAAGGTCAAGACGATGTTCAATGAGTATGATGGTTATTCCATGTTCTTTGTTAAGGTGATTTAGAACCTCGAATATTTTCTCAGCGCCAACTGGATCGAGAAAGCTTGTTGGTTCATCCATCACTATGATGCGAGGATGCATTGCTAGAATTCCCGCGATGGTAAGTCTCTGCTTCTGACCCCCACTCAGTTCGTGGGTTCCCCGCTGAAGTAGTTGATCAATATCTGTGAGTTTTGCTGATTCATCGATCTCTTCTCTCATCTTTATCTTGGGGATTCCAAGGTTTTCAAGGCCGAAAGCAATATCTTTCTCAACGGTTAGTGCGAAAATCTGGTTGTCGGGGTTTTGAAAGATGAGTCCAACATGGCGCGCTAATTCCATAGTCTGGTGATCTCGGGTATCGAGTCCTACAACTTTAATCTCCCCTTTCATTTCTCCACTATAAAAATGAGGGACAAGACCGTTGAGGCATCGACAGAATGTTGTTTTACCGCATCCGCTTGGGCCGGTTAGAAGTATGAATTCTCCTTCTTCTATGTTAAGGGTTATCCCTTTTAGGGCGGGAGCTGAAGTGTTGGGATATGTGTACCATAAATCTTTGACTTCAATGATGCCCATTTGGATGCCTCTAGATCGTGGATTTCGATAAAATAACACGTGCCAATATATTTCAGTTGCGTCTATCATACTTTTTGTGCATCGGTTTTAGTTTTGATGTGCGCAGATATTACTTCCAGTGTTTTATCTAAAAACTCTTCTTCATCGCCTTCTCCATTGATTCCTGCAGCTGTCGGGTGTCCTCCTCCAGTTCCTTTGTAACCTTCCGCAAGTTTTTTGGATATTTCTCCTAGATCGATATGGGTTTTCTGCCAGAAATCATCTGTTGAGCGGAAACTGGCTTGAATAGTGTTCTTGTCTTTTCCTACTATAATCGCAACGTCAGCGCCTAGGACGATCAAAGCCCTAGCTGCGGAGGATTGGAAGGAGCTGAGATTTGAGGTAGCTATGAACCAAGATTCGATTCGATGAATGCTCATTCTTTGAGCAGCTTTGAATCTAGCTGTTTTTTCGGATAGATCCATTGTTGATGCAAGAAGTTCTTTGGCTTTGAAAATTGTTGCACCTGATTCAATTAGCTCGGCTACAACTCGCAAAGTTCTTGGTGTAGCTATAGCTAAATGACGTGAATCGAAAAGGATTCCAACAAGAATTGCTGTTGCTAACGTTTCATCAAGTGGAATATTCATCTCTTTTAATAATAAAAACACTATTTCGCATGTTGCGACGGATTCAGGGTCCCCCAGATAGAAGGTGGCCAGCTTCCGCATTTCCGGGTCTGGCGTATGGTGATCGATGATAATTTTCTCTGTGTTGTAGTCTTTAAAACGAGGAGCCCACTGCTCAAGCTGCTTAATACTTCCTGTGTCCACGATTATTAAGGTGTCAACTTTAACAGTAATTGAATCCTTGAATACGTGCAACCCTAGATATTCAAGAGTTCTATCAGAGAGTTTACTCGCACCATCTGGGGTTATAACCTCCACAAACGCTGCTGGTTTTAGATGATGAATCATTCTTTTAATTGCGTATGCGGCACAGATAGCGTCAGGGTCAGCATTGTGATGACATAGAATTTTGATGTCTCCCTGAATATGTTTTGCGAGCTCTCGGTATTTGCTCAATTACTGTATCCCCTTCGAGAATGAAGATCTCACCCCAAATATAACTGGGAGGGGTTTTAAATTCGATAAGACGTATATTTTCTTAGTGTTGCTCCATGGGAGAAGTTGACATAGTTGAATTAGTGAACATCAAAAAGAAAACCTACACGGTTGTCCTCGGTCTCGCAGGAACGAGTATAGTAGGCAACACAGCCTTGATGTACATTGCTCGAATGAAGAAATTTCGAGAGGTAGCGCATCTGAGATCAAAGCATATACCTCCGATGATGATAATTGCAGAAGGTGAAGTATTTCACCCTTTTAGAATATATATTGATGAAACGAATGACGTTCTGCTAATCGTTACCGAAAGTCCACTTGATGCAGAAGGTTGTTATGCTGTAGCCACAGGTCTCTTCAACTGGTTGCATGATAAAGGTATTAAGGAGATGTACTGTATCGATGTGTTACCCGTTGGAAACATCGCTCCAAACATCAAGGCAATAGGTTACACAAACAAGATCGATCTCTCAAAGTTTGGTATACCTCAGGCAATGGAAGGAGCCATTGCTGGAGTCTCAGCTTGCCTTATGGATGAATGTCTAAAAAGGGATATCGCATGGGCGACATTATTTATCCCTATAACTCGACTCGTGGCGATGGATTATAGTGCAACTGCAAATGCTGTTGACCTCATGAATCAACTCTTCAAATTTGGTGTAGACTCAGCTCCATTGAAGCAAAGCGATGAGAATCTTAAGAAAGCGCTTGATCAGCAACAGAAAAGCGGTTTAGGTAAAGTATTTAACAGAAGATAAAAAACTTGGATTAAGAGGTTTGGGAACCAAGCTCTTTCTGGAGGGTCTCTTGGAGTCCCTGAATCTTTTCTTTAGTCTTCTCTTCTTGTTTTTCAAGAACCTTAGATCTCATCTCTAAAAACTCTTTTTTATCCGTTAGATCCTTTACAACTGATGTTTTGTCTTTCTCAACAAGTACTGCTCCAACGGATTTGTAGATCTTTGAGTCTTCACTAGTCTCTTCTAGGGTTTTGAGTGCTCTTTCTGTTTCGGCGGATTCCATCTCGATGCGTTGCTTTTGAGATAATAGCTGTTGCATCGTATTCTGTAGTTGCTGTAATCGGGCTATACGTTCCTGCACGTTTGGTGGGAGCTGAGATATGTCCGACATATTTGGTCTGTCCAATGGTTGTGAAACTGGCTTAAATTTGTTGGGTTATGAAGCGCGACGATAGTAGCCTGGCCTTGGTGAGTAAATTGTTCCATCTCTCATCAGAGTGCTGATCAGCTTTGCAGCGTCGCTTCTATTTACACCATGGTCTTTAGCAAGTGCCTCATATAGATCATCATCTTTAACAGGCCCTGTTTTCTCCATATCGGCAATTGCTCCAAGCACTTTTTGGAGTTGTGTCTGCATACTTCTGGGCTTGCCAGTGTAAAGGATGTCAATATCGAGTTGACCTGTCGTAATATCTATGCCTACTTGCTCTAGACTGCTTTGAGTGAGAGTTATTACTGCTTCAGCGTCCTCCTTAGTGACCTCAGTTCTAAGATGACATCTTGCTCTTGCTTCTGCGAGTCGAACTAAACTCTCCAGTTGTCTTGCAGTTATGGCGACAGCGGAGGCTTCCCCACCCTCGGTTGAGGCGGAACGCATTTTCACATAAAAGTCTCGGAACCTTTCGATTACTTCATCAGACATTACTGGTTTGACGCGTTTTGCATAGCTTATGTATTTACGTAAAAGTTGTGGTTCTATAGCACTGACTATTGCCTGTCCAGCAGTACGATGGAGACCTAATATGTGTTCAGCCATTTCTGCATCTCTTGATTGATCTGGAACATCTTTTAAAACGAAAATTAGATCAAATCGGCTGAGTATTGTAACTGGTAGGTTAATATTTTGTGCTATAGTTTGATATGGATTATATCGGCCTAATGTCGGGTTACCTGCGGCTAATATGCTTGCCCTAGCATTGAGGGTGGCAACAATACCACCTTTAGCTATGGAAACGATCTGCTGTTCCATTGCAGGGTGTATTGCTCCTCTGTCTTCTTCACGCATTTTATCAATTTCGTCTATGCAACAGACTCCTTTATCCGCTAAAACGAGGGCTCCTGCTTCGAGAATAAAGTTGCCTGTGCCACCTTCCTTTACAACAGCAGCGGTCAATCCTGCCGCTGTACTTCCTCTACCTGTAGTTAGTAAACCTCGAGGTGCGATCTTTGCCGCAAAGCCGAGGAGTTGGCTTTTACCTGTTCCCGGATCGCCTACGAGTAGAACGTTTATGTCTCCCCTGATTCTGAGGTCTGGAAGGTTTTTTCCGACACCTCCGAAGAGTAGATACATTACAGACTCTTTGATGGAATCTTGACCATAAATGCTGGGTGCAATACTCTGGAGGAGACGTCGATGAACCCATGGGTCAGAAGCGATCTCCAAAATTTTGCGTTCATCTTCCTCATCTAGCTCCATTAACTCCAGCTCTCTTCCTGAAACATCGATATTATTCGCTTCCATCACCATGTCGTAGATTCTGAGTGGACCTCCCCGACCGTACCTCTGAAGCAGATCTATGCTACCTATGATTGTAATACGGTCACCAGGTCGGGCTACATCAACAAGATCGTCGCGAAGATCTATGTGAAGACTTCGGGGTAGTTGTCCAGGGGGAAGGTCCTCGGGTCTCTCCTGAATTGTTACTCGTTGTGAGTCCATGAAGACGCTAAGTTTGGGAACGAGATCGAAGCTTTTCTTATTGTCGCAGTGCTCACATTTCTGTGGTGTTTTAAGTATCTCACCGCTCTGCTCAACATAGTTTAATTCACTACATGCGCTACATCTGAAGACTGCTTTAACCACTAGAGGTGTCACAACACTTGCTCGTACAATTATGCCGTTGACCATAACGAGCTTTCCAATATAATCAGACCCGATTTTGCGGAGTGGAGTGTCTGTGGGAAGATTCCTGAACCTTACATTAATATTTTTTTGCGTCTCAGCGTAAAGTGGATCTTTAAGTCTAAGCTTTGAAGAAACAGCTTTTCTGAATATGTTAAACATTTTATCTGGTTCACGAAGTGTCTCGTTGGCAAGCTCTAAATCGTAGTTATAGAGGTTGCTGAAATCTATTACAAGGGATTTTAGCCCTTTGACTCCAAGTTCGGCGATTGCTTGATCGTACTTGATTCCTTCTTGCTCATCTCGGAAGTCTTCTATGAAGCGTGAAAACACTTCCTCTGCAGTTGTTTGTGTTGCCACCTATTTTGCCCCCATCTTCCTCATATTTATGCGCCAGGAGGAGATTATGTTTTGAAGTTCTTCGTATAAGCGTAACTCCTCAGGTTGGAATACCCCGGGTTGAGGTGGAGACTCAGCAGAAGCTAGTCTAGTAATTTTCCCTAAACGGCTTTCCAATACATCTCTGAACCTCGCTCGTAATCTGTTAAGTTGTTCAGTTTTAGTGGAGTCTTTTTCTGATTCCTTCGCAGTTTGGAGGAGACTAATATAAGCACGTGCGTAGAAATCCTATGGAAGTGGAACCGGGGGACCACCGGGATTGAACCTCTCTTTGAAGTGTATTTGAGTCCATTCGTCAGCTGTAACTCCATCGTCTTCAATGTGTGCGTATCCAGTCTCCACTAATAGTTTCGCGATCCAAAAAGGTGCTGAGAACTCGCGTCTTTCTTCAATACTTTCGATAGTATATCCGGGGGTTTCGGTTCGTGAGATCTTCCTTGTTGAAACAAGTTTGATAGGAGTGTTCTCGTACTCTAAGCTAGTGGAATCAGAGGGCACTACGGATGGCACCTGCATTAATTCCTGTCAAGGATTCTTTAATGCTACGCTCTCCATGAGATGAGAGTATCTTAAAAGTGGCATCCCTTAAATCAGAGTCTTACCACAAACCCTGTATGCTAGGTTACGTCGATGACCCCGGCATAGATGGTCTCGTTCATATGGTTAGGGAAGCTCAGTCTATGCCAAATGTAAGAAAAGCCGTGAATGCACGGATGCTTGAATTCATTGAGGTGAGTCGATCCGGATCAGATAGGTGGTTTGAAGAACTTACTTATTGTCTTCTAACGGCTTACTCAAGCGCTAGGATGGGGTACAAGTGTGTTGCTGCGCTTAGAGAGAATAATGCTCTACTTGAAAACGGAGTTGATGAGATCTACAGCTGTCTCCAAGAGCAAGGTCATAGGTTCGCCGAAAAAAGAGCCGAGTACATCTTTTCTGCACGAGAACACGTATCCCATATAAAAGAGCTGCTTCAATCTCAGAAGAACAGCAGGCAAGCTCGTGAGTGGCTGGTTACGAATATTATGGGATTAGGTATGAAGGAGGCAAGCCACTATCTTCGAAATGTAGGTTACTTTGATCTCGCTATTATAGATAGACACATACTATCAAACATGATTGAGCTGAAGATAATACCTGAAGCGCCAAAAAGCCTTACAAAGAAACGGTATCTGGAATATGAGGTGATCCTTGATTCAGCGGCGAGGAAGCTTGGGATGCCTCTCGGTGAGATGGATCTTTATCTCTGGCAAAGGAAGACTGGTGAAGTTCTCAAGTAGCTGTTATAACGTTCTTCCACTACTCTTCTCTCAATGCGAGTCATGATTGATGGGGTCACCCGTAGTATTAGATCAGTTTGGAGGGAAGGATCATTAGTAAAGATGATAGATCAAAGAGTCCTCCCTCATCGCGTAATAGTTCTCGAACTTAAGACGCATTCAGAGACTGCTGACGCTATAAGAGATATGGCTGTTAGAGGGGCGGGTGGGATCGGGGTATCGGCTGCATATGGTGTTGCCCAGGCAGCTATTGAAGCTAAGGGTAGACCGTTAAAGGAATTTACGACTTACCTTGATAATGCCGCTGAAACGATTAGGATGACTAGACCGACAGCGGTGAATCTCTTTCACTCTATTGAGAGATGCCTGAAGTCGGGTTCAAAGGGGTCTGTTTCTCGTAGGGTTGAATCCATCTGTAACGAAGCGGATGCTATCGCTCTCGATGATATCTCTGCCTCAGAGAAAATCGGTTTCAATGGTGCTGCGTTAATCAAAAATGGATCTCGGATACTCACTCACTGCAACGCAGGTGCTCTCGCCTATTTGGATCTCGGCACTGCTTTGAGCCCATTAAGAGTCGCTTATAAAGAGGGAAAGTCTTTTTTCGTTTATGTTGATGAGACTAGACCAAGGAGCCAAGGTGCAAAGCTTACAGCGTGGGAGCTTCAACAGGAAAACATTCCTTACGCGTTAATTGCGGATAATGCAGCAGGTTACTACATGATGCGGGGGGAAGTTGATCTAGTAATCGTTGGTGCTGATAGAATAGCCGCTAATGGCGATACGGCGAATAAAATTGGTACATATGAAAAGGCAGTGATTGCCCGAGAAAATGGAGTACCGTTTTACGTCGCTGCTCCAGGGATCACTTTCGATTTAAGTTGTCGCGATGGTTTCGGGATAGAAATAGAGGTAAGAAGCCCCGACGAGATGAATTATGTTTGGGGAAAAGATGATGAAGGCATGGTACGACGAGTAAGGATAACTGCTGAGGAAACAAATGTTTTAAATCCGAGTTTTGATGTGACACCGGCTAAATACGTTACTGGGTTTATTACGGAGAAAGGGCTAATTTGTCCGCCGTTCAAGAAGAATATTCGAGAGGCGTTTGGTAGGGCAACTCTTCCTGACCGTATCGCTTAAATTTCGGTGGGGGTTACTTCTCAAAGGTTCCCGCCCTAGCTCAAAGGTAGAGCATTCGGCTGTAGTCTCCGCCCTGTGGGGCGAAGGCAATCAGGCTTTGAGCAGACACCGAGTGGTTCCAGGTTCGATTCCCGGGGGCGGGACCAACCTTTTAATCTATAAGTTTACTATTAGCTAGATTCTCGATTGAAACGATAACTGCCTGAGTTCCTTTATCTCGAAGACCTTCAGCATCTAGATTTCTAAACATCTGTTGTACTAAAGCTGTGCCAACAAGAGGCATCTTTGTATCAGCCGCAGTCTCCATAATTATTCTAAGGTCTTTGATGTAATCCTTCACTTTAAATCCAGGTTCTAAGTCCCCTTTGAGAAGTTTACCCCCGTTGTTTGTTAGTTGCCAGCTACCGGCTGCCCCCCCTGCGACTGCAGCGTGGCATTTATCGAGATCTACACCCGCTTTTTTTGCGAACATTAAAGCCTCAGCGACAGCAAGCATGTTTATTCCAACAAGGATTTGGTTAACCGCCTTTACAACTTGACCATCTCCATTGCCTCCGATATGAGTAATGGTTTTTCCCATCGCCTGGAAAACCGGTAACGTCTCTTCAAACGCGTCTTTTGGACCTCCAACCATAATGCTTAGAGTACCGTTACGTGCCCCGATATCTCCACCACTGACGGGAGCATCTAACATAATGATCCCCTTTGTTTTAAGTTTCTCAGCGATCTCTCGTGTCTTTATTGGGCTAATGGTGCTCATGTCTACAACTATCGTTCCCGGCTTAGCGCCATGTATCACACCACTAGGACCTAGAAGCACTGACTCAACATCCTGAGAATCAGTTACAATGCTAATTATTATATCAGATTTCTCAGCGACTTCCCGTGGAGAGTTCGCTGATTTCGCTCCTGCTGTAATTATCGTCTTCATTTTCTCGGGAGAACGATTCCATACTGTTAATGGAAAACCTGCTTTAATTAGGTTCATAGTCATACCACTGCCCATGAGTCCAAGCCCAATGAAACCTATACGTTTCAAAAAGTGCACCGAAGACTAGGCAGCTTTACCGTTCTAAACTCTTTCGCTCTACCCGTTAACTACATTGCGTACATATATGAGATAATAGCTTAAGCCTAATCCAATAATTATGAAAGCGATACCTACACTTAACTGTAGATTTGCATTGCTTCGGTTATAGGCAATCTGCATGCTTCGAGATGCAAGATAGAGTCCACCAAAAGTCATTGCTAGAACAATCATGCTGAAGACACTCTCAGTGAGGGTCTGCTCCCCGTAAAAAGCTACTGCACTGTTTGCTCCAGTGTTAGGGTTTTGATCAATCGCTTGTGGCTGATTAACAAGGTTGTAAACTCCTCCACCCGCTACGAATATTGTGAAAATTATTACCACTCCGATAATTACGTTCGGCGGTAAGTTTAAGCGAGGTAGCTTTCCTTCGATAGGCTTTTTACTTCGGTCTGACATGAGCGTCTTTCCTCAGCCACCATGATTTATCGCATCGAATATAATACTTTTCAAATTTGAAGAAATTCTTTGATGATGAAGTTTATAAGCTTTCTATCAGCCTAATCTGGCAACGGGGTTTAAGATTGCCTCAAAAAATCGTTTGCTCTGCTTGTAAGGAGTTGCTCTATGAAGGTGAACTTCTGAAGTCTCCACAGGACATTATTAAGAAGTTTGAGGGTAAGTGCCCAAAATGCAAAAAGGATCTAAAATTTAAAATGGAATCAGTTGAAATATCTACTGCTAAAGCTTAACTGGCTCCTGAGATTTCGGTAAGGGTTTTAACTTCGTCGCCTGCTTTCTATTCAGGTAACCGATTTGGATCTTAAGAAGACTCACATCTACGCTTACCATTCTGAACATGGTAACATGGTTGACTTCGGCGGGTACGCGATGCCGGTTTGGTACGAGGGGATCATCCCAGAGCACCACGCCGTACGTGAGGTATGTGGAATATTTGATACAAGCCACATGGGACGCGTATACGCTGAAGGCCCTGATGTGGTTAAGTTCCTTGACTATATCACAACCAACGATGTCTCAGGTCTACCGGATGGCAAGGGTGTCTATGGTGTCATGTGTAAGCCTGACGGCGGTATCGTTGATGATTTAATCGTTTATCGCCGCGACGCAGAGCACTTTCTCGTAGTATACAATGCGGGGAATCGAGCAAAGGATTTTGCGTGGCTAAGTAAGAACACAAAAGGCTTCAAAGTGAAACTTACTGACATGAGCGAAGAGATCGCGATGATCGCAATTCAAGGCCCGAAAGCAATGGAGATCATGAAGTCAATCAGTGGAAGTGACCCTAATTCTATAGGGAGGTTTTTCGTCGCTCCTCTACAAGTCAGCGGATATGATTGTCTCGCCGCCCGTACAGGTTACACAGGAGAGGACGGACTAGAGATTTTTGTACTCAATTGCCCTCTAAGCAGCCCTGAAAAAGCGTTAAAGATCTGGAATGACATGATCGCAGCCGGTGCGATGCCATGTGGTTTAGGAAGTCGGGATAGCCTCCGCCTTGAGGCAGGCTTATGGCTCTATGGTAATGAGCTAAATGAGCAGACAAACCCCATCGAAGCAGGTTTAAAATGGACCGTAAAAATGGCGAAGCCTTATTTTAATGGCAAAAGAGCAATAGAAAAAGTGATCGAGGAGAAGCCTAAGAGGGTTCTTGTTGGCCTTATGATGATGGATCGGGGTATCCCTCGACATGGCTATGAAGTTTATGACGGTGACAAGCCTATTGGCGTGATCACAAGTGGAGGAATGGCGCCTATCCTTAACACTGGGATCGCTATGGCGTATGTTCCTCCAGAGTACAAGGAGATCGGAAAGGAGATCTTCATTAAGATCCGAGAAAACTTAGCAAAGGCAAAAATAGTTAAGCACCGCCCTTTCTATGACGATAGCCAGTACGGATGGAAGAGGAATAAGTAAAATGGCAGGCGAAACAAAAGTCGAAGCAGGAATATTCTACACAAAGGAGCATGAGTATGCGAAACCGACGGCTGACGGTCTAGTAATTGTCGGTGTCGACGATTATGCCCAAGCCCAGCTCCATGAGATCGTTTACGTTGAACTCCCCAAAATGGGTGTAGACGTGGTTCAGGGTAAAGCCATTGGTGCTGTTGAGTCTGTGAAAGCCGTATCCGACATGTTTTCACCGATTAGCGGCAAGATCGTTGAGATTAACCAAGCACTCCTAGACTCCCCAGATAAGATTAACAGCGATCCTTACGGTGAAGGATGGATCGCGAAGATTCAGCCGGTTAGCTTAGAGATGGATCTAACTCGACTGATGGATTCCGATAAGTATATGCAATACTTGTCTACCCTCAAGCATTAACCATAGATATTATGCGGGGGTTCCCGAGTGGCCAAAGGGGTCAGGTTCAGGACCTGATGGTTAGTCCTCCGTGGGTTCGAACCCCACCCTCCGCACCATTTTCCCTGTAGCGCTGGGTTGTTTTTACCCGTATTTTCCCGGGATAAGCCCTATTTTGGCCCCTATCTTTCCGGGGTGGTAATTCATTTCGTTTGAGGGTTTTAATACACGTTATGGTCTCGGTGGTGTTGATTCGTTTGACGCAATTTTGTATGGTTTCTTTGGTTGTTTGTGTGCTTTAGTTTGTTAGGGTTTGGTGTATGAGTTTTTCAATGGGTGTTTATTTGGGTAAGTTTTTTTGTTGGCTTTAGTTTTTGGGGTTTGTATGTTCTCTTATGTATAGCTCGATTTCATGGTCTATGCGGCCTGATTTTATCATTTCTGTTAGGGTTGGCTCTATTCGCGCGCGCTGGCATGTCCCTAAATTAACCAACAATAGAATAACTTTATCTTAACAATAAGGGCCTCGTCACCTATGGCTACCAACCTAAGGAGGTCCCACCCATAGGACAGGACGAACACGAGACCCTAGAAACACTCTTCAAAAACATCGACTTAAGCATTGCTGAACAGCAACTCCTCGGATGCTACCATATAGCAGGACCAGGAAGACCACCCCGAAACCCACTCGGAATCCTCAGAGCCCTCCTCATAATGCGGCTGAAAGGAATACGCAGCCTCAGAGAGCTCACAAGGATCCTCGACATCGACCAACGCCTAAGAGAACTATGCCTAATCAGGAAAGATGAGAACGGTTACCCGAGGTCAGTAATCAGCCGCTTCACCAGACGAGTCGGAGCTGAGACCATTCAACTCATAATCGAGGAGAAGGTGGTCTGGCTTCTCCGAAGAAGCGGCGTCACCGAGGTGGATGTGGTTCTGGATGCCAGCTTCATCAAGGCCTGGAGCATCAGAGACCCGGCGGATAACCGGAAGGGTCTCTCGGACCCGGATGCTCGTGTGGGCAGGAACGGCAGAGGATTCGACCTCGGATATAAGATGCACTCGGGGTTGGAGCCGAAGCGGGTTCTGCCTCTCGCCACATTGCTGGCTTCTGCTAATGAGAATGAGAAGAGGCATGCGGCGACGCTGGTGGAGAGGAGCCTCTCGGTTCTATCGAGGGCGGGTGTGAAGCTTGGGAGCCTGATCGCGGATAGCCAGTACAGTAGCGCTAAGGTTAGGTCTCTCGTTGAGCGTGCGGTGATCCCGTATATGTCGAATCAGAGAGTTGAGGGCGATGCGCTGCGGGTTGATAGGCTGTTCAGGACACATGGCTCTGCTGAGGAGGTGTATCGTAGGCGGCCTGCTGTTGAGGCGTTGTTCGCGTTTCTGAAGAATCAGTTTGGGTCGACGGTGAACAAGGTTCGGGGGTTGGCGAAGGTTGGGATGTATTCTCTGCTGAGTGTGCTGTGTTTGGTGTTGAATCGGGAGGCGGCGGAGAATGTGGGTCGTCCGGATAAGGCGTTGTCTCCGACGTTCTTTAACGTGTGAGCGCTGAGTGGGTGTGCATGGAGGTATAGCTAGTTGTTGCTCTGCTTGTTTGTCTGGGTTCGTTAGTTTTCTGGGTGGGTTGTTGTTTGCTGTGGTTTGTTTTGGTTGGTTGATGGGTTTTTGGTTTGTTTGTGTGGTGGGTTTGCTCTGTTTATTGGGGGGTTGTTAGAAATATGTCTAATTTAGGGACAGGCCAGCGCCGGCGAGGATATAGACAGTGGATGAAATACAAGCGACACTTCATACTTTCCTAGATGCTTTCTCAAAGCTGGATCTCGAAACCATGATAAGCTGCTTCGCAGATGATTCAACTGCATTCTTCCCCTCAGAACATCAAATAGAGCGTCTAGTAGGTAAAACCTCCATAAAAAACGCTTTCACTGATGTCATAGCTAAAGTTAAAAGATCTGGCGGCGAGAACCTAAAACTAGAAACCGAAGATGTAATAGCTCAAAGGTTTGGAGACGTAGCCCTCGTGACCTTCCAAATATTCGACACCCAAACCTCGCGACGTACCCTCGTCATGAAACGTGGCCATGAGGGCTGGCAGGTTATCCACATGCATGCTTCAAACGCGTCTTCGAAACCTATCCAGCGGGAGGTTAAACCTTGAAAAAGGGGGACTTAGCCCTCATCCTTATCGACATCCAAAAAGACTTCTGGAGACCCTACGAGGCAAACCCTCAATTTAAATCCTTCCCAGGCAACATTCGCAGCCTCCTCACAGCAGCTCGCGAGAGAGGGATCACAATCATTCACACCCAAGCTTACTTCAAGCAGGATCGAGGAGACTGGATGCTCTTCTACAGACCTCAGGGACGCGGTAACGTGCCATGCATAGAGGGAACCGTGGGTGCTGAGTTTGAGGAATTCTCTGAGCCTTTAATGAATGAACACGTAGTCAGGAAGCAGACCTTCGACGGCTTTGTCGACACGGATCTTGCTAACGTATTAAAAGAAAATGGGATTAAAGTTGCGTTCATCGTGGGGCTGGAGACCTCTGTTTGTGTACTTTTCACAGCTACTTCGGTTTATCTTAAACGGATCGTTCCAGTAGTCATTTCAGATGCCTGTGCAGATGACCCGCAGCGACACAAGTCGACGCTTAAAATGTATAACAAATTATGTTTTTTGACAACGACAACACATGAGGTCCTCAATGAATGGGAGAAAGTAGTGAAGGAAGCTGAACCCTTCATTCTATAAAAGAGCATGCTCCTATGAGTAACGTTTTCAGCAGCCGCGCGTGCGGTGGGTAGCTTAGTCGGGGGCAACCCCATAGGGTAAGCGGAACTCTCTTCCATCAGGAGCAGTTACCATGAAGTGATCTTCTTTTAACTCTTCATTATAGTATCGGCTAACCTTCCAACCTAGTTCGATATAATCTTGTTTAACAGCATCATTTAAAAAATCAATAATACTTCCAACATAACAATAAGCAGAACCAACATTATAGAAGAAACCAGTTACCTCATTAACCCCAAAAGCGGATAACATCAAATCTCTTCTAAAATCACTCTCCATAAACATTTTAAACACATCCTTCATATCCATTTTCTTGTCCAACTGTTCAACCATCTGCTGAAAAACTTCACCTATACTCTTCTCGTTATTCAGATCAAACCTAACCTTCCTGCTATTAATCAAGATAAAATCTTTATAGATCCTCTCAACCGCATCGTCAACGTTTTCAACCCCCATAGCGGTCTGCATGAGGATTAAGCTCCTCATAGAACCTTTAGACAGCTGAATCACTGGCGCAGTTACACCAACACTACTTGTATCTGTATCCTTTCTCAACTTCCCAATATAACCCTCTGACGCACCAGTCTTTTCACGGATTTCAACACTAGTTAAACCCTCCCGGATCAGCTGCTTGATCCTCTCTACCTTCTCTTGTCTTATCTTAGGGATAACAATAAAACATTATTAATCATCAAATAAAAAAACTATCCATGCACTAAACAATATATCCAATGACCATGCATCACCTTACCAGCCAACCACGCGCGTGGTGCTTCCTCCCAGCTACACCACCATATAGCTACCCGGGACAGCCTCACACCCCAACCCAAATCAATATGCAATGCATCAGCTTACACTAGTGAAGATATATAATAAACCAACATCAAACAAACATTCAAGAACAAGATTAGATCAATCATCTTTCCTACAAGATCGCTTATTAAATCACTCAAGAAAAAATAAGATAATTCAAAAGAAAGAAAACTATTGCTACTTGATCTAAAACCAAATTAAAACAAACGTAAACGAAAGATAAAACACTAAAACGACAAAAATAAATCCTATAAAGAAATAAAAAACTACTTTATTCCAAGATAAAACTTTTTTAAAACCGCATCCACAAATCAATCACCTACACAAACGCAAATAACCTGCGAAAAACCCCAAATAAAAAATGAATTAAAATTCATCCAATTAATTAATAAAATCTCTCCAATTAAATAAACAAAAAAAATGCAAAAATCGTGCACACTTTATGATGAAACGATATTAATACCGGTAAGCCTTTTATTGTTTGACTAATATGTCATCAAAAACCCAAATCCTAAAAGAACTATTAGAGTACCACTTTAATTCTCTAGATGAGACGTTGAAAAACCTAGAAGAAAATGAGATGCATTACAAACCCACCGAGGAATCTAATAACATCGACTGGATCGTCAACCACCTCACCAGAATCAGCAACACCGCCCTCCCAAGAATCATAAAAGGAGACCCAAACTACAAACCAGCAGGATGGGCTGACGACTATAAAGACCACTGCTATGGAATCAACAAGTATCGAAGCGACCTAGCCGCTGGAAAGAAAACCATCTACGAAGGATTAGAAAAATTAACCGACGCCCAACTTGAAGAAGAGATCCCTCTCTGGGGTGGAACAAAGAAGAGAAAGGAAGGACTCTTCGCCTATATCGGAGAAATAGTCTCCCATAAAGGCCAGATCGCTTACCTCCGCGGCACAGTGAAGAGACTCAAGGCGAAGAACCCCGCCTTCCTAGCCTAACCCACCCCTACAACGCTTTTTAAACCACGTCTCCAAATAACTTAATAGGTTTTCAGGTTAACAACAATGTCCGCAAAAGTAGAAACAATAAAAGCATTCGCCCAAGTAGGGTTTGACCGACTCGGAAGAGCCACCAAAGACCTTAAGAAAGAGCACCTAGACTGGAAGAGCGTCCCCGAAGCAAACAACGTAAGATGGGTACTAACTCACATGAGCCAAGAGTTGAACATCTACATCCCAAGGATCCTTAAAGACGATCCAAACTACAACCCAAATGGATGGCCTCAAGATTACATCGGAAACACAAGCTACCCCATCGAGGAAATCATGCAGGATTTAGAGAAAGGCAAATCCGACCTAATGGAAGGCCTCGACAAGTTAAAGGACACCGACCTCGATGCAGAGATCGAGATGTGGGGGTCCAAACGTAAGAAGGGTCAAGCTCTCATCGGGATGGTCTCTGAGATGATCCACCATGAAGGGCAAATCTCAGCCATCCTCGGCCTCAACAAGAGAATGGAGCAACACAAGTAACCACCACATCACCTTTTTTCACCACTAAATATTTAGGTTTAAACAACATATCTTTTAACCCAGTTATAGATGTGATTGAAAATGACCGTAAAGACTAATATGATAAAAGATTTCGCCGAGATCGGGTTCACCCGACTCGGAAACGCAACGAAGAACCTAACAGAGGAGCAACTCGACTGGAAGAGCTGTGATCACGCTAACACAATTAGATCAATACTCACCCACATGAGTGAAGAGCTTAATGTCTATCTTCCCAAGTTCTTAGGAACAGCCCCCCCGAAGGACTGGCCAAAAGACTATGGCACAAATAAAAACTACAAGCTCGCCAAACTCCTAAAAGACATCGAGTCAGGTAAAAGAAAATACTACGCTGGATTGAACAAACTCACAAACGAAAAGATCGATGAAGAGGTCGACGGATGGTACGGCAAGAAACCTCGCATCTACTACATCATGTTGATGACTACAGAGATCATCCACCATGAAGGTCAGATCGCTGCGATCCTCGGTATAGATAAGAGGATTAAAGGCATCAAGTAACCCACACTTTTTATTCCTCGCTTATTTTCATTTCCTTATTCAAGTAGGTTAAGTCTTTGAGAATAGGAATCACATGTTACCCTGGGGTAGGCGGCTCCGGCATATTAGCAACCAGACTCGGCGTAGAGTTCGCAAAAAGGGACCACGAGGTTCACTTCATCACCTATGAGCGCCCCTTCGGAATCCAAGGGCTGGATACAAAAAACGTGTATGTCCACCTGGTATCTGTACTTGATTATCCTCTATTCAAGTACCCCCCCTATACGGTTGCACTGGCATCTGAGATGGTGCGTACATGCCAGCAAGAGAACCTTGACGTAATCAATGTTCATTATTCTGTACCTCATGCAACCTCCGCATACCTGAACAGAGAGATAACTGGTGTACCCTACATAGTTACTCTCCACGGTTCAGATGTTACGATAGTAGGAAGCGACGCGAGCTACAATCCGGTTAACACTCACTCGGTAGAAAAAGCGGATGCAGTCACAGCTGTCTCCAGTTTTATGCAGAGAGAAGCCTATGAGCGCCTAGGAATCAGAAGAGAAGTGAAAGTGATCCCTAACTTCGTTGACCCTGCACTCTTTTTCCCGGCTGACTGCGATGCTTTGGAGCGTCGAGATAAGGATGAGGTCATAATCATCCATGTTAGCAACTTCCGCCCCGTTAAGCGAGTTCAAGACCTGATCTACGCTATGAAAATTGTTGTCAAAAATTATCCTAAAACTAGAATGCTGCTTGTTGGAGATGGTCCCGATAGAGGTCCCGTTGAGCATCTTATCGATCAATTTGACCTGAATAATAATGTGACTTTAACGGGCTTCCGAAGCGATATACCAAACCTAATGCGCTGCAGTGACATAGGCGTCCTCAGCAGCGAGACAGAGAGCGCGCCATTAACTCTGCTTGAGGGTATGAGCACCGGTTTACCGATGGTAGCTACGAGCGTAGGAGGCATACCTGAAATAGTCACCGATGGAGTGGATGGCTTCATTGTTCCGCCAAAACACCCAGAAGTGATAGCGGAGGCACTAATCGCATTAGTGAATGACCAAAAGCTCCGAACCAGTATTGGAGCTAAGGCTCGTGAAAAGATTCTTAACCAATACACTTCCGAGAAAGTAGTTAACGCTTACCTTGAAATATTTAACTCAGTCAAGAAAAATTAACGAAATAGACAGCGGAATTCGGCGTATTAGGGACATATTGTCTAGTGTAAGCACCCATCAGATCTTTCACACCCGAAACAAGAGCTATGTCAAGCCAGAGCCAGCTAACCTCCTGGCCATATTTTTCGGGAGCAAAACGTCCATAGGCAGAGCTGAGATATGTGTCAATCAAACCTAACTCGTTTTGCTTATTCTTCATTAAAGAGATAAGCTGTTGCCTAGTATCCGGGTTAACGAGTTTAGTTTTTATAATTTCGATTTCACTTATCAATCGCCTCTCTTCAGATTCGAGTTTACTGTAAGCTGAGTCAACAGACGTCTTAATCTCATCATAAGCTACACCCATCAGATCAACAGAGCCTTTCTTCTTCGCTTCAACCCACATAGAAAGAGCGTTGAAAAGCTCTTCACGAATCAATGTCGGATAGCCTTTCTGTTTTAAAGTCTCAGCCTGCAACTCGTTCCACGGTGTATTATAATAAACTCTAGCATAGCGAATGTAAACAGGAAAACTCAATCCTATAGCCCGGACTCCCGGCATCACTTCTGCATGGTAACTAGTCTCACCTGGACCACCAACATGAGCAGAAATTGGCATTACTGAGCTAACTGCAATCTGCCTAGAATCTACACGAGGTGAAATCGATTCAGCTAAATCCGAGAGATCAGGATTCACCACATCAACACTGAACACGTACTCCTCCAAGCATTTAGAGCATTTTCCCCTCAGCTCAGCACGAGAGCCTTCAAGGCTATACTTGAGTTCAACTCTATTACCGTGACAACCCTGTTTCGAGCACTCATAGAAGAAAGGCACATAATCCTTTTCACGTTTCCCAATCTGCGCCCGATAACCGCTTGACTCAATGAGGTCAACAGCATCGTTCGTAGCATAGATGAATCGACTCCGATTAGGCTCAGATAACAGCCGCTCAAACCCGGGTGCAATCAGGCGGCGAATCTTAGAAACAGATGGTTTGAAAAAGACAACACCGAAGTTTGCTTCAACGTTAAATAATGTACCAAGGATCCGGCTAGACCAATCTGCAACGTTGTCGGACGCGTAATAAGCTAAACGTATGATAGTAGAGATATGTGAAAGATTCTCCAGCATTATCTCCTGCTTCGCTGGAGCTACACCCTTAAGAAGACCACGCGTATTTCCCTCAATCTTTTCAAGACTTTTCCTAAGCCACTCCTCAGAAGGGTTAGGAAGGTTCCTGATCGGGGAACCCTCATAACCGACCGGAACCGGATAAGCAAATACAACACCTCTCCCCCCCGGGCTTGGAAGCCTTCCGTTGATAAGTTCAGGCTGAACGCCATCATAGTCCCCGATAAAGTATATAGGGACACATCCCCCCTCCTTCGCCAGCGCAACAGTATAAGCTGTCTTATTGAGTATTAGGCTTGGACCTGCCAGGAGGTTAGGTTGTTGCCCAGTCTCTGCAGCACCCAAGTCAAGGTTATCTATATTGTAATTAGCCTTCTCTGTAAGGATCCCTAGCGCCTTCATACTTTCTTTCAACGCTTTCTTAAGATCCTCCAGTCTTTCAGACGGATGGCTAAAATCCGTTTTACTTTTTCTCATCTGAGCGCCTGCCTCAGCCATATCTCGAGGAATAGCTCCCCAAAGCCTCTCAGCTAATCTATTCCCCTCAGGGTTCACCAGATACCGACTATACAACTGATGGACAGGTAGCGCCTCAGACATAATTAACTCTCCAATTTGAGGAGTCTTGCGGCGTTCTTGTAAAAGATCTTATCAACAGTACTATCCTCAACTCCAATAGCGCGAACTTCCCGAACCTGCTCACGGAGATAGTTCTCACTAAAGCCACGGGGGAAATAACTAGAGTCAGTAGCGAAGATGATCCTATCAGCCCCAACTGTCTCTAAACACTTCAAGAAAAGGTCTCTGAGAGTCAATTTGTAAGGCATCCACGCCATCCACTGGTTGCTACCAGATGTATCTATCATAACATTAGGACAAGCCCAACATAGCTGAAGGAGCTCACGGAAATAACAGGCTCCAAAGTGAGGGATCACAAATTTTAGGGTAGGATACGAGGCAGCGACCTCCCATAGACTGAGGGGGTCGAGGTTATGGAGGTTTCTCGCTGGTCCACCACCTCCTCCGAGGACACCGAAATGGATTAGAACGGGGATCTCTAGCTTTTCAGCCATCTCCCAGACAGGATATGCTTCTTTGTCATCTATGTTTCTAGTGAGGCCGGAAGATAATAGTTTGAACCCTCGGAGCCCGAGTTTTGTGACAGCTCGCTCGAGTTCATCGGCTGCGTTCGGTGAGAAAAGGTCGTGATGAGCGAATCCGGTGAACCTCTCAGAGTGCATCTTAACAATTTTAGCTAAGTTATCGTTTCCTCCTCCCATCACGAAGTTAACACGTTCAACGTTCTTCTTATCCAGGTCTGCCACCCAACGTTCTGCCTGTTCTTCATCGCTATGGATTGATGTTTCCGGTGTGTCAAATCCCCACTTATGGCGCCAATCTTCGCGGTACTTTGCAGACTGCTCCATGAAAATCTTTGCTTTCCGCTCACCAAATTTTTCAATCATGCTCTGCATGTAACCGCCTCCCGGAGTGCCAGTACGTTGCACAGGGAAATGGGAGTGGAAGTCAAGTACTCTGAACCCATGATTGGCCATAGAATCCACCGAATAATCTAGGAGACCTCATGGGGCGTAAAAAGGTTTACCGAGTTGGGTATATCATCTATCGCCAGGCAGTAAGTGTGACACCTACAAGTATCAGGAACATTCCAGCCCAGTTGGTTGGGGTAAACCCTTCTCCTAAGTAGACACTAGCGAACAGACCAACCCAAATATAGGATGTTGCCAGTATTGGGTACAATATGCTCACTTCTCCGAAACTCAACGCATAAACGTAGATTAAGGTACATACCGCGTAAAGGGATAGCCCGATAATGAGGTGAGTGTTGCTAAACAACTCATTTAGATTAAATGACATTTGTGAGGAGCCTTTTTTGATCTCTATCTGGCCAACAGCTCCGAGAAACGCAGCGAAAACCGTTATTATAATTGGCTTCCAGTCCATGCTTCACCAATAATCTTAGGAGATTTAGAACTATCTCCCTTAACATTAAAATTTATTATAACTTTTTTGTGGCTTTTTCTGTATAGAATGGTCCGTTTCGTGGAAGAACCTCCTCCTGAAAGGCTTCAGCATAGCTGCAGTTGCTCTGGATACCTCTAAGCTCTGCTTTCTTCAGATTCCAATCTTCATAGTAACGCCAAGGAAATTTAGCTAGCTGCGTCGGGTAGCAGGAGATAGCAGCTTTTTTCTTATCAACCATTTTTGAGACATCTACTATTACACCTGGGTTAGGTATCAATGTGTTAATTTCCATGAGTAGGAGACGCTCCACTAGCCAGGGATCTTTATAAGTTGTAGTATGGGCACCCCACTCGATTGCTTCCTTAACGAGGTTATACGTTGCACGGTGGTCAACATGATAATCGTATGGAAGATGAGTTATAACGATTCTAGGTTTCTCCGCAACGATAAAGTCCGCTACAAATTTCACCTTCAATCTCGAATTATTGACTTCGTCCTCATTCAAGACATGTGGATCAGCGATACCTAATTCTCGGCAAGCATCTACGATTTCTTTTCGTCTTTCCCGAGGATTACAGGTGATGCATAATACGCAAGCATCCCCCCCGTTTGCGGCGTGAAGAGCGAGTGTTCCTCCGCAGCCAAAAGTTTCATCATCAGGGTGGCTGACCACAGCGAGTATACCTTTCACAGGTTCAATCTTCTCATATTGAGGTTTAGAATCTTCCGCATCAAAAACAAAATACTTTCAACATAACTCAGATACCTACAATAATTATAACGCCTTTAAAGGACGGATTGACGCTCTCTCCACATTGAAAACGATGCTTCCCGTTGCTGAGGCAGATGGTGTTACACTTTACTGCCCTAAAGGAGGAAGATATGCCTTCTTTAACAGTCCATATCCTGCTCATCGGCTCATGGCTGGGCTTGATATCTATACAGACTCCTGGTTCGGTGATACCTACCCCTCCCCGGTCTCAGGGACCATCGTAAATGTTAGAAAAATCAAAGCGCCAACGGGTCGTTTATTCAAAGTTGCAGGGTACGACTCAATTATTATTATAAGGAGTGTTGAAAACCCGGTAAGGATTGTGAAAATCCTTCATATAGATACGGATCTAACTCCAGGAGATAAGGTTCAAATCGGTGATGAGCTTGGCGTCATGTTAAGATCAGGTTACTTTGGTTTTTATACCCCAGCTCACGCTCACGTCGAGATTAGACCTCTTGAGGACTCACTACGAGTTAGAGGTGGGTGTCAAATACGCAGTCTCTTAAATTTGAAGGAAGTCAAACAAATTAACGATTTAAAGGGAACCGTAATGAAGGTAGACCTCGATATTGCCCAAATACGATTAGATAATGCTAAGAGTGTTGGGCTTCCCGTTGAAGTGGATGGAAAACCCGGTATTCTTGATGGAGGGATCTCTACGTTTGGTTGGGTAGGAGCTCATGTTAACGATGCACCCATTAACGGAGAAATTAAACTCCTCGGAGTACCAATCGCCACAATAACCAACTCAAATACGCGGATTTGCCTTGGAGATTGCACTCCATTCAGATTAGAGGCAAAAAACGTTGAAGTTGGACTCTATCTCACGCTTCAGGAATTTGGGCCCGTCCAGATCACTATATCCCCAAGAAAATTAGGTAGCGTTTACTTCAAAGAAGGAGAGGAAATTGAGATCACAATAAAACATCTAGGAAATGCTTAAAGGAGATGTTAACCGGCTTCTATTTAATACCTTAACCAAAAAGGGAGAATAGATGCATGACAATAAAAGTAGCTGTAGCCGGAGTTGGAAACTGCGCTTCTGCCCTGATTCAAGGAGTTGAATTCTATAAAAACGTAGAGAAGGACGATGACATTCCGGGAGTCATGCATGCCTACTTCGGAAAATATCATATACGCGACATCGAATTCGTCACCGCCTTTGAGGTCAACAAGAAAAAAATCGGTAAGGACCTCTCAGAAGCAATATGGGCAGAGCCAAACTGCTGCGCCAAGTTCAGTGATGTTCCTAAGATGGGGGTTAAGGTTGAAGCAGGCCCTATAAGTGATGGTGTCGCCCCTCACATGTATGAGGCTTTCCACGTCGACAAAACTATCAAACCAGTAGATGTTGCGGACACACTAAAAGAAAATGGCGCAGATATGCTTGTAAATTATCTGCCTGTAGGCTCTGCAAAAGGAACCCAGCTCTACGCTCAAGCTTGCCTCGACGCTAAAGTAGCTATGATCAACTGCATCCCAGAGTTTATCGCTTCGAACCCCACTTGGGCTAAGAAATTTATTAAAGCAAAAATACCTGTAGCTGGAGATGACATCAAGAGCCAGATCGGTGCTACCATTGTGCACCGTGTACTTGCCAAATTATTTTACGATCGCGGAGTCAAGATGGATTCAACTTATCAGCTAAACATCGGAGGGAACACCGATTTCCTCAACATGACGGTGGAGAAGAGGCTTCAGACGAAGCGGATAAGCAAAACTGAAGCTGTTAAGAGTTTAATACCTTATGACGTACCCACCAGAATTGGCCCCAGCGACTACGTTCCATTCTTAGAGGACCATAAAGTCTGCTATATACGAATCAACGGCAAAGGCTTCGGGGATCTACCACTCCTCTTCGACGGTAAGCTCCTCGTTAACGATAGCCCCAATAGTGGAGGTGTAGTAATCGACCTAATCCGAGCCGTCAAAATCGCGTTAGACAGAGGTCTTTATGGACCTCTACTCGGGATAAGCAGCTACAGTTTCAAACATCCCCCAATACAAGTTCCTGACGACGAAGCGAAGAACTGGGTTGAAGACTTTATAACCGGGAAAAGAAACGACTAATTTTACTTTTTAAACCAGAGCGCAAGCTCCGTCTTCGCCTCATCCAGGTTTCCAGAAGCGTGAATGAGGTTCTCACAAGCCCGTCCTTCAGCTGTGCTCTTCGCAATGGTGTCTAAACCATAGTCACCTCGGATGCTACCCTTTTCTGCAGTAGCTGGATCTGTATACCCTGTTATTTTACGTACTTCTGAAACAGCCTCTTCTCCACCGATCCTAACGACCAGCACAGGGTTTCTAGTGAAATATTTTCTTAACCTCTCTAGAACTTTGAACCCGTGTGCAAGAGGATCAATTATATCAGGAGAAGCCAACTGTGCTTTTTTGCCTACAGATAATGCCATCGTATCAGGGTAATGTTGTTTTAAAATAGTTTCATCTATCTTCTTAAAATATTTCAGATCTAACACTTTAAGACCATTATTCTCGAATCGTTTAATGCATACTCCGATAAGGTTTCTTTCTAAGGCGTCAGGTTTCAATATTACCAATGTTTCCTGATACATAACTCACAGTGAGATAACTCGAACCTATTAACAGTTAGGATAAAACGGGGTTATTTCAAACAACTGAACAAAAAAATCGACGTTGAAGCATAAAATAATTTGAAACAAAAATTATTCAATAAAATAAAAATTTCGCGTTTAAACTGTAGGGTTACCGTTGCTTACCCCATGAGGTTGTCCACTTGAATTTTCGTGGGTCACGCCCCATAATAACTACGCTCTTTCTGCATTTTGATGAGCAAAAGCGAAGTAAACGGCCATCTCGTCGGACGAAATTAATGCCAGTTCCAGGCATAACCTCGTAGCCACAGAAACTACACTTGTGAGTAATAGGCATTCTATACACCTACCGAATCTTCCTAGCTTCTCGCTCGGTCTCTCGTAGCAGAAGTAAGTCGTCAATTCTCACAGGGCCTTTTACGTTCCGAGTGATGATCCTACCCTTGTCCCTACCATCCTCTATTCTGACACGAACCTGCATAACCTCTCCAGTTAATCCAGTTCTACCAAGTATCTGAATAACTGTCGCAGGAGTCAGAATTTCGGTTTCTTCGGACATTCAGGCAGCACCTACTTTACGATGCTCTTGAGCTTCTCTACGATCTCCGCCACAAGCTTTTCAGCGTCTCCGGATTCCTCGATCGCGGCTGCAGCTGAGCCAACACCGAGTCCGAGAGCCTCACCGATACGCTGTTTGTCGGGAACATAAACGTAAGGCGCTTTTCTCTCCTCGCATAGAAGCGGAAGATGAGCTACGACCTCTGGCGGGGTGACGTTCTCAGCGATGAGAACAAGCTTGGCTTTACCACGCTCAACGGTTTTAGTAGCTTCGTTAGTGCCTTTTCGGATTTTACCGGATTCCCTAGCGATCTTTAGAGCTTCATAAGCTGCTTCAGATACCTCTTTAGGGACTGTGAACTTCACGTAGAATGGTTTCGAAGGATCAGATGACATTTCATTTCCTCCAGTAGCATACTATGGCTGCAGAGTGTATTTTTAAACGTTACTAAGAAGGTCAATCATGCGCGTAATAGAATACCCATGGATGTACCTGGTCGACTCTAACGAAGCCGAAGCGTTCAAACTGAATCATATCATCGATCTTGAGGCCCTCGCACTTTCTCTCTGCGATTCCCTCTTTTATTGATGCATCAGGCATTATGACTTTTACAGGCATACTAATCTCTTCTGTAAGCCAGTGTATGAATGGGGCGTTGAGGTCTCGAGCTTTTTGATGATCTCGGCTATGATACTCTGCTGATGCGCCAACCTTCGTTGTCTTCGTTACTTTTACGTTCATTAACCCCATTAGGCGGACCACTTTTCCTACAGAAGCCTCAATGTCCTTCCGGGGCATCAGGAATACAACCTGTTTAGATGGCTTGATAATATATTCGCGATCGCCTCTCTCAGGATGATCGGGATGTAAATGAAGTTTAGCGGTGTGCTCAGCTATGATTCCTTTCACTTTAACAGGTATTTTACCGTCTACGAAGAAGTATCTGTTTGCCCGAGGCTCGATTATCTTCCGATTGGCTGCTGCAATATTTCCCCAACTTAAGGTACCGTTAATGGGCTTTGGCCCTACTTGAACCATAATATCCCTGACGGTTTCAGGCTGAAGCCCTCGACGACGTAGTGCTCTGAGAGTCCCAAGCCTCGGGTCATCCCAGCCAGTAAAAGCACCGCTTTCTACACCAGCCCTAATCTTAGATTTACTTAGGATACCCGCCTCTATTCCAAGGCGTCCGATGTTAATAATCTCAGGATACTGCCAACCCATATGATCGTAAAGCCATTTTTGTCGAATACCGTTTGTCTCATGCTCCTTCCCTCGAATAACATGGCTTACCTCCATTAGATGGTCATCTATGGCACAGCTGAAATTGTATAGCGGCCATACACGGTATTTGCGACCTACACGAGGGTGACTGTGAGAGGCGATGCGAAGCGCCGGCCAATCACGAATAGCGGGGTTTGGATGAGTTATATCTGTCTTGATACGAACAACCGCCTGTCCTCTTTTATATTCACCATCAAGCATTCGGCTCCATCTTTTCAAGTGCTCTTCCGGAGACTGTTCACGGCATGGACAAGGTAGTTTCGCCATATAGAGTTCCTTATAGGCCTCAGAGCTGCAAGTGCAAACGTATGCAGCACCTTTCTTGAGGACATGCTCAGCGATATCATAATATGATTTTAGCCTATCAGATTGAATGTAAGTCTCATCAACTTTAACACCCAACCAATCGAGATCCTGAGGTATCCATTCATACATCTGAGGAATCGGCGGTTTAACGTCGGCGGAGGTGTCCTCAAATCGAAGAATGAAATGGCCTTTATACATTTTCGCGTACTCATCACAGAACATTATGGGTTCAGCGCTACCAAGATGGAGTGGACCATCAGGATTAGGTGCAAACCGAGTTTTCACCATAGGCCACTGATGTACATTCTTTAAAGCAGGCATTGTTTTTCTATTCTCAACTTTTTTAGCCTCAAATAACTCCGGGTGCTTTGCGGCTTCAATTTGCTGTTTCTCTGAGCTCCAACTATTAATCTCAATCACAACGCTTGCTATGATGCGCTGAACTTCTTTCGCATTTGTTTTAGCTTCAGGGAACTCGGCGAATATTCGCCCCATCACTGAACCAGGGTTTGCCTTCCCACCGTACTGAACGGCATTAAACAAAGCATACTTTACAGCAGCTTCCCGAATATCTTCCATTCAACTAACCTCGAGGAGCGTATCTTGAGAAGATGACTATGAGAAGGCTATTAGGCTTTACGTCACTTCACAAACTTTATGTAAAAGTAATTACGATTTGTGTCGATTAATTAACTTATTTTTAAATTTGATTGTTTTTAATAAATAATATCAAAGATGGAAGTGAAGATCAAATCCTGTAAAATGCTTCAATTGGGAATCCATCAATGTCAAGCTGCGCTTTATTCACTTTTATTTTAAATACTAATTATATTTAGTAACTCTAGCTTATTCAACATTATTGGACTTCAATTTTTTAAGATATGGTTTTCAATTCATAAATGAAAAAAATTGTTTATGTTTCTCAAATTTACTACTATAAAAAATAATCCTATAGTTTAAAGAGTAGTTTAATATTGAATTATTTCCCTAATAAAGACGTTTTGTAAAGTAGTTTATTAGTTCATGGAGATCATTTTTCGCTCTTGATTCAGTGAAACTATCAAGCTGTTTCCTAGCCTGAGTTAAGTAACGATCGGCTTTTTTCGAGGCATAATCGATACTTCCAAGGTATTGGAGAACCTGAATCGCTTCTTCGAAGTCTTCCTTCTTTCCGTTTTTGTTCCCTATTACGGTTTCCAGGATCTTTTTCTGCCTTCCCTTCGCATGTTTTAGAGCATGTATGATGATCAGAGTCTTTTTTCCTTCTCGGAGATCACTCCCAACGGGTTTACCGAGTGTATTCTCATCTGCAGTTATACCTAATATATCGTCTACTATTTGGAAGCTGATCCCAGCAGCGTAAGCAAACTTTCCAATTGCGTTTACTTGTCTTTTAGATCCTCCACCAACTATAGCACCAACCTCTGCGCATGCTCTGAATAATGCGCTGGTTTTTCCTCCGATCATCAGGATATAATCTTCCTCCGATACTATCGCCGCGTTCGGGAAGCTCAAATCTAAAGTCTGTCCTTCACATAATTCGATAGTAGCTCGGGTAGCAGCTTCAACACAGGCGCATTTCTTCTTAGCGCTTAATGTTGGAGGTGCATGAATCGTGAAAGCCTCGTAAACTTTCGCGAAGAGGAGGTCCCCTGCACATATAGCTATAGGAACGCCATATTTGGTGTGAACTGTCGTTGTTCCACGTCGAATTGGATCATTATCCATGACATCATCATGAACGAGTGTGAAGTTATGTAAGATCTCTAACCCAGCTGAAAAGGGAATTGCGTCTTCGGGTTTTCCTCCAACGATCTCACATGACTTTATGGTGAGGTAGGGTCTTAACCTTTTTCCACCTGCCATCACAAGATGTCTTGAAGCATCATAAAGAACCTCGGGGCGACGTGGTTTAAGCAGTATGTCGATAAATGCGTCGACTCCAACAGCATTTTTAATTAACTTTGTTTTGATGATTTCTTCGCTACTCATATGGGTCAGACCGCTTGGTGATTAGCATCATTATGGGAAATAAAAGTTAACGGATCGCGTATTCTTCCGGTTTGAAACCGCGGATCCTAAGCCACTCTCCGGTGCGCCCCGTAATGATCACAGGAACTTTCTTCATCCTTTCGACACTTTCAGCCCCAGATAGGAACATAACAACCTTGAGCTCACGAATGATATCTTCGATGTGAGCAAGGAGAATATCTCTCCCTTTTACTGCACTTTCAAGTAATGGTTTTGCTATACCAACCATGTCTGCGCCTAATGCGATACATTTTGCTGTATCAGCCCCGCTACGAACGCCCCCACTTGCGATTATAACCTTCCTACTGGCCTTACGAACTTCCACGACACTCACCGCAGAGGGTATACCCCAATTCCATAAGCCTGCTCCGAGTTTTTCCTGCTCAGGTTTGCTTACCTCTTTCGCAATATAATGCTCCACTGCAGACCAGCTCGTACCGCCTACACCACTGACTTCAAAGCCAGCAACGCCGGCATAATCAAGAAGCGTAGCGTCTTCATATGAAATACCAGCACCAGTCTCCTTAGTAACAATAGGGGTATCAATACTGTTAGAGAGATCCCTAATTTTGTTTAAGATACCCTCGTAATTGGTATCACCCCCAACCTGAACCGCTTCTTGGAGGGGATTCATATGTATTGTAAGAGCATCGGCGTCTATCATCTTCACGCAAGTTTCTGCTTCTTTGGTTCCCCACCCTTTCGCTAGTTGGGGGCACCCCATATTCGCTAAAATTAGTGCGTTTCGGGCTTTTTTTCTTACTACGCTAAATGTTTTATTAAGTTTAGGCTGCTCTACCGCGATTCTTTGACTTCCCACACATATGCCTATGTTTAGCTCCTCGGCGACTGAGGCGAGAATTGCGTTGATCTTCATAGCCTCATCTGTTCCTCCTGTTATCGCGGAGATAATTAGCGGTGCATTTAGAGTTTTTCCGAAAAGGGTAACATGAGTATCAACCCTCTCAAGATCAAGTTCAGGTAAACAACGATGTAATAATGACACATCATTGAGACCAGTCCCTACGTCTGTCTCAACTTGATTCTCTAGACTTATTCTTATATGGCGGAGCTTCCTCTTTTCAATCTCGGTCAATAGTTTATCTCCTAAGCCTTGTGCACTTCACGTTTTTCCCAAGTAATGCATTGTATATAAAATCGGGTTTTAATGCGTTTATAATTCGTACATCTACCCCAGCTTCAACTGCGGAAGCTGCTTCCTGCACCTTACCGAGCATCCCCCCCGTAACATCTATGGAAAGGGATTCACCGATCTTTAAAATATCCTTCATATTGCTGAGAGATAAATCCTCAATAAGTCTTGCTTTTAAGGTAAGTTTCGGATTCGCGGTATATACTCCATCTACGTCTACACCGTAGATAAGACGCTGAGCTTTCAAATCTATAGCGAGCCTTGCTGCTAACTGATCGCCACTGAGGATAGTAAATTTCATCTCTGTGTCTAACACTGCGTCGCCATAAAGAACAGGGACCATACCAGCTTTGACATACTGCTCTACAATGTTGAAATCTACTTCTCCAATCCTTCTGCCGTTTGTGATTATGAAACTACTAGGGTTAACTGATACTGCGGGTACAAATGAATCTATTAATGCATTAACAACTAAGGAGTTGAGTTGGATCATGGCTTGTCTAGTTTTACTGAATCCTGGAAGTTGAATATCGGATGTGTAACCGTGGCTTATATCGAACTGCTTCGCGAGTGGATGACCATAGCTTCCTCCGCCATGCACAATTACAATCCCTCGTCCACCAGCATTAGATATCTCACGAGTAATCCGATCGATAGCAATGGTATTTGCGGACATCGGTTGATCTTTATTGGTAATGACGGATCCTCCGAGTTTAAGAATTTCCAGCTTCAAGTTTTCGGGTTTGCACTCCTTCGTCTGTTACATTGACTCTGAGGGATTCACCTCTCATTAGCTGTATAGCCTTCTCAATATCACTTAGCTTCTGTTCCTCTGCAAGCGCGATCATACATCCTCCTCCACCAGCGCCAGTTAATTTAGCACCCAGAGCACCTGCCCTGCGTGCAGCATGGACGAGTCTATCTAGGTCTCCAGTTGATACACCGAGAGCTGAGAGTAAGCCATGATTAATGTTCATAAGATCTCCTAGTTTTTTTAGATCACGATTTAGAAGCGCGTCAAGACCTACTCTAGACAAGTTACCCATAGAATCTATGATGGTATCAATGAACTCGGGATTACGGTCTTTTAACGTTTTAACATTCTCGACCTGGTCTCGAGTACTTCTTTTGAAACGAGTATTACCAATGATAAAGGGGAGTGTCGAATCTAATTTAAGCCTCTCAAAGCTCTTTCCCCTCTCATACTTCATTATCCCACCGAACGTTGCAACGTTATTATCAACACCGCTTGGTGTTCCATGTATTATTTTTTCGCCTTCGAAACTTAAGGTTGCGATTTCTTCCTTTGTCAAATTTCCGTTGAAAAGCTCACCTACGGCTGCAGCTGTTGCAACGCATACAGCAGCTGAAGAGCCTAAACCAACTGCTATAGGTATCATACTTCTTACGACAAGAGTCAAACCACCCTCAACCCCAAGGTGCTCCTTAACCTTCCGAGCTGTGATGTTGAGAGCTGATAAGTTGCGTCCCCTCCACTCTTTGCCATGTGTGGGGTAATATTGATCATTCTCGAAATAACCGGAGAAACCGAGGTCTTCAGCGTCGATATAGATCTTATTATCCCCTCGTTTAAATGCGATTACACGTGCTCTTTTATCGATGGCAAGCACTATTGCTGGACCTTTGTAGACTACACTATGCTCCCCAAACAGTATCATTTTTCCAGGAGCCGTTGCTTCAACACTCAAACTATTGCACCGTTTTAGTTATCTTAGCAGCAGCGTATCCTACTACCGCGTTAAGATCTCCCGTAATATTCCCGCTTGTGTTATATGATAAGACTTCTGCTCGGTCAGCTCCAAGAAGTTTGGCTGTAATGAGTGCTACCGAGACAGGGCCGTAACCACACATTGAAATTTTATTAGTTTGAACAACGTTCTGTAATTTCTCTTCGTCCATCTCCTTTATTGAGGCAATAACCCGATCATCTTTACGCTTCGCCGAATATTTTGATTCATGATGCGTTAAATCAGTAGATGCTATGATCACTATGTTACGATCTCTTAGTACCTCAGCCAGTGTTTTTCCAATACTTTTACTGGTATTGAGATCTTGATAACCCATTACAATCGGGACGATCTTTATTTTTTCTCCATACAGGTACTGGAGGAAAGGTACATGTACTTCTATGGAATGTTCGTTAAAGTGAGCTGTTTCATCGAAGGTGATGATTTTTGACTCTGAGAAAATATCTTGTGCCAGTTTAGTATCTATATTCGTTTTTCCTAAAGGAGTTCGCCATTCTCCGCTTTTATAAAGAGATATTGGTGGTCCTATCCCTGTATGGTTTGGGCTGAGGATGACAGCAGTGTCTGGAGAATTCTCTTCGCTCAGAGCTAGATAGCTCCAAGCGGCTGTTTGCCCCGAATATATGTAACCCGCGTGTGGTGCAACTAAGGCGATTATGCTTCTTTCCTTATTCTGAAAGCTTGGAAGCTTCCCCGGTCCAAATTTTCCTAGAAAGCAGCTTTCAATTTCTTTCTTTAGACGCGTTGGGTCAGAAGAGTAGAATATTCCAGCAACTGAGGGATATCTGATGCTCAATAATATCACTAAAGTTAATGACAGATTACACCGAAAAAAGTATCCCTAAAATAAGTTAAGAAAATCTCTGAACTTTAATAAAATTAATAGTTATAACTAATTAGCCTCGAAATCGTCAATGCTCATTGACATCTCACCATTGGCAGGAAGTTCTCCCTTTTCGCGGAGTGTCTCTCTAGCGATAAGCCAGAAGGCAATAGCAAGAGCTCGACGACCTTTATTATTCATCGGGATTACTATGTCAACATTGCTCTTCATATTATCAGTGCTTGCAAGTGCAATCACTGGAACACCACATTGACTTGCCTCCTCAATGATCTGGTCATCAGCAAGACTGTCGGTAACAATAACAGCTGCAGGTTCGAAGAAGCTTGCATATGTAGGGTTTGTAAATGTTCCACTTGTAAACCTTCCAGTTACAGGTCGGCATCCAAGGGATAGGCAGAATTTTTCAACGGGATTACGACCATATCTCTTGGAGGAGGCTACGACAATTCTGTTTAGAGGCATACGACTAAGGAACTTTGCGGTGATCTTTATCCGCTCATTCATCTGCTCCATATCAAGAACATAAAGTCCATCTGGACGTACCTTGTAGATGAAAGGCTCCATGTCCTTCGTTTTTACACGCGTACCAATATGGACACCTGCGCTTAGCAGTATTTCTTGGGGTAAAAGAAGGTTTACGGTTATTTGCTGCTGTGCTTCATTCTCTGGTTGCAACTAGTCTCATCCCTTTTGGTTGAGGTTCTCACGTCCCTCGTGGAATTTTATCACATCGTCAATTATCTCAACATGTGAGAGGATCATTCTACGGCAGCAGTATCTTGATATCGCTAGGTCGTCGAGAACCTTACCCGGGTCTTCACCGGCATCGGTCCGTTTTTTGAAGGCGTAATATTTATCGCCTATCACTTTTCCGCATGAGAAACATCTCACAGGTACAATCAATTCATGCTGCCTCTTCCACGTCTCGGGGAGATTCCACCTTCAGAATAAGGTTGAGGAATAAAAACACTTCTCTGATTGTTGGTTTTTCAAGTTTTATTTTTTTATATTATTTCTTTGGTTTTCTTTTTCAGACGTTTAATAGTTCCAGATACTCGGTCGACATGGATAACAGCGGTTTCCGCGTTAATAGAGGTGATAAATGCGATAGCAGCGCGTAGAGTCCTTAGACCGTTGTGACTGCATCTTACTATTCCTCGTCTCTCTTCTTCATTATAATCTGTTAGGAAGAGATCTACTTCGGAGAGACCTTTAATTCCGAAGAGGCTAAGCAAACTCTTCCTGATGGTTTCATCTAGTTGAACCTTAGTTAGTTGTCCAGATGAATTTACTATGATGTGAAGATATCTTCGACGTACTCCTCTAACTGGCATCTGTGACCCTCTTAACTCCAGGTGAGACGTACTCTTCTGATAGTTTTGATCTGTTTTTCCTTAGTAATTGTCCGGGTGTAGTTGTTTGCATTTCAACTACTGCTTCCTCAGATATATCGAGAAGGAAGGTCATCGCTGCGATAGCTTTGGGTTCACGTAAACCCATAGACGTTGAAGCCCCGCTTGATATAATTATAGGGATATCGAATCGTCTAGCTACTTCAAGTTCTCTTTTTATCACATTTGTTAGCCTTGAGAGCCTGTTTTCTCCGGAGAATAATAGCTCGGACGCGTTAATTTCGTAGCAACAGCCTACTTCGGATGCAAGCTGAGCTTCTTGTGTATCCAAGCGGGCATTTCTTCGAATATTGAGATCCTCTGGGAACAGAAGGATATCCACGCGGTGATCCTTGGCTGCTTGACGAGCTACATCCTTGTTTGTGCATTTCACTGCGACGATTTCAAATTTGCCTCGAACTTTTTTAAGTTGCTCAAGGAGATCTGATCCGCGGCGAGGTTCTAAATCCACTCTTGTCGCTACGTCAATATCAATCGATGTTTCAGATCTAATATTTCCAGTTGATGCCACACAACTATATCCAAGATGTTTTGCTTCAGTTATTAGTTTCTCAACTTCTCCTAGCCTGGGGCTGATGTGGAGATCGAAATACTTCTTCAACCTTCAGGTTCTCCTCTATTATCTAAAGCCAACAAGTGGTTTCTTAGGAATATGACAGGATCAGCTTTATGAGGAAGCTGCATTTTGAGTTTTATTCGTATAGGATCAGCGTCATTGAGAACGACTCTACCAAAGTATGCTTTCTGTTTATCTATTCTGAAATATATACTCCCCGCTTCGTCAACTCTATCAGCTAGGTCAGAGTCAATTTGCAATCGATCGATACTCGAAAGTCGTTTGTAGATTAGTGCAAGAAGCTCTGATGCCTCCTTACGATGTTCAATTTTGCTGGTGAATAGTATTATAGGATCCTCAAAATGGCCGCTGAGTTTTGATTCCTCGATTATTATCTCTTTTCCGGGAATCAGGTTCGTTATGGTTTTCTTTACCTTATCTTCATCTTCCGTAGCGTGACTGAATACGCTTATCTCAGCGCTTTTTATTGGTCGATCCTCGAGCATGCCTGTTGCACGCTATTAGTAGTGAGTGCCTTGTTTTTAAGGGGTGTCGTGCTGATTTGAGGCAATGTTTAATTATCTTGAAGCGGTTTGAATGCCCGGGCGGCCGTGGCTTAGCCTGGATAGAGCTTGGGCCTTCGGAGCCCATGGTCGCGGGTTCGAATCCCTCCGGCCGCGCCAATATCATTACATTGCTAAGCTTTCCTTCTACAATAGAGGTAAGTGTCTTTTAATTTTGTATTTGCGTCTTAAAGCTTAGCCTTGGTAGGTTAATGAGAACCCTGCGTAGACCTTGATGCCGAGGACGAGGTTTTCAATAGTAATATACTCATCAGGTTGATGGGCCTTTCCTGTGAGACTGGTGCCATAACCGAGACTTGGTATACCTGCTATCTTACTTGTACTCACTCCATCTGTACCGCCTGTCAATATCTTGATCCCCGGTCTCCTGCCCGTGACTTTGCGGATAGTTGATGTAAGCTGTTTCATAAATGGCGTTTCAGGTGACTCGTAGAAACCCGCTGAATCTACCTTTTTGTTCGTGGGTTTAACGATTTGAGTGCTATCCACCTCGACTCCGGGGACCCCAGCTGCCTTTACAAGGCGGTTGATCTCTTTTCGAATTTCGCTCACACTTACACCAGGGGTTAAACGTATATCAAAATCCGCTTCTGCGTAATCGGGAACCACGTTCGTTTTAACGCCTCCACTGATTATATTGCATGCAACTGTGGGGTAGTAGAATAGACGCTTGACAGCTTTAATCTGCTCTGGGGTTTGTGCTTCCTGCATGTAAAATTTTGTCGCTTCTTTTAATGGCTTCTTGAGATCTGGAGGTGTATTAAGCTTGTAATTCCCTATTTTATAGACTTCTGGGATAACTTTTAGAAGCTTCATTATCGCGTTGTCGCCTAAATGAGGTGTACTTCCATGCGCGGTCTTTCCCTTCGCTATGAGCTTTGTTCCAGCACCACCCTTACAGCCTAGATCTATGCTAGGAGTCTCGTAACCCCCACCGTTGCCATCTCCTATTAGGCAGACGTCACCATTGATTTTACCAGTCTCAGAGAGCCATTTGGCTCCAGCTCCACCACCTATCTCTTCATCAGCTGTGAACCAGAACTCACATGTGTTTGATACTTTAGGAAGTTCTGATAGAATTCTTGCAGAAACCATTGCAGCGGCGCAGCTTCCCTTCATATCACTGCTTCCACGCCCCCAAACCTTCCCATCAATAATTTTTCCGCTGTAAGCGGGGTGTTTCCAAGCCTCAGGTTTTCCTTCAGGCACTACATCTATATGACCCAGCCAAAGGACCTTTCTGCCTCCGGATCCAACCTTTCCAACAATATTCGGTCTATTCGAGTCGTGTGCGTGGATTTCACAATCAATTTTGTGGTCATCGAAGTATGTCTTAATATATTCAACACATTCAACCGTCCGTCCTGCGGGGTGAGCTGAATTGATTTTTACTAGTCCAGAGGTTAACTCTGCAACTTCTTTGGAGGATTTCTCAGCCTCGGCTAATACTTTCTTAAAGCTCATGAGAATACTATGACGCAGGATGGTTTTATGATCTTCCATGAACAGCTATTAAAACACAATTTTAAATAATTCTGTAGAGCATTCTGTTAATTTGGAATGGATCGGGTCTCCTTAAGTTTTCGAAGCCGCTCCATCTTCTCAGGTAGAAGTGTTCTTATGGGTAACTCGTATGGGCACCTCATCTCGCAGGCTCCACACTGTAAACACTGTGCAACTTTTGCAGCAGCTTCATCTACCTGCTTAACAGTACCTTCCTGCCAACCCATCCGACGGAGAACACTTACCTCGGCACGGAGAACGAAACTTATAGGAATTCCAACCGGACATGGTTGACAATAGTCACAGAACCTACAATATTGATCCCCGAGGCGCTTTTTCTCATCCTCAATCATCTTAATCTCATCTGATGTAAGATTGAGTGTACCCTGGCATACGCTGATGTTTTCTTCAACTTCAGCTACAGACAGCATACCAGGTATTGTTATATCTGCAACTTGATTCGCCAAAACAAACTTAAGCGCGGTGTTCGGGTTGAAGAAGGCTCCTCCTCCAAAGGGTTTCATTATGATAACGCCGACATCCATCTTCTCACATACAGGTAACACCTCTTTCTCAGGTTCTGTTGCAAGGTAGTTGTAAGGAATCATCGCGGTCTCAAAAATACCTTCGTCCAAGATCTTAGCGAGCACACCTGGGTTGTGACTTGTGATTCCTAAATGCTTAATCTTGCCCTGCTTTTTAGCGTCAAGAACAGCTTCTAATGCCCCGCCTGGCGCTTTGACAGCGTTCCATGCGTCAAAAGATGCGATGTTATGAAGCTGGTATATATCAATGTAATCGGTTCGGAGGTTTCTGAGGCTGGTCGCTAAATCCCGCTCAATGTCGATGCGTGTCCTAGCATGGCTCTTTGTTGCAAGATATACTTTATCGCGGACGCCCTCAAGGGCTTTGCCTATCCTTTCCTCGCTTGTTGTGTAGCCTCTTGCGGTGTCAAAGTAATTTATTCCAAGATCATAACATCGTTTTACTACTCGTATTGCCTCCTCCTCGGAGATACGCTGGATAGGAATTCCGCCAAATCCGATAAATTTGACTTTCAATCCTGTTTTTCCGAGAACTCTTTCTTGTAGAACCATAATTGAAAAGTGTAATGTAGCAAGATAAGGGTTAGTTAACGAGGAGAAGCACTTTTCAACCAGTTTGAGTTCTCTCAAGGCATGTCAACTCACCCAGTTGCGAAGGACAGCCCAGGAGAGGTGGTTCTCCTTATGGGGAATGAGGCTATCGTCCGTGGTGCATTAGAGTCAGGTGTTCGGGTAGCAGCTAGTTACCCAGGAACACCCGCTTCTGAAATAGGTAATACTTTTGCAGAGCTCTCTAAGGAGATGGGATTACATTTCGAATGGTCTGCAAATGAAAAGGTTGCGTTTGAGGTCGTTTATGGTGCCTCAATGTGTAATCAGCGTGGAATGGTTAGCATGAAACATGTTGGCCTCAACGTTGCTCTCGACATAATGGAGATGGTAGCCCTCCGTGGGGTTAAAGGCGGGCTCGTCTTCATAAGCGCTGATGATCCAAGCCAGCACAGCAGCGGTCAAGAACAGGACCAGAGGTGGCTCGCAAAGCAGAACTGTGTTCCGGTGCTTGAACCAGCTGACCCTCAGGAAGCTAAAGACTTCACGATCTATGCGTATGATCTCTCGGAGAGGCTTGGAGCTCCTGTTATGCTTCGTACAGTCACAAGAGTCAGCCATATGCGTAGCAATGTGCAGCTCGGTAAACTCCTTAAGCTCGATAGGAAAGCCGAATTTGATTGGAGCAAATTCAGTTATATCACAGCTGGCTTCGACAAGCTTTTCTACGGCAGAGAAAAAGAGGCAAATGAAAAGATCATAAAAGCTCGCGAGGAGTTTGAATCAATCTCAATTAACAAGCTCTTCATGAAGGGAAACGAAAAAATCGGAGTCATCGCAACTGGACAAACCTACAACTATGTGATGGATGCTATCGACAAATTAGGCGTCGAGAGTAAAGTCGCAGTTCTTAAATTAGCTACGAGTAATCCAATCCCAGAAAAGCTCATAAGTAAACTACTCAAAAGTGTTGAAAAGGTTTTAATCACAGAGGAACCTGACCCGTTTGTAGAACTACACGTAAGAGCTCTTGCTAAGGATACTGCTCCAAATGTTGTAATTCTCGGACGTATGAACGCTCAGCTTCCTGGGGAGGGAGAGCTTAATTCAACAATCGTAGACACAAAGATCGCAGAGATGCTTGGTGAGAATCTTAAGGAGAATCCCCGAGTTGCGCTTGAGAAAAATGCAAAAGATCTTCTATTTCCCCGTACATTAACCCTCTGTGCTGGATGTCCCCACCGTTCAACTATCTATGCCCTTAAGAAAGCAGTAAAGAAGGTTAAGGGAGACGAGCATGCCGTTGTGATAAATGGAGATATTGGATGCTATGGGCTTGCATGGTCACCACCATTATGCTACGAAGATACATACTTTTGCATGGGTGCTAGCCTAGGCGTCAGCCAGGGAATGGCTCATCTTGGCGTGGAGTCTATTGCCTGGATTGGTGATGGCACTTTCCTCCATGCAGGGTTCGGGGCTTTAATGAATGCAGTTCAAACGAAAGCAAATATCAAGATCGTCGTTGCAGATAATAGCGTCACAGCTATGACTGGATTCCAACCAAATCCTCAACAAGGGAAAACCGCGTTAGGGGAAACCACAAAGCGCGTCATGATCGAAGACATAGCTAGAACCGTTGGAGTTGAACATATTGAAGTCGTGGATGCTTATGACATTAAAGCAGCTCAAGCCGCGTTCGAGAGGATGTTAAAAACTCCCGAAATTGCAATTGTCATCAGCCGTCGTATCTGCGCAACCGAAGCAATAAGACAGATGCGCCCTAAACGCCCAGTAGCTTGGAAAGTTAATCTCGATAAATGTATTGGGTGCAGACAATGTGTATTGACCTTCGGGTGTACCGCTATCAGCTTCGATGATGTGCAAAGTAAAGCTCTCATCGACCCTACCATATGCATGGGGTGCGGAACCTGCTCTCAAGTTTGCCCGGCTCATGCAATGGAGAGGAGTGAGTAAGATGAAGGCTTTTCGCATAGTAATAGCCGGGGTTGGTGGACAGGGCACCCTTCTCGCAACACGCCTTCTTGCAGACACTGCCATCAATGAGGGAGTTAAGGTACGCATCGGTGAAACTTATGGTATGGCTCAACGGGGAGGTCCTGTCATGGGGCACATTCAGATTGGTGAAACTTACGGTCCACAGATCAGACCGGGAGAGGCTGATGCTATCCTAGGATTTGAAATCGCTGAAGCTACGCGCCGTGGAGTCTCATATCTCAAGCAGGGGGGTCTTGCAATAATAAACACAAAGAAACTCCCACCTATCGAGGTTATCAGTGGCATCCGTGGCTACCCTGAAGAAGACCACCTTCTTAGCCTCTTACGCCAAGTCACGGGAAAACTATTTGTATTCAACGCAACGAAGTTTGCTGAGCAGGCGGGGGATCCAATAGCCACTAACATGGTTATGCTTGGAGCTCTTACTGCTAGCAAGGCACTACCCTTCGGAGAAGACAAGATCATAGCGGCTATGAAAAAGTCAATCCCTCCGAGATTCCTCGAATTAAATACAAGAGCATTTGACCTAGGCGTTCAAGCTTATCTAAAATCTGGGCTTATCTCCTAGCCTATTAAAAGTGCGCGCGTTATTTTTTTAAAAACAGGCTTTTTTAATAGTATTAAGACAAGCACCAGTTTCCAAAGAGTTAATCGTTGGTTCTATTATAAGTAAGCCATGATAGGATTCAAATCAAAATGGATTGTTGCCTACGATGGTAACGAACATCGCCTTCTTAGAGACGGTGAGTTAATTTTAGAAGGCAATAGGATTGAATATGTCGGAAAGAAATATTCGGGGCAAGTAGATGAATGGATTGATGCATCTCATCACGTAATCACTCCGGGTTTTTTCTGTACTCACGCTCATGCGGCTTCTGCTCCGAAGGATAAGAGCTTCATCGATGATATTGGAGCTAAACATTTCTACATGTCTTCTTTGGGGGAGAATCTAACAGCCTTAGGAATGAGTATGAAACCTGATGATTACCATGTTTACGCGAAATACAGTATTGCTGAACTGCTAACAAGCGGATGTACCACCATGGTAGAAATAGGCATGGTAGGAAGTCTTGGTGCAGAAAAGACAATCAAATATATTGAAGAAATGGGAATACGAGCCGTCGAAGGGGTAGGAATCGAAGATGGTACATGGAGTCGATCTCAAGGAGCTAATCTCGTAACAGAGTGGAGAGAACTTGAATATGGATTAAAACAACTTGACGAAGCTGAAAAATTCGTTAAAAAATATGATGGTAAACTCGAAGGCAGATTGATTGGTGCATTATATCCGTCTACAGTTGATAAGGTAAGTGCTAAGCTTCAAAACGCAGTTCGCGAAAAAGCGAATGAGTTAAAGTGTCCGGTAAGCATCCACGCGGGGCAATGGGCTATCGAGTTCCAGAATATGATAAGGATGTACCGAAAAACACCGATAGAGTTTCTGCATGAAACAGGTCTTCTAAACAAAGACCTTATAATTGGACATGGTTGGGCAATAGCTGGGCATCCCCTATTAGGATACCCGCCAGTTGAAGGAACAGATGACCTTGCTTTGCTAGCCAAATCCGGAGCTACAGTTAGTCATGATCCGCTTGTCTTTTTGAAACGTGGAAATAAAATGTGCAGTCATACAAAATATCTGCAAGCTGGAGTAAACGTATCAATAGGCTGTGACACGAGTCCACAAGATATTTTAAATGAAATGCGAATGGCAAGCTACGTTACAAAACTAGCAGATTCAAGCTGTTTTAGTGGTAGTGCAAAAGAAATTTTCAACAGCGCAACATTAGGAGGTGCAAAAGCAATCCAGAAAAATAATTTGGGAAAAATAATCAAAGGTGCATTAGCTGACATTGTGATCATAGACATGCAAACAATAAATAATGTCCCATGTCGCGATCCGGTTAAAAATATAGTTAATTGCGCAACAAGAAACGATGTTAAACACGTAATTATAAATGGTGAATTCGTAGTAAAAGATGGAAAGCTACTAACCATTAACGAACAGGAATTAGTTAAACAAGTCCAAAAAACGACTCAAGCAGTTTGGGATAGAATACCTGAGAATCATTACCTCAACCAGAACAGCGACGAAGTAAGCCCACAGAGCTTCAAAATATGGAACGGAGACTAAACTTGTCAAAAAAATCGGGCGCACAAATGTCTTATTCTATATAAACCCAGCCAATTGGGATAGATTGGGTTTTCCAAGTTCCGCCTGGAGAGTCTTTTTTAGCCCTTATGTATTGAGTGACTTTTGTTCCAAAAGCATCTGCACAAGCGACAGTGATTGCTTCCGGTGTTCTTGAGGGCTCTGACGTATCAGGGTCTCTCTTTTCCTGGTGACTTAAAATAATATTTATCAACTTAACTCGAGTTATATCCGGAAATTCAGGTATGGCATTGATCCTTTTTGAGACAGTTTCTGCCGAGAGGTATACATGCCCCATCATGAACCCTTCTTTGCTCTCACTCAACCCTAGGGGCTCCGAATTTTCTCTTAATATACCGATATCGTGTAGAAAAGCACCTGCATAAACCATGTCTTTTTCCAAAGAGGGGTGGAGTTTACATGATAATTCGCAATATTGAAGCACTTCCCATGTGTGCTCTAACAATCCGCCAACACAGGCATGGTGTTGCATCCTGGCTCCGTAAAACACTCTAAACTTTCTTACAAACTCTTCGTCATTGATGAAAGAGCTTACAAGGACTTTAAGGAAAGGATCCGTAATAGAGTTCATCAGACCAGTTATGTAAGTCCACATAACACCATTGTCCTGATTTGATTGTGATACAAAATCCGCAAGATCATATTCCTCAGGATCGGCAACACGCATTGAGCTTCCATCTCTGCTACTGACTACAATCTGATGGGCTCCTTCATGGGTATTTTTTATTCCTTTAACATTAACGACTTCACCGATCTTGATAAGAGAATCTAGCTCTTTGCAGTTAATTGTGGCGCCACTGAATATTACATACTTTATATTTCCTGTGTTGTCACCTAGGTCGCCAGCTATTATTTCTCCTCTACCTGTAGCAATAGCTTTGTATGATTTTGATTTGCATTGCAAATAGGCGTCGACTCGGGTTCCATCTGCAAGGGCTTTGATATCGGAGCACTTCAAGAAAGTTCATGTAAACTTAAATTGACTTATATTTAGAGGATTCGGATTTACTCGTTGTTTATTGTTCAAATAATCGCAATGACTTCTTAAAATAACAATCCAACATCACAATACACGTCCGGTTTTCTAACTTTAATTTATAAATATTTGAGTAATATTTGATAATGAGTATGCTTAGTCTTGATAGATTGTTATAGATATTTGATATCCTATTGGTCGCGGAGAATTAATTGGTGAAATTACACCAGATCTTAGGCTACAGTGGATTAAGGAACTTCAAGAAGCTCCCATGAGACTTCGAATAGCTGTAGAAGGCCTATCTGATAAGCAGCTTGACACACCGTATCGCCTTGGGGGTTGGACTGCTCGCCAGATTGTGCATCATATATGTGATAGTAACCTTAACAGCTATATCCGTTTCAAAATGGCTTTGACAGAAGATAATCCAGCAATCAAGCTTTGGAATCAGGAAAGTTGGGCAAATTTAATTGACGCCAAGACAGCTCCGGTTAATGTTTCACTGGATCTGCTTGACTCATTACATATCCGTTGGGTGATGTTTCTTAGATCACTTTCAGAAGTGGATTTTTCCCGCACCTTCACTCATCCCGAATCTGGTATCGTTAGCATTGAGCGGAATATATGGAATTATTCATGGCATAGCCGTCATCATACTGCTCAGATTATTAGCCTTCGAGAGAGAATGGGTTGGAAATAACTAACCAATTTTATAAGGTTTAGACTTCACGCGCAAAATATATTCAATATTTAATAATTATAGTTATTTTCATATACTTCCTATTATCTTTGTAGAAATCATTTTTTATTTTTAGAGTTAAACCAAAGATATTGTAATCCTAATTCAGCTAAAAATAGAATAAAAATCCCGACTAGTTTATCTGGATTTGACCCTAATGACAACATCAATTTCATTCCTCTTTTAAGATATTACGTTTTCTAAACATCATCTCTTCTTCGAAACTAATTCATACCTATACTATCTTATGTAATTCTCGATATTAACAATAGCTCTATTTTAATTTAATGAATCCATCATAGAGTTATTGAAAACACATTTTAAATAATGATATTCTATAAACCTAAAATCTACTATTAATAGATTAATCGCTAAAAAATTTTATTTTCATTTAATCGCCGATGAGCTTTTTCAAGTTAAGTGTAGCCTGTGATCCTATTTTCTCAAGTGTGGATCCTTTGATCTTTGCGATCGCCCCACATACAGGAAGGAGATTCTCAGGATTTCCACCATCAGTTTCTGTGAGCAAAAGGTTTAGAGGTATAAGTTTAACCGCTTGCAAGAACTCAAAGGAAGGCTCTCGAATTATGCTCCGACCTACAGAGAGATAAATACCAAGTTTTTCACATCTCTCTACATAAGCTGAATCCTTGTTAAAACCATGAATAGCTGCCCCGCGTTTCGCTGCTCCAGTATTTTCTAAAATATCTAGTACCTCCTGCCCTGAAGCCCGATCATGAACTAGAACGGGTAATGCCAAATCTTCCGCAAGAGCTAACTGTGCACTGAGTGTTTCGCGTTGGATATTCGGATCGATAAATCGATCCTCTCGGACCCACTCTTTAGTCATCCTACCTATGAAGTCAAGCCCTATTTCGCTGATCGCGACGACTTTTGGGTGCGCTGCAAGACCTCGAATTAGTCCCTTAGCATAGTCTCCATACTCATCTGCGTACCATGGATGTATCCCTACACAAGCTCTCACGATAGAATGTTTACCTGAGATTTTAACCGCAGATTCACAGCTTTGTGCATCTATTCCTGCATCTAAAAGTAATTCAAATCCAATCTCTTCAGCTTTCCTCACACTTTCAGGCGTTATCGACCCTAGATGACAATGACTCTCAGAGAACATGTTGAAAAAATACTACATCTTCTATTTTTACATTTTGGCTTTTATCTACATACACTCAATTCTAGAACAACATTTGTCTAAAATCTACGAAATATTTAGATTCCAAGTTCAGTCGATTCTTACTCGATACGCAATAAAAAAGAATATTTGTAATTAGGGAGGTGAAATAGCAACGGATTCATAGAAAAATACTGTGGTTGTATTTACTCTAATAAAATAAGATTTATTGTTAATTATCGAATTTTCACCTGGATCATTTTGCCATCCAGTACTACCATCTAATTGGCTAATCTTAGGATGTGCAGTATCCAAATAAAATGTAACGCATTCACCTACGCCAACTGTACCTACGGCGTTGTTTGCACCTGTTGGGGTGTAGTAGTTATCTGTGAAAGTAGTGGAACCAATCTTATTTTCACGAATGCTAATGGATTCTATCGCTGCAGATTTACTGCCCGTATTTCTTATTTTTATTTCCACACGATCTTCCTCACCTAAATAATCGAGCTTCCAATTAATATCCTCAATTCTTATCCAGGTCTGTGTCTGAATCGACTGAGATTCTACCATGGACATAACCCAACTATATGTTAACCCACTCACTACAATCGATGTAGAGATAAGAAGTAAAGTTGTTACAAGAAGACTCAATCCTTTTCTATTATTCATCTTCCTCACAACCTCTGAACTAAAATACACTTGATTTTTAATATTTAATGATAATAGAATTAACAGTATAGATTTAGGATCTTAAACTAGCTCTTTTTTTATGATGGTTTCACTTCGTTCCTGAGTGCCCATTTAGAATACTCTGCAAAACCAATGATATTAGGGAAGGCAGCTCTAGTTCGACTTCCTGAACTCTCTTGCGCGAGCCTGAAGATCGGGTCATTTTCTAATAGCAGATCATAGGTTTGATTTAGGTCCATTCTATCTTTAACTGCCTGAGTGATAACTCGGTTCCAGAGTTGGAGCTGTTCTTTGTATAGGATTAGTTTTTTGACCGCATCATAGCTCCAGCCGAAGTGGCTGAAGCAGATTATCTCGGGCCTGAGTGAGATGAGCTTATCAAGGCTTTCAACAGCCTTTACCGGGTTGAATGGGGGCGGCGAAGCGGGGAAGATTTGATTACTCCTTTTAGAATATAAGCCACTAACGTCCCCGAGAATTAGTATCTTGTTTTCCGGTTCATAGAAGCTTTGGCAGTGGGTAGCATGCCCAGGCGTGTAAATGACCTTGAGTGTAATTCCTCCGAGTTCGAGATCTCCTTCTTTTGACTCGGAGATCTTCATTAAATTGACTCCACGGATCTCTCCGTAAAGGTTGAATCTATCACCGAAGAATAGCTTAGCAGCTTCCACGAGTTTCCCGGGATCCACGATGTGTTCTATCCCTTTTGGGTGAACAAGTACCTCAGATTCTGGAAAAGCATCGACCATTTGCCATGTGCCTCCACTATGGTCTAGATGGACGTGAGTAAGAGAGATGTACCTCAGTTTACGGATTTCTAAATTTTTTAGCTCAGCGAGCACACCAGATATTGCTGGGGATGGTCCGGGATCGATTAGCATGCTCTCCTCACTTTTTATAAGGTAGGTGCTTAGAACACCCTGCTCCCCATGATAGGGAGAGTCTATCATGTATACAGGACCAAGAATATGATGAAAGGTCATGAATGCTTCAAATAGCTCTAGGTTTTTATGTCTTCCACTTAGTAACTAAGAATAATCCATCATTAAGCCATTCACAAACCCCGAGGCAATAATCAAAAGATCGATGAAAATCACGAAAGTAGGAATATTGACGATTGTGCAAGTGTTCCAGATGTGTATCTTTGAAGGAGATATTCTAGAGCGAAGTTGAAGCATCCGCTAACAATATCGTTTAATGTGCATTCATACTCTCTCCGATAAATCCTCTTATGACATCCTTAGCGATCTCCTATACCCCAATAATGTTGATGAAAACAACTCGAGCTCCACAATACTTATTGGAATCATCGTTATCCCACCGAACAAGGACTTCAACCATGAAATGAATTCACCCCAGAAAGACGAGTACTCTAGAACCATCCAGGCGAAGACTAGAAGAAAAATGCCGAAGCCTAAGTTATCAATCTAAGCGATTCGAAAGTTTCCATGGAACCCAGGATATAGTTTTTGTTCATAATAAACTTATTCACCGTATCTTATATAATAAGCTGCATCAAGTGGAAAGCCTTCTCCAAATTTCCTGCAGAAAACCATTCGGTCCACAATAAATATTATTTATATCTCAATTTAAATTTAGTTCAATCAATTTCAGATGACTGATATTTCCATCTTAGATTGAACATATCTGCCAATCCCCTAACAACTCCAGGATGTGCAGTAATCGCAGCTTCTCGAAGATAATACGGTACCTTTTCCTCTTCAACAAGAAACAAGGCCCTACCACCCTGCTTCGGATCGATTATGTTCCCTCGTATCAGGACCTCATCGGTTACTCTTACCTCAATATTTCCTCTTAATTCATTTATCTTTACCAATATCTCATCCCTTTTTTTAGCATCAGATTCAGTTAAGGTTCCTCGAGATCTTAGAAGCATTCTTATTTGAACGCCTCTAGTGGCAGCGGCTTGGAGTTCAACCTCCACATCTTTGAAATATTCCATAGCTCGGGTAAGTATCATGATCTCATTCTTTGCTAACTTTAACAGTTTTTTAGTTTCCTCAATACTAACCTCACCTACACCCACAACCCTAATTAGAGGAGTTCGAACCTTCACTTTCCCACCTTTCATGAAAAGATCGGAAGCAAGATTTGTGAAGTCATTCCGAGAAGACTCAATGGTAATTAATTTTCGACTAATCTCAGCTTTTGCATCCGTAATAAGTGCCTCCGAAATTTCACTAGGTAAAAGAGGAGCATACAAAATAGGCCTCCCTGGACGAAAAATTACGAGTCCCTTCTGACTGAGTTCCTCTAGGACGCCATAGATACGTGCATTGGGTACTCCACAAGCTTTACTTAATTCCGTGGCTTTTGTCTCTCCCAGATACATAAGATAACTAAGAGCCGAAGCTTGATACTCATTAAGCCCCATATTTGAAAGCATATATTTGAGTTGTTCTATCTGGCTCTGCACGAATATCATGATTTCATTTGTAATATAATATTGTTACCTCGAATATGTGATTAACATACATTTATTAGTGGATTAAATCACTATCTTCCAGTAGTAAATAAACTCTCTGTGGGTTCGATATGAAAGTCATGATAATGGGCATGGATGGTTACCTCGGATGGACCCTCAGCATGCATATGTCCGCTCGAGGACATGATGTATGCGGTATAGATAACTACCTTCGAAGAAAAACTGTGAAGGAAATAGGATCCGATAGTGCCACACCTATAAATAGCATGAAAGATCGGATAAAATCATACGAGAAATCCTCAGGTAAGGAGCTCCGTTTCTACGAAGGAGACCTCACCCACTACGACTTTGTAGAACACATTATCCAAAGGGAGAAACCTGAGGCCATTATCCATCTAGGTGAGATTCCCTCTGCTCCATACAGTATGATTGATGTGGATCACGCAAATTTTACTCAAGTTAACAACATTATTGGGAATAATAACATCCTCTTCGCCATGAAAAAACATGTACCTGAATGCCACCTGGTTAAACTCGGTACAATGGGAGAATATGGAACTCCTAATGTCGATATTCCTGAAGGTTTTTTCGATATTGAGTACAGAGGACGAAAGGAAAGATTACCATTTCCAAGGCAGCCCGGAAGTTGGTATCATCTCAGTAAGGTCCATGATACAAATAATATCATGTTTTCATGTCGCATATGGGGGCTTCGTAGCACAGACATAATGCAGGGAGTTGTTCACGGCGTAGTCACTGATGATATGATTAATGATAACCTACTAACTCGATTCGACTTTGACGAGGTCTTCGGCACTGCTATCAATAGATTCTGCGCTCAAGCAGTCATAGGCCATGAAGTTACACCATATGGAAAAGGAGGTCAGACTAGAGGATACATTGCGCTACGAGATAGCATGCAGTGCATTACTCTTGCGACCGAGAACCCTGCAGCGAAAGGTGAATACCGAGTATTCAATCAGTTCGATAAAACGTATAGTGTTAATGATCTTGCTGAACATGTGGTTAAGGTTGCTTTAGAGTTCGGTTTGGATACAAAAATATGGAATATAGAGAATCCTCGTGTTGAAATGGAGAACCACTATTATAACCCAGATTGTAGGAAGCTCCCTGATCTTGGGTTTAAGCCTGCTCATGACCTTGATGATGAGTTACGACTCACCATACCTATACTAATAAAGTATAGAGAAAATATTCAGGCGAAGCGTAACTTTATTGATCCTAAAATTAAGTGGCGTGGGTAAACAACTTAAAACTACATCAAGTGCATCTTAAGTGAATGTTATGAAAGTTGCTGTAACTGGAGGAGCTGGCTATATTGGTTCAACCCTTATACGTAACCTTGTATCTCAGGGACACGATGTAATCTCTATTGATAATCTCTCTCTTGGAGACTATAGCTATCTTAAAGAGATCAAAGGAAGAGAAAAAATCAAGTTAAAAATTGGCGATATTCGTGAAGAAGACACTCTGATACAAGCATTCGAGGGTGTCGATGCTATTGCTCATCTGGCAGCTCTTCCAGGTCTTTTATTATGTGATGAGAAGCCTGAAGAGGCGATCTCTGTTAACGTTTATGGTACCTATAGAGTGCTTGAAGCTGCGAGGAAAATGGGTGTAAAGAGAGTGGTCTTCTGCTCTAGCGCTTCTACTTACGGTATTCCCACTCAATTACCTGTTACTGAGGATCATAAGCAACGCCCCCTGAACCTATATGGGGTCACAAAACTAACTAATGAAAAACAGCTTGAAACCTATCATGATAATTATGGCATGGAAACTGTAAGTCTCAGGTTTGGAAACGTTTATGGTGTAGGAGTATACACCCATTGGACTACGGTTATCCCTAAATTCGTTAAAATGGGGTTAGAGGAAAAACCATTAACCATCTATGGTGATGGTATGAGCAGTAGAGATTATGTTCATGTTGAAGATATCAGTCAAGCCCTCATTCTAGGTATCACAGTCTCTGGAATTGGAGGTGAAACCTTTAACGTGGGTAGTGAGCCTACCACAATAGGAAAGGTTGCCAAAATTGTAGCGAATGAAGTCGAGGCGACAACGAATAAAAATGTGGAGATCATTTATTTACCTCCACGTTTAGGTGAAACAAAAGAGTTTACTTATGATCTAAAAAAAATTAAAACTAAGATGGGATATAAGCCGAAATGGAATATTAGAGAAGGCGTTAAACAGATAATTAAATACAAGGTTAAATTAAGTTAAAGAAGTAAAAGCATTTGTGGTTTTGGAGTCAACTCGCTTAATTCAGATATAGTTTATAATTTAAAGAATAATTATGCGACAACTATCATCGTTAACGTCGATCTCACATGGTTAAGTCGACGAATTTTATTTGTTATCACGTCTTTCAACTCCTGCATTGTAGCAGCTTCCAAGCGAACCACGAAGTCATAAACTCCGTATACTCCATAAACCTCTTTTACCTCAGCGATTTCTTGAAGTGCTTTTGAAACATCGGTGCCTTCTCCAAGATCAGTATTAATTAATACAAAAGCATTGCTCACATCATCACCTTGTAAATCAATATCGCGAAAATGTTTTTAACTTTTTCCTGTTTACGCGCGCGTGCATTCTCCAAGCTTAATGGTATATTACCCATCCGATTCACAAACATTTTTTCATTAGAGTCTATATTATCTTCAGGATATAATTGTTGGATAAAATATTAGATGCAGTGGAAATTATTAAGACTTCTAAATATGTAACTGCGTTGACAGGAGCAGGAGTTTCAGTAGAAAGTGGTATACGCCATTTCAGGGGGCCAGAAGGACTCTGGACGGAGAAAGGTGAACCGCCCATGGATGGCTACCAGAAGTTCATTTCAGATCCTAAGAAGCACTGGGAGAATGCACTTAGTGGAGTCTTAGGGCAGGAGCTGAAAATAGGTGAAGCAAAACCTAATAATGGTCATTATGCATTCGCAGAGCTTGAACGGATTGGAATCATTCGCTGCATCATAACTCAGAATATTGATAGCCTTCACTCAACTGCGGGCTCTAAAAAGCTTTTAGAGATACATGGTAATTCATTCAAACTACGTTGTTTAGATTGTGAAAGCAGGTTTCCTAGAGAAGATATAAGTTTGATTAATTTACCTCCCAGATGCCAGAAATGTGGAGGGTTACTTAAGGGAGACACAGTAATGTTTGGTGAACCTATACCTGGATACATTCTCCAAAGATGCCAAGAAGAGACGAATCGGAGCGACTGTATGATTGTTGCAGGTACATCAGCCGTCGTTTATCCGGCGGCAGGTCTTCCTCTCACAGTAAAGCGTAGAGGAGGAAAAATCATTGAAGTTAATCCATTAGAAACAGTTCTAACTGACATCTCTGATGTCTCAATACGAGCAAAATCTGGTGTAGCTATACCAGCTCTCCTTGAAACTTTAAGAAAATTTAATTTTTAGGTCTAACCTCAACCTTTGCCCCATAATGAGCTGCGATACGATCCGCTACCTGTCTTATCGTAAGGTTCTCACCTTTCATCAAAGTCATACCTTTAGGTTGGTCGATGTATTCCATTAGTGTTTTTGCGCAATCTTCGAGCGTAATGAGGGTTACAGGTGTATCTTCTGGTGGAAAGATTCTTACGACACCATTCTCTCGCGCCATTTTTCCGAAACGTGGAAATAATCTCCCATCATTTGGGTCTTTTCCCTCTAAGTCATAAATGTTTGGTAGCCTAACTATGAGGCTATTAGAAAGCTCAGATATTAGTTTTTCAGCTTCCCATTTTGCATCAGCGTATGGTGATTGAAGTTTTCCGCAGCATTGACAACGGAAAGTATCTCCTGCGAGCTGCGTTGAAGTGAAGATTAACCTCACGTCGTTTTTACGACAAGCGTTTACAACATTACGTGTACCCTCAAGTATGTTAATCCAGTATTCAAGAGGGCGCAGTAAACTATCAGGAACTATACAGAGAGAGGCTAGATGAAAGCAAACATCAGTGTTTTTAATATAAGATTCAACGCGATCTGAGTCCAAAATATTATCTAAAGAATTTCCTTTAATATCGTAGACGGTTACAACATGATTTTTTAACTTAAGATTCTTGACTAGCTGCGACCCAATATATCCGTTACCACCAGTTACAAGTATCTTCATACCGTCACCTATGTTATCTTTGCACCGTTTGAAATCTTACGTTCAACGGTTAATAACGCGAGGTTAGCCTCGCTTTCGGATGCGAGGAGCATGCCGTTACTATCGTTCCCAAATATCTTCGCTGGTTTTAGATTGCAGAGAACTGCAATCTGGAGTCCGACTAATTCTTCGCATGTATAGTATTCAGCGATACCACTTATTATCTGGCGAGTATGATCACCCATATCCATTTGTATTCGAAAAAGCTTGTTGCTGTTAGGAATCGGTTCAACCAGTTTGATGGTGCCAATGCGAATATCAAGGCGCTTAAAGTCACGGATTGAGATTATCTCTTCAGTTGACATTGGGAAGCTCTATATTTCCATGGTTTTAAGGTTAGTTATCACGAGCATAATGTTAGGTAACGATGTTAGTGTCAACTATGCTTAATGGTTACTTGTGTTGAGGTACCGTTCAGCAATTTTAGTGTACAAGTTGCTGCAGATTGGTAGATCCTCGATGAGAACATACTCGTTCTTCTCGTGGGTTCCTCCACCGTTCAGAGTAGATACTCCTCGTCTAGGACCTAGATGCAGGCAAGGGATTCCGCCTTCACCTGCAAAGATATTTGCGTCAGTAATTCCGTAAGCGTGCTCATATAAGGGGGATTTGCCCTTCACTTCTCGATAAATGGAGTCGAATGCTTTCATTATTGGGTCATCTTTTCTCATACTGTAGGCTTCATATTGGGGTGGTTTTGTTTTCACTTCGACAGTGGACTTTAAATTGAGTTCCTTAACAAGTTGCTTCATATCATCAACCGCTGTTTTTACGGTCTCTCCTGGAACTAGTAGTCTGTTTACTTCGAACCTGGCCTCAGCTGGGACAACGACACTGTAAATCTGGTAGCCTCCTTCGAATTTGAGTGTGGAATAGTTGCCTTTCTTAAACTCTGGGTGGTTAATGAAGGTTAATTTATCGAGGTTAGCCACTATTTTTGCTGCATCCTCAACGGCATTGATTCCAAAATGAGGACGGAATGCGTGAGCAGCTTTGCCATGAATGTGTACGTCATATAGAATTTTGCCTGTTATCCCAAGGGGGATAGGCTTCGTTTCGTCTCCGGGATAAGGTTCAGCAAGAATAACTGCATCAACTTTACTAAAGTCTGTTTTCAGTAGAGCTTTTGATCCTTTTCCATAAGCTTCTTCATCTATAACTCCGCTAAAGCTGAGCTCTCCATTTAAAGTGTGATTAGATGATATGATAGCTCTAAGCATATTGAGTATACAGGCTATGCCGGCTTTCATATCGCAGCTACCAAGACCATAAAGCCGTCCTTCCTTTTTTACTGGAGTAAATGGATCTGTTTCCCATCCTGCTACAATTGGAACCGTGTCTAAATGACCATTGAACATAAGGCGTTTACCGGGTTTATCACCTTTGAGGCGAGCATAAATGTTGGGGCGTTTAGATTCTACTTCTTGAAGTTCTGGCTTAAGACCTATAGCGGTAAGTTCTGTGTGAAGATAATCAGCGAGTTCTTTCTCCTGACCCACCACACTATTAATCCGAATCATCTCCTCTAATTTCCGGAGCGTATATGAGTCATCGAGTTGCTTTAACACGTCGTCAATCAAAGTTTATCTTGCTATTATTCACAAAAAATGGTATAAGCCTATCGAAGCTTATTTGACTGCTAGAATGTCCTGAGAAGAAGATTTTCTAAAGCGTTTTTAATATTGATATAAATGAAAGGAGACAATATTTGAAGTTCGCTGGAAAATAATTCGCGCTATAGAGAAACGTCAAATATCCCTTTGCGCGTCGTATTACGCGACCAGGTTTGAAGTTGGTTACATTTAAGATTCATACCGAGCAACGCCTCGGAGCTATAGTAAAAGAAGGAATTGTTGACCTAAACTCCGCTTATACTCTTTATTTAAAGGAGAAAGGGGAAATATACGCCAAACGCGCTGCTGCAGCGATTATTCCTTCATGCATGGTTGGATTCCTAGAAGGAGGTGAAGCCGCGAGAAAGGAAGCAGAAAAGGTACTAAAGTGGATTGCTAAAATGAAAGATCCTAGAGGTATCGACGGTGAGAAAATTATCCTCGGTGCAGAAGCAAGGATTCAAGCGCCAATAACTTACCCAGGCAAGATCTATTGCACTGCAGTAAACTATTATGATCATGCAACAGAGAGTATGAAAGATCCGGTTGAGCGGAAGAAGGAGATCGATCGCATTAAGAGTCTTAACTTAAAAGTCGCCGATTGTTTCCAGAAGCAACCCAGCCTAATAGTGGGGCAGGGTGCACCTATAATCAAGCCAAACGCCTCAGATAAACTCGATTATGAAAACGAGCTTGCTGTTGTTATCGGAAAGAAATGCAAAGATGTGAAACCTGAAGACGTTTACAAAGTCATTGGGGGATATACTATACTTATAGACGTGAGCTTCCGCGATCAAGGCTTCCCCAGAGATGTTGATTTCCGCCTCTATAAGGGAGATATAAACTGGACGAAGGGAAAAGGAATGGATAATGCTGCGCCTACAGGGCCCTGCATTGTTACCTCGGACGAGATCATCGATCCTTACAAACCTGCACTTAAGCTAGTGACTAGAGTAAACGGTAAAGTTCGCCAGAATGGAACTGTTGAAGATATGATCATAAAAATTCCCGATATTGTGAGCTATATGAGTCGTGGAACTACTCTCAACCCTGGAGATATTATCGCTACAGGTACTTGCGCAGGTGTTGCAGGGAGCTGGGGGCCTGAAGGATATCTTAAGATTGGCGATATTCTTGAGTGTGAGATCCAACCTATCGGTGTTATGAAACACACTGTTGTTGCGGATTTTGGGCCTGTTTAAATTCGCGCGCGCACTACAATTTTATTATAAATATTTTTTGGTTTTTCGACTAACTTTCTTCTTTCTCTATAGTTTTCAATTGAGACTTGTACATATCAAGGAGTTCTATCACTGTTGTTGCTTCCTCTGCAGTTTTCTCCTCTCGCCACCTCTGGAATCGAGGAAATCTAACTGCAATTCCTGAACCAGCCCGTATCTCTCCATAACCCGCAGGGTGTATTGGGCTAAGTGTAAGCTCATCTCCTAAAACCTCTATTACTTTCTCAGGGGTAAACCAAATATTTGCATCCATCAAGGAATCGACGAGGCTATGTTTATCTTCATGACGAAAGGGATTCATAATTTGAGGAAGTTTTTCTAGATCTTCATCGGTAAATCCAGAACCGACTTTACAAACTGTACGATACATATCAGCCTCTTTATCGTATGCGGCAACAAGAAGAGCTCCGTAGCTTCCTGCACGTCTACCTCTACCGTAAAATGCCCCTACTATAACAAGATCGATAGAGTCTTCCATCTTACTCTGATAGCTCCGCTTGAGCTTTACCCAAAGCCAGCTTCGAGCACCAGCTCTATATATCGACTCGTCTGCAAGACTCTTACAGACAAGCCCCTCTGTACCAGCTGCGATTGCTTGCTCAAAGAATTTTTCCAGTTCTCCAGGATCTTCAGTTTCCAAAGCTTCTACCCGATGGAACCTATCGGTTTCGTCAATTATCTCAGCGAGTTTACTCTTTCGTTTTGGATATCCTTTACGCGTGTAATCAACGCCATCGGCATAAAGACAGTCGAAGAGAAAAACAGTAACAGGTAGTTTCTCCATCATCTCCTCAATTTTGTATTTTCTTCGACGCTGCATTAATGTCTGAAAGGGACGCATTTCCTCAGTTTCAATGTCAATAGCGACGACTTCACCTTCCACTATAGCATCATTTGCTTTAATCCTCTCAGAAGCAGTTTTTACAACATCCGGGTACATATGGGTAATATTTTCCAGACGACGACTGAATATTTGGATCTTATTACCGTTTTTATGTATTTGAAGACGTTCTCCATCGAGTTTGTACTCTGCAGAAACTCTACCTAGTTTTTCTATGATCTCCTCTACTGTTGTGAGTCTCTGAGCCGCCATAGCCATTATAGGCTTTCCGAGAGCGACATGGAGCTTTTCAACTGCTTCGATCCCTTTTGATATCAGGATCTCAGAGACGTAACCTAAATCACTGCTTAAGTAATATGCTCTCTCCAGAGCTTCTCGAGCTTCTTTACTTCCTGTATAGGCGTGACTGAGTGCATCTAGAATGGTCATATCACCAACACCTAGACGGAGAGCACCAACGACAGTTCTAGAGAGGTAACGTGCTCCGGTAGGAGATGCGTAAATCATCAACTTCATTAACCTCTCGGACTTCCGCGCTGTACTCCCTAAGCCAGACTCCTTGGCTATAGCATCAAGCCCATCATAAACGTCTTTTACTGTGAGAGTTTTTGATCCAAATCGGGTTGTTTTATTCTGAATTAGAGCTTGCTCAGCAGAGTAACCTATATCACCTGTGGATTCAAGAAGCTTCTCCACTTTTGCTTTCTGGAGCCCTGTAGCTTTTATGATAGCCTCTACAACACTCTTCTCAGCCATACCTATCTCTGGTTCACCAGTCCAGTCTGGATGGATCTTTCCTTGAGTAAGATAGACAATTTCAGCAATTTCATCAGGTTGAGCTTCTTTGAAAAGCTCTATTAATATTTTAGTCATCTCGAGACGCTTTGTCGTTGCTTCGAGTCTTACATAATAATCGGCGAGAGTATCATAGAGCATGTAAGGAGATATAGAGAAAAACGATTAAAACCCTGCGTTTATACGATGCTAACGCTACCCTGCTTTTCCCCTATTTTCTCATAGTCATCAAAGGCTTCGATGAGGCAGTAGTCACCTGCACGTTCGGTGAAGAGTTCGAAAACATGCTTTCTCCCCCTTTCTCGCTCAATTCTTGTTAATAGATAAGGTGGAAAGTAGTCTTCGCTTAGCCTATCCCATATAAGCTCAAGTTGAGGAGCATTAATGTAACTTAGTATGACGAAACTTCTATAGTGGATAGTCATATCAACATAGTGTTGTGATGATAAATGCACAAGGTCTTCTATGTTCTTGACGGTGTCACCGTTTCCCTGTTCTTCAATAACCTTCATTGCTTTATCTAGCTTATCGGAATGAGCGTTTCTCATATGTTTCTTAGTCGCTTTAAGGAGGATCTCACCCCCTAGGTAATCGTCAACATGGATCACTTCGTGAACAGCACTATATAGAGTGAGAGTTGATGCTAGCTCAGGTAGTTCTAGGGGTTTATCGCTAAATGGAAGCTCTCTATCCAAGCTTATGGTCGCAGGTGGCGTGTAACATCCAAAGTCCATACCATAACGACAAATCTTACCACGCTCCACTGTGTCAGCCCAAAACTCTCCTGCCGATAATATTTCACGAGTCTTTTGGAGATTTGGAGCTAAGGGTAGATTAAGAGTTACCTGAGCTTCGCTAATGAGTTCAACTGAGCCAAATACTAGCCTCCGAACATCCTCATCGGTTAGTACCCGCCGCTCTATCAATATATATCCTATAAGTTGTTTTTACCCAAGATAAAAGGATATGATCCCAGATCTTTATGATATCATGCTGTTTGATACCTCTCTAGGTTATTGCACGTGGAAAAGCCTTTAACTAGCATTCCAACGCATTTTTGCTAATGGCAAAGATAAAGTATGGGTCACAAACAGAGTATGGAAAGTTAAAGAAAGTACTTATGCATAGACCTACTGAGGAAAATCGAAGAGTAACACCGGGGAATAAAGATGCATATCTTTTCAGAGATGTAATTTATTGGAAAGAATTCCAGCGTGAACACGATGCTTTTACTGACACCCTCCATGGTGAGGGAATAGAGGTTTTAATGTTAACAGACCACCTTGATCCTCATCATGCAGAGATCGCGAACACTCTACCTAACATGGTCTATACTCGCGATAATCTTATAGTAACCAGCATTGGCGCCCATACTCTTAAGATGGCTTCAGCTGCTCGTCACGTTGAACCACTTATAATGGAAAAAGCCATGGAGAAACTTAAGATCCCAGTTACACAACGTATAGAGCATCCCGGGACAGTTGAAGGAGGAGATTTCGTTTGGCTTAATGAAGACACTCCTATGATGGGTTTCATTACTAGAAGTAATGAGTCAGGAGTTAAGGAGCTAAAGAATATGCTCCTTGCCGAAAAAGCTGTGAAAGAATTTGTTGCTGTGCCACTTCCTAGTTTTAGAGTTCATCTCGATGGAGTTCTCATGGTTTTAAGCCCCGATATTGCGCTCTTCCATGAGGGAAGTCTTGGATTATTCCCTTGCTATGTTTACAATGATGATGGAGTTCGAGTGCAGTACCTCAAAGACTACCTCGTTGAGAAAGGTGTAGAGTTGATCGAATGCAATGATACCGAAGTTCGAATGTTTGGAACCAATCTCCTTGGAATAGGAGATCATAAGCTAATTAGCTATGAATGGAATGAGAGACTTATGGAACTTTTAGATGATCGAGGGTTCGACGTAATCGGAATTCCTGGAAGTCAGCTCAGTATTGGTGGTGGTGGCCCACACTGTATGACTTGCCCAATCCTAAGAGAACGGGTATAAAATGTAAATAATTGGATTTTCAGCTTTTTTCTAAATAATTGGATATTTTATCGCTTAGAACCTACAAATATTTAGTAGAATAATCTAATTAAAACAATTTATCGCTCCAACGCCACATATAATCATATTTAATGAATGCTTTGTAAAGCCATTCCAACAAATTGTATTCACAACAGTCTTTGTAATTAATCACTTACTAGGCACACCTGTGCTCAAACAATACCAAACCCATAGCGAACTTTTACAATTCCTGAAGCACCTACCATCCAGAGAGACGTTGGCTATAATTTTTAGCCAAATATAATTTCAAATATTTCTTAGTATAACTGCAAGTAAATTGTTAGCGCGCGATATTACCTTCTCTTAACTATCTGCAGAATACCGATGGTCATTAAAGCCGCACCGATTGGTACTAACATAAAGTGCAGCCAATCCAAAAATGGGTTACGCCAACCAAGTCTAAGCTCCACTTTGACCCCGGGTGAACCATCCGCGTTCATAATTAGAAGAGTTCTCAACTCATTACTTTCACCGAAGTAAGGTTCAAAATGAATCGTTGAAGTGTCTGACGACAAGTTCTTGGTTAACCAATTAATTTCAGCTACAGCCGTGACTGGAACGGAGCCACCGCCTTTATTATATGTCTGCAGTTGATAGGGGAAGAGAGCCGAATAATAGAAGCCAGAGTCCCAACTATAGTTTGGTGCACTAAATTCGTAGCCTGAAATCACCGAGTTTATTTCTTGAACCGTTGCAAAGCCAACTAATAGGTTTGAGCCATCACCCTTAACGACCCATTTAGCTTGATGTATATCCTCATATTTCATAAAATTCATCATGAAGCGGGATATTAGGTCAGGTTGTTCGGCTCGAATTGAAATCAGGAAGACGTTCTGAGGTACATTTGCATTGTATGCGTTACTCAAAGTGTATCCTTCGAGGTCTAGGTTACCATTTAGGTACCAGATCGCTATTCCGCTTCCAAGAGAGGCGAATCCCATCAAGGTAACTATTATGCCGCCTAACATTGCTATCTTGCCACTACTTTTCTTTAATTTTCCTTGGTCAATGGTCCCCATGTCCTAAAGTTTGATATTTTTGAATTAAACTTATCGCGTGCGCGCGTAAAAAATTGCTTTTTTTTGAGTCAAATAAATCCGTTTTTATTGAGGAAGCATACTCTTGCTTTTCTTAAGACGGTCATCTAACAACTCTATTAAGTTTCGTAATTCATCTCTGCATAGAAGAAGATCCTGATGCGACATTTCAGAGGATTCGGGAATATTATAGGTTAATATTTTAATTTTTTTGATGACTGCTTTTATTTTTTCATCATCTTTAACTTTGGTTTTTTTCCGTATCGTAGCCATAAGGGGTTCTCCGGTAAACTTACTTAGAATGAAAGTAGACGAATTTAAAACAAGCGTGTCTCCGTTTTATTATTTGAGAAAATTGGATATTGATAATTGGCTGCTTGAACACAGTATTTGGCACCGCTTTATTGAAAAACAAAAAACAGTACACACTGCAGATGCCTCAGATGCGACAGGGATAGATCTACATAGAATAACAAAAAACCTTGTCTCAATAACCGACAAAGGAGAAAATGTAATTATTATCATCCCTGGAGACACTAGGGTTAACTTAAAGTCGGTAGCACGAGCTTTGGGGGTTAATAATGTAAAACTTATGCCTTTTGACCAGTCTGAACTAATTAGCGGCTATCCTCCTGGTGGAACCCCGAGCCTTGGATTCAAAAATAAGATGCGTGTAATTCTCGACAAAGAGCTAGAGAGAGATGAGACGTTCTTCTGTGGTGGAGGTGTACGTGAGCGTCTTCTTGAAGTCAGGTTTAGTGATGTAAAAAAAGTTAATGATGCTATTGTTGCTTCAATCACAAAATAAGACCGTGAGGCGCGGGTTTCCCGTCTAAAAATAATATATCATTCTTTAAAATAAAACGACCTTCACCAATCATTTGAACTGTAAGTGGATAGATGATCCAATCACCTTCTTTTTTCAATCTTGCTTTGTGATCTTCAATAATCACGTTTCTAAGTACCTTGTCTTCTCGAATCTTTTCAAGAGTAACGCCTATGGGCAATCTAATCGATATCGGTTTCGATACTATAAGTATCTCGCCATTATCTACCTTCTCTCTGACTATATGACTTGTTGATCTTAGGTACTTTTCTCCCTCCATTATGGCATCTCTAATTGTATGCATACCAATATACTTCCTTTCTGTACCATTCATGAGGGTAAGATCTGCAGGATGAACGTTGATGACTCGACCTTTATATCGCTCCAGCAAAGGAGAGGTTTGAATGCTCATGTAGCCTCCAAGTACGATAAGATCAATCTTGTAAGGTTCTATTTTCTTAACCACAAGTTCATCAAAACCTGGACGTAGACTCAGGTCTTTTTTTGAAGGGTGTCCCCTCTCTAAATAGTAGTCAATAATATCTATGAACTCATATTCTATTCGGTTCTCCTTTGCGATGTCAAGAGCATTACATATTTTTTTACCCTCTTTATCAAATGCCGTGTCTTTAATATCGGAAAATATTAAGACAACCTGGTAACTTGAGTCAGGTAGGAGAGACCGCTCGATTATTCTCTGGATATTGGTACCAGAGCCTGACATGAAACAAGCTACTCTCATTTTTTCCCTAGGATGAGATACGAGTTCAGTAATAACATCCATGAGTATCTTTTCTATTCTTGGTGTAAAAACATGATGCCAAGAAAAACACCCAGTTTGTGATTATTATTTAAGTAGTATACTTTTTCTCGCTTAAGTATCTGTCTCTGTGATCAGGGAGTAAAGTAATCACATGTTTTCCTTCTCCGAATTCCTCTGCAACCTTGAGTGAGTAAAAGACATTAGCTCCAGATGAGATTCCACAGAATAGCCCCTCCTCCTTGACGAGTCTGTCTGATGTTTTTATAGCATTATCATTACTAACCTTGACCACTTCATCGATTAGGCCACTTTGCATCATTTCCTCTATTATTCCTCCTGCGATATCCTTGCTGAGGCCAACAGGAGATGTAACCCCATCGCTAATAGCGTATTTTGCTGATGCTGGTTCAAGGCCGATAACTCTGCATTGCGGTAACTTCTTTTTGAGTGCCTTAGCAACGCCGTATAACGCTCCACCTACCCCTATGCTAGCGACGAAAGCATCCACCTTCCCGTTAGTTTGCTTAAGGATCTCGTTTCCGGTGGTTACATGAGCCATCCAATTTGCAGGGTTGCTGAACTGCCGTGCCCACCAGATGTTTTGGTTACTTCTTTCTAGATCGAGGCATTTCTGCCGTGGAATAAATTCTACTTCTGCACCAGCAACGCTTCCATCAGATGAGTTTCGGTCAAGCTTCATCTCATACACTTTAGCTCCATAGCTTTCCATAATCTTGACACGTTCCCGCGTCATCCCTTCAGGCATATAGATATCGACTTTATAGCCGAGCCGAGTGCCAACGAAGCTTAGAGCAGTTCCAGTATTGCCTGTACTTGCCTCGACTATTGTGTACCCTGGTTTCAGCTTACCCTCCTTCTCTGCTAAACGAATCATCTTTAAAGCAATTCTGTCTTTATAACTTCCACTAGGGTTGAGGTATTCAAGCTTACAATAGATGTCTGCTCCATTCTTCGAATTAACTTTCTGAAGTTTAACCATCGGCGTATTACCAATAAGATCTAAAATATTATCCACGGTTTTTAGAGACACATGCATAAGATTAGCTTACATAAAAAAAAGTTATCGGATTAATTATTTATTTTTTTAGCTAACTTTGCGACGCGTTCGCCAAGTTTTCTGCAAGTTTCCTTCACGTTGTCATCAGGTGCACCTACAGAAGCAGCACCGAAATGGCTACCCCCAGAAGACCCTTGGATAATCATACCGTGAATGAAAAGCATCTCATTGATGGCTGTAATCGTAGTCTCTGCTCCCGTATGGATACCGCCAGCACTTGCGAAGGCCCCCCCAACCATGCCATCAAGCTTACCATGATATTTTACTGAATCATCGATAAATGCTTTAATTTTAGCGGTTGGAAGTCCATAATAAACAGGTGAACCGATGATCAGTCCCTGTACGTTCATAAGTTCGTCTACTGAAGCTTCGTCAATATTTTTAAGCAGAACTTCTACTCCAGCAATTTTTACGCCTTCCATGACGGCATAAGCCATTTTTTCAGTGTTACCAGATCTGGAATCATATACTATTAGTATCTTCACCTAATCACCTAAGGAAAGACCTTTTCGAGGTTTTTATTTATATATACCCCCCTGACTTCACCCATGTATATCATGTGCATATCTTTTGTTTTATACATCTCCTTCTCAATAGTAGCGTCAAGTTGTCCCGGTTTCATATCTGTCTTAAAAATAGTTTTGCATTCATAATGAATACTGCATTCATCGATGTATGGTGCATCAATATCTACTCCCTTCTTTACTGTAAGTTTCATTTCCTTAAACTTATCTACATCTCGACCTGACTTGGATCCACAGAAATCAAGGGCTATTTTCATGTTGGCTGGTAAAGCGCAGACGGTCCAGTTTTCATTTTCTTCCATTTTCTTAAAAGTGTGTCGGCTATGCCGGACAGCAACGGTCCAGACGGGTCTCCCCCACATAGTTCCGAGGAAACCCCACCCAATAGTCATCGCGTTAGGTTTACTAAAATGTCCATTATCATCCAGTTTACCTGATACAAGGAGTAAACCTCCATTTTTGAGCTGCTCATTAAGTTCTTTTGCGTACTTGAACGGTTCGACCTTATTTCTATCCATCATAACACCAGAATAGAGTAATCAGTATTCCGTTAAAAGGTTTAGACTCTGACGGCGCATATGAGTAGTTTGCATCTATATATCTAGAGCGTTTATGAAAAGTAGATTTTATGTTAAAAGAATGCTCACATGGATGTATTTTTTATTCATTGGTGAAAGGGTTACTCTCATTTTTTGATGGTAACATGTTAAAGGAGATAAAAACAAATTGAAATAGTGCTCGTTTGCTTACATCATAGTTACAACAATTTGATACTTTATAGATAGCAAGTATGTTCTGGCGTAATTTATAATGAGCTTTGATAAAAAGTGGGTTAAGAATGATGACTATTCTACTCTGGATAGGGTGAAGGATTCTATTAAGTCTTCGGATCCACTAAAATCAAAGCTTCAGGAATCTATTAGTAGGATCGAAGTCGAGAATCGGCGTCTTGATCAGGCAACTCAACGTTTTCAGAACCGTGAAAAGATGGTTTTTAACAAAATTGTAGAAGCCTACTCGAAACATGATAAGGTCAGTGCAGGTGCGTATGCGAATGAGCTTGTTGAGATCCGTAAGTTGAGCAGAATGATTCTTCAGGCTAGTCTAGCGCTTGAGCAGATATCGTTGCGTATGAAAACTGTAACTGATTTAGGTGATGTTGCTGTCTCTTTGATGCCTGTGATTAAGGTTATTCAAGATATTAAGCCAGGGATGGATTCAATTAATCCTCAAACGGAAAAACAGTTGGGAGAGATAAGTAGTCTTCTAAATGGTATGGTAGCCGATACTGGTATGGTAAACGAGTTGAACATGAACTTTGATGCGATGACAGAGGATTCTTCAAAAATACTTGATGAGGCTATTGTAATCCATGAGTCGAGAATTGGGGAGAGGTTTCCTGTTGTCGCAGAGACGAATGCAGGTTTATCTGATTTGAAGGAAGGTACGGATCGTCCTACAGGGATCTTATAAGGTGTGTCAATATATGGATAACATTCGTACTAAACAGATTCTTACTACATCTCAGGATTCACTTACTGAGCTAAAAAAACAGAGTTTATTGTTTGAACAATCTACAACAAAGCTCGGTGAAAGAGACAAAGTATTGTACGACATGATTGAGAAAGCTCTTCGAAAGAAAGACCTTTTGAGAGCCAATATGTTTGCTAATGAACTGACTAAGGTTCGTCACCTTAAGCGCATGTTTTCTCAGAGCCACCTTGTGATAGAATGTATCACGATAAGGATGGAGAGTCTTCTTGACCTTTACAACGCCATCCAGTTGGAACCCATTTCCCAAGCGATCAAGGAGGTTATGGGAGAGGTTCAAGGCATCTCACCCGAGTTCGTCTCAGGGCTTGAGAAGCTTACAATGTTAGCAACTGATACTCTGAAGCAGTCGACTATTGGATTCAAACAGCAGGCGCTTGAAGAAGTTTTCAAGGCGTCTAGTCCAGAAAGTGTTGAGATATTGAATGAGGTGTCTCGAGCTATCGCGGATTGCCTTAACGAGAGCTTCCCTGAACCACCTGTTAGTGAAAAACAGGCTGCGGTTGAGAAGCCGGTTGAGGCTATTTCATATGGGTATGAACCTCAGTTTACTTCAAGGAAAGCTGCCGTTGTTGATAACTCGAATGACCTTGGTATACTCTCAGATGATGTTTTAAAGATCCTCAATAGTTTTGATTCGGAAGGTAAATTGAAAGTAATTAATTCAGCAGTATAAGCTTTCGCCAATATTCGTGCGAGATGAGTGTATTTTGAGTATACACATATTTGTTTATCTTTATATCAATCAGTAATTCAGAACATGGATACAGATAGAGCGTATAAAGGAATTCATGAACGACTTTCACAGAGTCCAGCTGAGGATAATGCTGCGAAGCGTTTAGCTATTTTGAAGTCCTTGAGTTCAAAGATCTCATCCTATCAAATTTTAAAGTTGCGTCTTAGTGGATCAGTATACATTGGCGACTTTATGCTTCCAGGTTGGAGCGGTGAGTTACCATTCTACGCTTTCAAATGCGAGGAACATGGTTTTGTTGTTAATTACCCTGAGGGTCATGATGAGATACTGCGATGCCCTTTCTGTAGAGATTGATTTTTAGATTATATAACTAGAATCGAAGCGTTCAAAGTCGCGGACGAGTTCTAGGTTAAGATCTTGCTCGATCTCTAAGAAAGCTTCCTCAGATAAATTCACCCATGGACCTTTAACCACTGCCTCAGCAACAGGGCTCTGTCGTCCAAAGTTATCTGTACATACTCTGTATGTCATATGGCGAACCTGATGCTCATCAGTGTATCCTAGAGTATGAAGATATTCGTGCAGGAGGATGGCAAAAACCTGACTATTCCAATTTGGAATCATCTTGTCTTCAAATAGTTTTCGGTTTAACACGATCTCGTTTGTTCCCATTGGATGAAATGCCCCAACTTTTATAGGAAGATTTCCTAGCAGCAGCATTAAACCTACTCTATGCTGACTGAGGCTTTTTTTAACAGACTTTTTAACGAGGGTGAAGATTTCTCCGTAACTCTTAGCCTTTTCAAGCTCTTGGCCGAGGCTTATTCCTTGGCGCCTCCTATGTGGTCTGCTCAACGGCTCTTATTGCAGGGATCTTTTTCTTGAGGTACTGCTCAACACCCCACTTTATAGTCATTTGGCTCATGGGGCAGCCCGCGCAATGACCCTTAAGTTTGACTTTGACTATTCCGTCTTTGTATTCGACGAATTCAACGTCGCCTCCATCCATTTGGAGGTGAGGGCGCACTTCATCCAAGGCTTTTTGAATCTCGACGACGCTCATTTAAACACCTTAACCTGTTTGTGCAGAGGACCCTTTTAAAGTTTGACTGTAGCCTCGAACTGATTTAAATAAAATCTAATAGAGTGTCCCGAGGTTTTTCTCCCCCTTCCTCAAGAATACATCCTACGAGGTTATGGAGGTTGAAAACGGAGTAATTTCCTTTATATGAGGTAATTAAACTCCAGCCTTTGACTGCAGCGATCTCGCCATATAGTAGGCGACTCCCAGAATAAGCTTGAGGTAATCTAGTAGATGACCCGATTATTTGAACATAGGGATTGTAAAGATCATAGATTTCTGGAGTCTTAACAAGTTCAATTCCTGACGCGAGTTTAAGGTGCCCCAGTTTCTGATATTGAACACTTAAAGCGTTAAGGAGGTGATCTAACTTGAATCCTGTTTTTATTGATTGCAGATGAATAGATTCATTCGTTCTATCAGGAATCCCGAGCTCTTCCTTCATTTTTGACTCTAATGTTCTTGCTGCAGCACCGTCTACAGCGCGTGCAATAACGACAGCTAAATTCGCACCCTGCTCCGCGATTCGTCGTTTCCATCTACGCTCGGTTGAAACACCGACTTTAATGAAGTCAGGTGTGAAAGCTGCTAAATATATTATGTGAGGCTGTTTGCAGTAAGTTCGACCTTCGGGATTTATACAAATACCGTGACATCTGCTGCATTTGGAGATTCTGTTACGTGATTTGCAGACGGGACATCTTCCATCTGATCCAAGATGATAGGGGGTAAGAGTTTTACATTCTTGAGGAGTATCATCATTATCTTTGTAGCCGATACATTTGCGTTCTTTTAAAATCTTTAAAGCGAGTGTTTCTCCAGGTTGTAGATGCATTTCCGATATTTCTAATCCCATAGGCCACTTACGATGAAGAATCACTGGGTGAGGGGGATAATCGTTGATCAACCATTGTATACCAAGGAAATGGATCAGTATAATTCCCGCAGAAAGATAATTGAAACTGGTATATAGGTTAAACCGATAAGCGAAAAGGATGTTGTTGTGAAGTACAAACAAAACGTCAAATAGGTTAGCTACTGTTGTTTAGGTAGCCTTAAAAAGAGGCAAAGTACCGAATAGATAAGTCTTGGTGTAGAGTGATGGGTGACCGTCAAACAGCTTAACGTATTCGCTCCAGCGTCTATTGCAAACCTTGGACCTGGTTTTGATATTTTTGGAATTGCTGTTGAGAAGCTAGGGGACTTGCTTAAAGTTCAGCTTAGTGATGAACCAGGAGTAAAGATTGCTGTCACAAGTCTTGAGAATCAGACGATACCTCTTGAAGCCACAGGAAATAGTGCTGGGGCAGCTTTGCTTTACGTTATTCGAGAATATGGTGTAAAAAACGGGTTTAAAGTTGAAATCAGTAAGGGAATACCGCCTGGGAAAGGAATGGGTAGTTCAGGTGCTTCAGCTGCTGCAGCTTCTGTCGCAGCTAATAAGCTCCTAGGGCTTGAAATGAGTACTCAAGAGCTTGTAAAAACCGCTGCACAGGGAGAAGCAGCTGTAGCAGGAAGTGCGCACGCCGATAATGTTTCAGCCAGCCTTCTAGGTGGCTTTGTACTTGTAGGCGAAAACTATGAAGTGATAAGGTTTGATATGCCCAAGATCGGCTTGGTCGTGGTCATGCCTGACGTAAACTATAAGAATAAAACTAAGATTGCTCGGGAACTACTTCCAAAACAAGTTGAACTAAAAGATGCAGTTGCTAACATAGGGAACGCTTCCAGAATGGTAGCGGCAGTTGCAACAAAGAACCCAGTTTTATTCGGTCAATCTATTAGAGATGTTCTAATAGAGCCTCACAGGGCTCGAATGATACCTCACTTCGATGAGGTAAAAAATTCAGCTCTAAAAGCCGGGGCGTATGGATGTAGCATTAGCGGTGGAGGCCCCAGCATGTTCGCTGTCGGTCCAGATCCAGTTACAATCGGTAACGCAATGAGAGACGCATTCAAGGAGGTACATGCCGATATTTATGTCACTGAACCGAGCAATCTCGGTGCGAGAGTTGTATCCTGATGACGACACATTTACAATGTATTCGATGTGGCAACATCATTCAAAGCGGCACCGTTTTTCGATGTAAGTGTGGAGGCCTCTATGAGGTTGTCTACAACAATGAGCTTATTAAGAAAAATCTCTTCGACCACCGCATCATTAGTAGTGAAGCTCCTTATGACAGTGGTGTTTGGCGATTCAAGGAGCTCATAAGCCCAGACATTGATATGAGAGAGCTCGTAAGCCGTCCAGAGGGAAACACAAATATCTACAGACGCCGAAATGTGTCTTATTACACAGGAATAGATAAACTCAGTTTAAAGCATGAGGGAGAGAACCCTACTGGCAGCTTCAAGGATCGTGGTATGACTGTTGCCGTCTCAGAGGCGATGAGACTAAAATCCACCGCAGTTGCCTGCGCCAGCACAGGAAACACATCCGCAAGTATGGCTGCTTACGCTGCACAGGCAGGGCTAAAAGGAATCGTGTTCATCCCAGAGGGTGAGATCGCTTATGGTAAATTAAGTCAAGCCATAGCCTTCGGCGCTAAGGTTATCCAGGTTAAAGGAAACTTTGATGACGCGATGAAGCTTGTTGAGGCGGCATCTCAGAAACTTGGGCTTTACCTATTAAACAGCATTAATCCATGGAGGATTGAAGGACAGAAGAGCATAATTTTTGAGCTTCTTCAACAGAGAAAATGGGTAGAGCCTGACTGGATCATAGTCCCAGCGGGGAATCTAGGTAACACCAGTGCTTTTGGGAAAGCTCTATTAGACTTAAAGAAAAACGGTTTAATAAAAAAGATACCTAGAATTGCAGCTATCCAAGCTGAAGGCGCGAATCCTTTTTACAATCTGTTTAAATCAGGTATTAATGAAATCGTGCAAGTTGATCCTCACACGGTGGCATCAGCAATAAAGATCGGGAATCCCGTCAGCTGGGAGAGAGCAATCCGGGTTATTAGATACACAAATGGTGTTGTAGAGCAAGTTTCCGACCAAGAGATTATGGAGGCAAAAGCAGAGATAGATAGATGCGGAATAGGGTGTGAGCCTGCATCAGCAGCTTCTGTCGCTGGCGCCCGGAAGCTCAGAGAGGTAGGGGTAATAGACTTTGATTCTGATGTAGTATGTGTCCTTACGGGAACCCTCCTCAAGGATTCGGAGACTACAATACGTTACCATATGGGTGAATTAGAAGGAATACTCACAAAAAACGGGAATAAGCCAACTAGTATCGACCCATCAGAGGGGGATATAATGCAGTCGCTTCGGAAACTAATCGTATCTACAGATTAAGAGGTTGATAGCTTATGGATATTGAAGTATTGAAATTAGGTGGCTCTATACTGAAGAGCTACAGCGATTTTCAGAGCATCACAGATCTTGTAGAGGCTAAGTACAAACAGGGTAAGCAACCGATCTGCGTATTATCAGCAATGAAGGGAGTAACGGATAGAATAATCTATGCGTTAGGTGCAACCAGAACACAGGCAGGTTTTGATCCTCACTCATTTGTCGATGCGCTTTATATGGAGCATATTCTCTTCATTCCCCAAAAAATTCAAGCAGAGGAGCTTAGACGTGAGTTCGATAAACTTAAACACGTCCTTAGCTACATTAGGGGGAGCGGTGAAGTCAGCGACTCTGTATACGCTTACACAGTGAGTCGGGGTGAGAACTTTGCGACTCGAATCCTCAGCTACCATATCGAGTCACGGGGGATCCCAACTCAGTGTTTTTATGGAGAGGATCTTCTAGTCACTGACGAGAAAAATAAAGAGGCAGCAGTTAACCTAGAAAAAACTCGACTTAAAGTAGAGGAAAATCTAGTTCCCTACATCTCTGAAGGAAAGATCCCGATAATCGCTGGATTTGCTGGCCGAAGCGAGGGTGGATTAATCACAATCTTCGGTCGAGGAGGTACAGATGATACAGCAGCATGCATTGCTTACAGTGTTGGGTGCAAAAGATTAATCAAATATGTTGATGAGGGGGGAATAATGAGCTGCGACCCTAAATTCGTAGCTGAGTTGAAAACAAACAGCGAAATCATTGAGAAAGTAGGGAAAATTCCCGATCCAAAACTGATCCCATACCTCAACTACGTTGAAGCCTCTGAACTATTACGCGAGGAACGCACTAAAGTCGTTCATTTCAAAGTGCTTAATCCTCTTATGAAAGGAAATATAACACTACAGCTCAAATCCCTTAACGAAGAAAGTGAGGGCACACTTATCAGCGGAGAAAATGGGAAAAGTAGCCCCAGTGGCAGACCCAAAGCAATAAGCTTTCAAAGAGATCTTTACGGAGTTCGTTTCTTACCATCTCAGTCAATTCTACCAACGGAGGTCTACCATAAGGTCTTCGAGGCTCTTGGAGATGCCGGGGTGGATATTCGGTATCTATCGATATCTGGTTATCAAATTAGTTTATTGATGCCTCAACAGGATGTTAACATAGCAATAAAGGCGTTAAGTTCTCTTGACTTCGCAGTTGAAGTCAAGCAAATTGAAGGAAAAAAAGGAACATTCAGCATCGTCGGCTCAGAGATGAAAGGAGTAAAGGGGTTTATGAGCAAAGTCACCGGAGTCATCGCCCGGTATGGAATAAACATTGAACAGGCAACCCAACCATATAGCGAGAACATCATCCGTTTCAGCGTACGTGATGAAGATATTCCACTCGCAGTCGCTGCAGTTTACGCTGAATACTTTAAGGAGAAAGTTTGAATGGTTAAAAAACTAAACGCCATTGTGCTTGGAGCTACCGGTGCTGCCGGTCAAAACGTCGTAGAGTCACTAAGAGATCATCCCTGGTTCAAAATTACAGCGCTCGCTGCAAGCTCAAAAAGCGCTGGTAAGAGCTATCATAAAGCTATTGAAGATGCAGTATTCTTTGAGAAGAACCCTGGACCCGAAATTCTCAATATGCAGGTTTTAAATGTTGAGAAGGAGAGCGGAATAGATTACGATATCGCCTTCAGCGCACTTCCGTCAGAGGTTGCAAAAACAGTGGAAGGCAAGTTCGCCCAACATATTCCAGTTTTCAGTACTGCATCTGCGTATCGGAATGAACCGGATGTTCCTGTTCTAATACCTGATGTAAACCCCAAACACGCTAAATTGATTAAAATTCAACAAAAGAAGCGTAATTGGGGTGGATTCATCTGTCCCGGTCCTAACTGCACCGTCGTTGGTCTAGTAACAAGCATCAAACCCATTATGGACTCTTTTGGAGTTAAGAGAATTCATATGGTAAGCAGCCAAAGCCTAAGCGGTGCAGGAGAAAAAGGGCTCCGAGCAGATAGCGAATATAGAAAAAGCGTTGAGATGAATGTTATCCCCTATATCGATGGTGAAGAAGAGAAGGTAATAAATGAAACTAATAAAATCCTTGGAAAGATGGATACTGAAGGAATAAAGAGTGCTGGAATCGTGTTAGGAGTAACCTGCACTCGAGTATTTGTCGAGAGAACCCACTTCGAATCGGTGTTCGTTGAAACCAAAAAACCTTGCAAGTTGGATGATGTAAAACAGAGTTTAATTAATTATGTTAGTGAACCCCAGAAGCTTAAACTTCCATCAGCTCCTGAAAAGCCAATTCTAGTCTTCGAAGACCAGACTCTCCCTCAACCCAAGACCCAAAGCAAATACGGAGGACAGGTAACATTGGTAGGTAGACTTAGAAAAGATCCAGTATTCAAGAATGGGGTCAGCTACGTTGTAACCAGCGATAACCTGGATAAAGGCGCTGGTGGCGGAATAGTGCTCTCTGCAGAATACTTGAAAAAGAAACATTATTTCTGAGTGTGAAATCCCTGAAACAAACCCGAGTAACATTGATGGGATTTGGAACCATTGGGCGTGAACTCTTACACAGAACATCAGTAAACGAGAGGATTCTCTATGTCGCTATTGGAGACTCATCTGGATTCGTCGCTAAAAAGAACGGATTCAAAGAAGCTGAACTATCGGCGATTCTTAAAAATAAGGCAGAAGGCAAAGCTATTTCTAACCATAATATTGGAGATTACGTGGGTAAGAACCCGGTAGATGTTATATCTGATTATCAATCAGATATTCTAATCGATGCTACCGCAGAGCAGACACATAAAGTGCTATATGATTGCCTTGATTTTGCTAACATTGTCACCAGTAATAAACTCCCCATAGCTGATGTATCATACATTGATTACAGAAAAATTATTAAAAAAGCAAAAGAAGCAGTGCATATCCTTGATTACGGCACTACGGTTGGAGCTGGACTCAGAATCCCAGAGATCATTCAAAGTCTTGGACAAGACGGTATCACAGAATTCAGTGGCTGTCTAAGCGGTACAATGAACTACATTAGTCAACGGCTCAACGAGAAAACTAAGCTCAGCACAGCTGTAAAGGAAGCTATGAATCCTCCACGCCACTATGCTGAACCCGACCCCCGAAAAGATTTATCGGGAGAAGATTTTTGCAGAAAACTCGTCATACTCAGCCGTCTCCTAGGTAAAAAGATTGGAAAAGAGGACATAAACATTGAGCCAGTAATCACAGATGAGTTTGTCAATTTAAGTAAAAACGATTTCCTCCAGCGTTTACCTGAACTCGATGATAACTATGCTACTAGAATCATAGAAGCTAAAAAGCGAAGAAAAGTTATCTGGTACATTGGGAATGCAAATCTTGTTTCTGATGAGTATAAACTTGGCTTTTTAGAGGCCAACTCCGATGACTCAATATCTCAGAATAAAGAATCTGATAATATCATCAAGATCCAGCCGCGTCTTTGGCGTAGACCTGTAACTGTTATTGGTCCAGGAGCTGGAGCCCCAGAGACTGTTACAGGCATAATCACCGGCATCAATTCCATAAATGGTGGTTGATGAGACCAGCTTTATACGGTTTAACCACTTTACAACCCTTACCTTTAATATCAATTTATTTAACTCGAGAGGTGAATTTACATCAGTTCACTATACCTGAGCCTATCGTGTTAGAAGACGAAATGAATTCTTTGTTTTTGATCTTATTGATTTAGGAAGTTGATTATAGTGCTCATATGGACTTTAGCTGTTTTCAAGAGATCATCTACGGTTATTCTTTCATCTGCTGCGCCCATGCTGAATACTCTGGGTCCGTAGGCGGCTGAGGGGACTCCTCTTTCTCTCCAGAATCTACAGTCAGTTCCACCTGAGGTGAAGCTAAGATAGGGTTCAGAACCTGTTACTCGTTTCGCGCTTTCGCTGATGACCTTGGCAATTGGTGATGCTGGTGATGAGTAAGTTGCACCAATTACTGTGGTGGGATGTCGGTTGTATTCTACAGTTGCTAATGGATCTAGTGTTTGAAGCTTCCTAAGGAGTATATCTTTGAGAAAGCTAGGCGTTACACCGATTGGCACCCTCATATCTACCTCCGCTAAACATTCAGCGGGAATTATATTCGCCTTTACTCCTCCATGTATGACACCCACATTCACTGTTACATGCCTGAGAACATTTGAGAGGCCTTCAGCCTCATGGCCGAATTGGATTGTGTAGCCTTTTACTAGTTCTGTCATCAACGACTCTTCATCTGGAGTCAGATTTGTGGGTATTTTGTTTAGGCTCTCAATCTCGGGTAGTAGACGCCCCATCTTCATTATTGCGTTTTCTCCGGCATAGCCAGCGAAACTACCGTGCGCGGATTTTCCCTTTGTTTTCACGTTGAAGGCAACAAGCCCTTTTTCACCTATTCTCAAAGTGCCTCCGGAAGGCTCCCCGCTGAGAACTCCATTACCCAATAATTCGGGGACGTTGTCAAGTAGCCAGAGTGCACCCCAGCGACCACCTGTCTCTTCATCGGAGGTGCAGGTTAAGGTTAACTTTCCGGGTAGATCTAATTTGCTTGCAACACGGAAGCAGTAGATGAGGGATGCTAGGCCTCCTTTCATGTCACCAGCTCCTCGCCCCCATATGAATCCATTCTTTACTTCTCCTGAATAGGGTGGGACACTCCATTTTTCTCCAACCTCTGAAGGGAATTGATCGAGATGTCCATTGAGAATTAGGTGTGGTGACCCATATCCAAAACTTGCGACAACATTCACATTTCCTTCATTAGGTTCATATAGTTTTGATGCAATTCCAAAGTCTCCCAGATAACTCTGCACATACTGTGCAATTTTTGAAGTGTTTCCAGGGGGGTTATCACTTGGAATTTGTATTAGATCTGAAAGTAAGTGGATAATTTTTTCTTTATCCTGATCGATACTCTCGATCATACTACTGAGATCATTAAACGACATAGGAATTACAGGTATTCTAGGAAGTTAAATTTAGGGTAAACGCGCATGTTGCTCATAACTCTTAAAAAGAGATAACATCCCCATTAGTTGAACAAGTAGGAATTAGGAGAGTATCACACGAAAATGATTCGAAGCCCTGAAGTCTCCAAAGTATTTGAAATCGCAAACGCAGAGGGACGAAAGTTCCTATATGAACATGAAGCTAAAAAACTCTGCGGACTCTATGGTATTCCCGTAACCCAGATTGAGGTTGCCAAATCTGAAGAACATGCAGTGGAGGCGGCGAGAAAAATCGGGTTCCCGATCGTTCTAAAGATTGTTTCTCCACAAGTTCTCCATAAGAGTGATGCGGGAGGAGTAATTGTTGGAGTAAACGACGAAAAAGGCATTCGCGAAGGCTACAACAAGATAATTGCTAATATCAAGAAAAACGTACCAACAGCGGTCATTGAAGGCATCCTCGTTCAAGAGATGGCGCCTAAAGGTACTGAGATCATCATTGGAAGTACTAATGATCCAACTTTCGGATCTACGATCATGTTCGGGTTAGGCGGGATCTTCGTTGAAATTCTTAAGGATGTAAGTTTCCGCCTTGTTCCAATTACCAGTTCAGATGCTTGGGAGATGCTTGAGGAGATAAAAGCAAAGAAAATACTAGACGGTGCACGCGGAATGCCGAAATCCGATAAAGACACAATTGTAAAAATTCTGCTTAACACAAGTCAAATGCTTACAGAATGTCCAGAAATTAAAGAGCTCGATATGAATCCTGTGCTAATATACGAAAAAGGTGCGCGAGCAGTAGACGCCAGGATCATCCTTTAGATATTTCTAGTTTGTTTAATGTTTTTTTCTAAAAAGTTTTATCATAGATCGACTGTGCGAAGAACTATTACGCTGTTTGTTTTTTCAACACCTTTGATTTTTCGGATATCCTCGATGCACTGGTTGATTCCATCAATGTTATGGTGGCTTACCACAGTAACGATATCGTACTCTCCAGTGACTTCATAGATCCTTTCTACGCCATTGAGTTTTTGAACTTCTTTTGAGACAGTTATTGTGGGTGTGCTGGGGCTAACGCTAATCATGGTTAGACTCCTGACTTTGGAAGTGTTCGCCACTTCAACTGTGAATTTTTTGATAACACCTGAAGCGACAAGAGATTGAAGCCTATTCCGAACTGCTCCTTCACTGAGGTTGACTTGTTCACCGATTTCAACATAAGTCATTCGGGAATTGTCTTTAAGAAGCCTAAGGATCTTTTCATCGATCTCGTCCATTGTAGAGGAAACTGGCTAATTAGTTTTTATTTCTATCCCTTATTATTGTTTCAATTACAAGTATTCTTAGATTTTGCAAGTTTACATAAAGTTAAATTACTTGCCTTTTATGAAATCCTGTTTTTTAAGAGATTTACGCGCGGTTACTTCTGTACAAGTTGTACAAGGTAACCGTGAGGATCTCTAATAGTAGCTAGATACCTACCGGTATTCTTGTTAATCAGAGGTCCATCAATCTGGATACCTTTCTCTCTAAGGTCAGTGCATTCCTTTTCTAGGTCATCAACAAGAAAAGCCATGTGATTGATCCCAGGGTTTTCGATGACGCCGACCTCCTGAATCTCAAACAGAATTGTTGAACCCGATATTTTCATTAAACATGATTTGCCGCCATGTTTTGTATACTCAATGAAATCTAGTCCTAACAGTTTATAGAAGGACACCGACTCTTCCAAATTTTTCACGAAGATATGGACATGATCCAACCCAAGGTTGATGCTATTCATAGATAAAATATGTGGGAAACGTGATTTAATGGTTGGGTTAGAAAAATTATGTTATATCATCAAAAAGTAAAAATATTTTGATAGAGAATTATTGATTTAAAATTTTTTGTATTGATGAGGTGGTGGGCCGGACCGGACTCGGACCGGTGACTCCCGCCATGTCAAGGCGATGTCATAGCCACTAGACCACCGGCCCACAAGCAGGCTATACCTCAAACCAACCTTATATAGCTTACCGATTCACAGTAAAACAAAACTCTCTAAAAAACGGGAACCACGGAATTATCATAAATTCTCACGCTATTTACTTTTTCACGAGTTTAACTAAACCCATCTTCTCCAGATACTTGTAATACCCAACTAGATATTCCGTATCCGTTTTTCCAGACTCAAGCTCAACGAGTCTACTAATCTCGAGTATGCTACGCTCGCCATCGGCCCAATAGAAGCTTAACGTCGTCGCACCACGACCGTTCGGATGCATTTTCCCTAACTCTCTGAGGGATTCCCTCTCCTCTGGTGTGAGTTTCTTCATCCATCCACGAGTTTGAGGTGGCCCTCTGAAAAGCCTCTTAGGCACAATGGTGTCCGCTTCTTTTTCATGTTTAAGTAGCCTCTTATGTTTTGGTGCAAGCTTACCCCATCCTTTAGCGGCAGCTAATGTGGTGATGGCCACTTCTGCTTTCTTTTTCTCAGTTTTAGCGAGAGCTTCTAGGTCGGATTTGAGATTTTCAACTGTTTCGTTCAGAGCCTTATCTTTCGGTGCAAGTCGTTTAACACTCTTCACCGCCTCCACGGCTCGTTCCGACCAGTAGTCAATTCTGTCTCTAAGGTCCGCGAGATCGTATGGAGCTTCCTCTGGGGTTCCTTCGATGATTGCGTTAACATTTGCTTGGACACGCTGAAGCAAGCGTAGACGTTCTCTACCATAAGTCTCATGAGCAAGCCATAGAGCCTCCTCAGGGCCGGCATTCGCGATGAAGTAAGCGTATGTAGCGGTAATGAGAGCGACCTTTCGAAGCATCTCAGGGTCGACTTTATCGATAGTATCCCAACTTGTGTGGTAGAACTTATCAGGCCACTGAATAATCATTGGGCATGCGATCCCAACATTCGGGTCACTGTATACGTAGTGGTCACTTCCTCCGCTGAACGGCGTAACAGCGTGCTTAAACAGAGGGTAACTCGCTGACCCACCCAGGTTCTTCACCTCCTGCTTCACAGAATCATAGATGGCCTCGATGAGGCTATTCACGTAACTCGACATCGCCTCAGGCGTCCTCTCCATGACGAGGGGTCCTCCACAGAGCTCCTGTTTCTCGCCAACCATATCCAGGTTGAGAGCAGCAACCATGTCAGGTATTCTATTCTCGTTCTCAGCAAGCCACGGGAATGTACCCGCCATCTCCGGAACGAGAGTGAATCTAATGGTTCGACGCGGAGGGGGAAGATCTTTCCTCTCGATTAAACGATGGATCGCTCTCGCCGCCTCCATCGCTGCGCCGGTACCAGAGGCGTTATCGTTGGCGCTTGGCTGAGGGTGACAAATATGAGCAATAACCGTCACCTCCTCCTTCGTTTTTCCCTGTATCGTCGCTACAGCGTCCTCCATAATGCCTGGGTAAAGTTTTGATTTTATCTCGGCGTGAACCTTGATGGGAGTTTTACTCTTCTCAACGAGTCTGCGGAGCCACCTGCCTGTGCGAGGCGTGAGGACAAAACCCCAAGCCGGTTTTTCTCCACCTGCCCACCAGAAACTGGTATACTTGAGTGCGTCATCAAGCTCACCCTCCTTGAGGTTAAGATCTCTTTGAAACATCCCATCGCAGAGAACACCCACAGCCCCTCGCTTCTCTACAGCAAGCTCATGTACTCGCTGAACATCCCCGCTGGTAAGTACTACCTTACCAGAGACATCCAGCCCTTTATAGTCCGCCTCCTCCTCACCTTTATTTAGAACAACAACTTCCGCGGTCACTCCGCCCTTCGGAGTTGAAAAGCTTCGTTGAATAACATGGATCTTCTGCTCATTAAACCGAGCTAAGAATCGAGCCTGATCAATGGGTTCAACCAGTTTAAGCTCAGCATCATCACAGCTCCACTCCTGGAACATCTGGCTACTCCAAGCGAATTCTTTACCCGTACTCGGCCACGACTTCACCTCAGCATCGATGCCATACCCTTTCAAAGCGGCAACGCTATAGTTAACAGCAGCTCGTATCCCCGGGCTAACTTGAATGCGGTGATGCTTCGCCACCTCTGCAACATGGTTAAAGGCGATTTCTCCTGAGACCTCGTTTCGTAGTTTTCCAAAAACTGTTTTAATCATAAATAATACAATGCTGGGAAAGTAAATAATATTTTTGAGTCAGAAATCTAAAGTGTGTAAAGACTCTTTTAGTAAAGCTGAATACCTCTGGAAAAGCGATGCTGTTAAGAAGATAATCTTTAAATAAAAACCGCCTCCCTCTTTGTTGACCCGCCGCTGTAGCTCAGCCTGGGAGAGCGCTCGGCTGAAGACCGAGGGGTTGTGTGTTCAAATCACACCAGCGGCACCAAAAACACATAGTTGTAATTATATCCGCTCTAACTTGAATACTACAGGCCTCAATCCATCGCTACATGACGAGATCATTATACCTTTCTTCTTTATCCAGGGAAAGTCTCCCCCCCATCGCTAGATTAACCACATCTCGTTGAATATCAGCCCAAGCCCAGCTGCAGAACCCCTCGGGCATCTTCATCCCCTTAGAGATGTATATGGTCCCTTCCTGCACCGCATCGCATATTGGCTGCGTGTCAGTGGCTGCGTACTCCTTGAATATTTCCTGTGTCAACAGCTTCTTCGCGATAGTGATCTTAACATCTGAGAACTTCATTCTGAGTCTTAGGGTGTAATACAGTTCAATATTTCAATATATTGATGAACGCCTGGGCGCGCGCGCGAGTTGTTATTAGGAGCCTTAAAAGGTGTGTAATATATAAGTTATTAAATCAATATTTTTCTATACCGCATACCAGCTCATTTAGGTAGAACCAAGCTTGTCATGTGAGCGGATCTCCTATCAATGCATTAACTGTGGAGAATGCTGTAAGAAACTCTTAATCGAAAGACAAGGAGTCTTGAAGGGGCTTCCTCTTCTCCAAGAAGAGCGCATCTTATTCCGCCGTGATGTCGTGAAACCTGGTTTCGGGATAGGACCATTACCGGGAGAGCATGGTTTTAAGATAATAAGCTACCAGATGACTAGAGCCGTATGCCCAAACCACTCCTATGGTGGATGCACCGTTTGGATTAACAGGCCTGCTATATGCCGAGCTTACCCTATTGTGCCTGTAATCTCCCAAGGGAAAAAAATTGTTAAAACCTTTGATATGACATGCACCGCACTCGAACACTTCGCGAAGAATTTTGATGGAGCAATCGTACCGCTTGAACCTACCAGTGTAGAGTCAGAGAGGACTGGTTATAATCATGTGGTGAAGATTACCGAGCAAATACTCTTAGACATAGACAACGCGTGGTTCTACGATCTTAAAACACTCAGTTGGATTAAGTTCACGGAAATGTTAAAGAAACAATAAAGAACACTAAAACATAATTAACAGTTATTTGGTTCAAAGAAAAACTTAACCACCACAATATAGAAGAAGCACGAAACGATTAGAAGTCAGAACATATGTTTCCGATCGGTGACGACAACAGTCAAAACAGATCCTTCCCCATCATCACATACGCATTCATCATATTGAATCTGTTCTTCTTCATGTTAGAGCTATCCACTGGAGACACATTCATAATCCAATGGTCTTTCATCCCACGCAGATTCCTAGCTGATCCACTAAGCGGTTTACCCACAATTTTCACATCCATGTTCATGCATGCCGGATGGCTTCACCTTCTAGGTAACATGCTTTACCTATGGATTTTCGGCGATAACGTGGAGGATCGATTTGGGCGAATCAACTTCATACTCTTCTATCTGTTATGCGGCATAACTGCGACGTTTGCTCAGATGACCTTAAACACGAACTCTATTATCCCAAATCTAGGAGCCTCAGGTGCAATCGCAGGGGTACTCGGCTCTTACATAATAATGTTCCCGAGGAGTAGAGTTACGGTGCTGATGGGTCGAGCGATAATTCCAGTCCCAGCATTTCTGGTTCTCGGACTCTGGATCGTTCTACAGCTCTTTAGCGGCCTGGATTCTATATCAAATACCGCTGACACAGGAGGAGTAGCATACATGGCCCATATCGGCGGCTTCATCGCCGGATTGATGCTAACACTCGTGATTCAACTGATCCAAAAGAAATAATGGATAACAAGGTCTAATCTCTAAAATAGATATTTATTGATGTAATAGAATTTATGGTGGACTGGGGGGGATTTGAACCCCCGACCTCTTGGATGCGAACCAAGCAGTCATACCGCTGACCTACCAGCCCGTTACAAGCAAAGGATTAATGAGGCGAATAAAAATGTATCCCGCTAAGAGATTAATTAAATATTTTCAACAAAAAAATAAATCATAACCTAAAACCACCAACAATCTAATTACAAAAACCGTGATCCTGAGAATTACTTTTTGAGAGATATCATACGCTCCTCAGTTCCCTTCTCGGTTATGACGAGCATATCCACAGCGTCTCCGCTAGCGATGTCACGAGCGACAGCCGCCTTTATGGCTTTCAACGCCAGTTCAGCTCCCTGTTTTAATGTTAAACCATCCTTATACTCAGCCTCCAGAATCCCAATGGCGATTGCTCCTCCTGATCCAGCTGTAATATATTTATCAGGGATAAGGCTCCCCACCGGATCCATACTATAGAGTTCAGGCCCATTTTTGTCGACTCCACCGACTAGTGTTTCCATTAAAAGAGGGAACATTCTACGGTTGAAGAGCATGTTGCTGATGAGTTTCGACATGGCTTTAACGGTTATTGGGTGATTGTTATCTAAGCTATAGAGGTTGGCGTAGGCGGAAGCTTCACGAGTCATCGCTTGCATATCCGACATTAAACCTGCATACGCGATGCCCATTGTTTCGGTAAGCTTGAATACTTTTAGTCCGCTTCGGCTTGCTAACATGTAACCATGAGTTACTCTCTTCTCAGAGGCTAAGATCACACCGTCTTTGCAGATGAGTCCAACGGTTGTGGCTCCTTGATAATCCTGCCAACCCATACGAATCAGAGTAGACTGCCGCAGCCGACGTTAAATACTTGACGGCTTTCTCCTGAGTTTATAGACATGGAGCTCCTTTGCAACTCCCGGCTCCACAACGTATCCAAGGCTCTCGAGAACTGCAACAACGTTTTTTACGCCATGCCCCTTCAACAAGGCCTTGAAATCTTTAAGATCACCCTCACCCATATTTTCTAAATCGGCTTTGATCTCGTCAAGTTTTTTTGGGCTGTACATAACACCGCTGAGTTTTACAAATCGGGTTCTTTCTGCCTCAATGAGTTTTAAGAGCTCCCGATCCGTTATACCTAGTTTATTAGCAGTATCCTCCAGCACTACAACCTCACCGTAGCTGCTTCTTTTTTGAGGCTTATCAGGTATCTCTAAAACCAGCTCCTCTTCAACTGTTTTAGCCTTTAGAAGATTTCCATGAAGTTGTTGAGATAATGTGAGTGGACGAGTCTCAGTTAGCCTTACAGGGTAAAGAACATCCGCCTTTAATCTCCAGCTTGGGGTTTGAATTAGGGCAGTAAGAAGACGCTCCATTTTAGCTCCGCGAGCTGTAACCTGTTTTAACGGTTTTAGGTTCAATGTAATCCGCGAGGAGGTTGTTTCTCTACACTCAAAGTCACCCAATACTTCAGCTGTTTTCTCTACGGCTTCGTTTTTCCCTTGATATTCCATTTCAATATGGATAGAGTGAGCGAGAATCGCAGCTGTGAGAGAGTGATTATAGTACCCAAGAAGATCAATTGGTTCAGGTTCATCGAAATCAGTTAGAGTCTGTTCTTCGATAAGATCCGCGTACATACTCTCATCTATTTCGAGAGGTTCTACCCCCATCGCTCTTGCTACTCGCTCCACGACCGCTACCCGGTCAGCGTCTGTGTAGACGGGGCTTCTCTCTGCCTCAGCGAAGAGTTTAGGTCGTAGTTTATCGGGCGTTATGACACTACGTGAGTTGAAGACACAGAGACAGTCAAGAATGAAAGATAAGCCTCGAACGAGCCTGTAATCGTAACCGAGCTCTTCACAGCTCTGTAAACCCTCGTTGAGTTCCCAACGCTTATGATCAATCTCATTCTTGTAGATCGAGATAAGAGTTTTTGCTAGACTCTGTTTATCAACTGATGCAAAAAGGGGGTTAATAGCTGTCTTAGTTCTGCGGACCTTCAGCAACTCGGGTGGGAGGATTATTCTTGCTTCCTCCTCTGACTGATTCTAGTCTCCGCAGTTTCCATACTAACGAGCTCTATCAGTACAGCTTGTTTACCTTCGCGTTTACGTAGGATCCGACCTAAGCGCTGTATGAATTGTCGACTGCTTCCGGTCCCACTCAATATCACGGCGAGAGCCGCATCAGGAACATCTATTCCTTCATCGAGAACCTGGCTAGTAATTATCCTTCTATAGGATCCTGACTTGAAATTATCAAGGATGCTTTTTCTTTCCTCTGAGATAGTCTGATGGGTGATCGCAGGGATCAGAAGAAGCTTGCTAATCTTATAGACAAGCTTGTTATGACGAGTAAAAATTATGGTTTTAACTCCGGGATTCGCCTTGAGAACAGTCTTAAGATAGTTAATCTTCCCGGAGCTGTTTAAGGCGATATCCATTGCAGCGTTTCGCGCAAGGAGAGCTCTTCGCGCTTCAGGGTCTACTCCACTTCTTCTTAAAAAACTCATGTAATCGGCAGCACTTCGAATTTTTATTCCACTTCTTTGAAGAAAACTACGGTATGCTTGATACATGCGGTCATAATCTAGTTTCTCTTTTGGAGTCAAAGGTATAGGTATTGTGCGTATTGTATACTCTGAAAGGTGAATCCCGGTAAGGTCATCTACTTTTTTCCTGTATATGACGGGTCCTACGAGTTGCTCCAATGACTCAAGGACTTTAGGTTCTTCACCGAGAGTTGCGGTGAGACCTAAACGCATTGATGCGATGTAATTTAGACCTATTCCACTGTTTCTAGGTGTAGGAAGATGATGAACCTCATCGAAGATAATTAGGTGGAAGAGGTTTCCGATGTTAGTGGCTCTAAGCGCTGCTGAATCATAGGTGGCAACGGTGATTGGTTTGATCTCGTCGTATCCGCCGCCAAGCCCGCCTATGGGAACTCTAAATGCCTCCTCAAGGGTTTTCCGCCACTGCTCCAGAAGAACTATAGTTGGTACCACCACAAGAGTTGCAACCTGCGTGTTCTCCATTGCTTTAATTGCAACTATCGTTTTACCAGCCCCTGTGGGGAGTACAATGATTCCGCGTCTTCCAGTTCTCTCCCAAGCATCCACCGACTCAACCTGATAATCCCTAGCTACAAAATTTGACTTAAGCAGCTTAGTGGAGGGAGCTTTGGAGACTTCATCAATAATTTCCACTCCTTCGGATTTGGAAGCCTCTAAAATTCGTCGATACTCTAAAGCGGGGAGACGAATTAAAGCCTCACCAGGATCCTCTAATAATATCCTGCCACTCTGAAATTTTATGATTCTCAATTCAGATCACAGGGAAATATGAGTGTTTATGATTCCTGCGCCTTTTATGAATATTTTACCTTTCTGCTTTTCACGTCCCTCTACAGAGATCTCAATGTTAAGTATGCTTCGAGCTATCTCAAGAGCCGTTAATGTGTGTAGTGTAAGTAAACTCACGGTGAAGCTTGATTCCCCGGTAGCAAGACTACATGGAAGGATGAGGTTGTCTGCAGTGTGTTGATCAACGAAGGTTTTAGAGTTAATCTCACGAATGATCTTCTCCGAGGCTTCTGAACCTACTCTCTCCGCGAGTTTCCCTCTCTCCCCCAACGCGTCAGCCCCTAAAAGAGGTTCACCTTCCCCCCATAGACACACGTAACTCCCAGGCGAGTATGATGAGTCTCGATCATCAAAAGCTTTTATTTTAATATTTGAAGGAATTCCTGATTCCGCTAGAGTTCTATCTGCGGATTCAGCCTGTCTTTCAGAAACGTGTCGTGGAAGTCCATAACTTGTGGAAACACCGGACACAGTAGTCGTCTTACCGGAGTTTTCATTAAAAGAGGAAAGGTTTCTTATCGGATCTATTTTAGCCTCTACAATGCCTCCGCCTTTTGGATAGAAGCCTTCACGTATTACCTTAAAATCACCTTTAAAACCCATTCTTCTGAGGCCTCTCCAAACAACGTTATCAACAATAGGTAGTGGAGGAGACCATCGAACCGCTGTTCCTCCAATTACACGCAAGCTTACAGGTGAATCCGCAAAAGCTGCTACTGGAGCAACACATTGAAGAAGCAAACTAATTCCGCCGGCGGTACCGATATTAAACAAGAAGGAGCCTCCACGGATCTTGTTTGGATTAAACTCTATTCGTGAGCTACCAATCTCCAGTCCTGTAGTTTCAGCGTTACAGAGTTCTGCTACGGATTTGAGCGTCGAAAGATGCTGTGGTCTAAGTCCTGGATTACCTCGTGTAGCCCGAATATTTTTAACTGTTATTGATTCACCAAGAATTGCACTGTAGGTTGTGGCCATACGGAGTAATTGCCCACCACCCTCCATCATCGAGCCGTCAACCTCAATCATAGATTAATCAATTACTCCTTGATTGAATTTTGTAACGTAATCGATGCCTATAGACTCGGCTTTTAAAAGCACTTCACTGGTAATTCCGGGTACACCGCAAACCATTAGAAGCACATTTCTCGTCGAGAGGGATACCTTGCTATAATCAGCATCTCTATAGGGATATATGGCAATAAGCTGTTCCTCATCCTGAATCACAACCTCACCCCCAGAGAGATTAATACAATTTTCCATTCCAATCCCTAGAAATTTTTCTCCTTTCAGCGCTTCACGCATCGTTAACTCACCTTGCATCTTATCGAGGTCGAATGCTCCAAACGGGATAGCTGTTGAGATGGATGCAAGGTTGTAGGCATCAACAAATGTGTTTATATTAGGAAGGGAGTTACCCCGAAGGATACGGCGTATAAGTGCCTCCGAAGCGGGTCGGATCTTTGTAGGATCAATACCTACTCTCCAGAAGAAGTCGCGGTATGATCTAAAAATGGTATTCTCTTTGAGTCGATCAAGATCCCACTGTTTCTGAGTGATAGCGTAAACCTCTGGCTTAAACGCCTCAAGCAAGCTGTTCTGCAACAATATTGTTACATCATGAATCTTAACCATTCGAGCAGAAAGTCCTGGATACTTGTTCTTTAATCCAGTATCGAGGTTAAGGTACATAGCTACTCGGAGTCCTCTTCATGCTTAGATATCGGAACCACATCCGAAGTGTTGAGATCCTTTATCCGCGCCTCACCATCGATCTCCTTCACGATCCTGTAGACAGATGCCGGAACTAGATCTCTCCAATCTTGCTGCATAAGTATCCTGTGCCGGATCTCAGTTGCCTGATAGTTACTTCTACTATGAAGTGGAATACCTCTAACCTCATAACCTGCCTCAATGAGCAACCTTTTCGTCAGCGACTGGTTGCTGAAAACTATATCAAACCTTGGAGTCTGAGACTCAACGTAGCTAACCCACGTTCTATGGCTAGGTGCGTCAGCTATCGGTATCAAAATATACCTATCACGCATGACTCCAGCATCATTTAAAGCAGACTGAATCATCTCAATTCTTTCACCGGCAGTGAAGGGGTTATCCGGTTCATGACTCATTTGAGCGCTACCGATTACAATAATGAGTTCATCGGCTTGCTCAAGGATCTTCTGAACAGCATATAGATGCCCATTATGGAACGGCTGGAACCTGCCAACAAAAATGGCTCGGATCATACTTGAAGACTCCTATTAACAGAACTCTAACGAATAGAGGTTTAATCGTTTCCCCTTTCTTACGCCTTAGATATGGACATTCAGCGCTAATACTTATTATCTGCTGACTCCAGATGCAAGCTGTACTATAGAAGGGATCTATTTGGAGAATATGAGTTACCTACACCTTACTTGGGAAGACGTGGATAAGCTCGTATGGAGCATAGCATCACGTATATCTGGAGACGGATTTTACCCTGACTTTATTATTGCTATGGGTCGTGGGGGATTTGACCCCGCGCGAATTCTTTGTGACCACTTATCAGTCCATCGACTGGGAAGCGTTCAGATGCAATCATACTCTGGTATTGCAGCCTCCTCAGAACCCCAAGTTGTAATTCCTCTTAACGCTGATATCCATAAAGCAAAAGTCCTTCTAGTAGATGATGTTTCAGATTCAGGAAGATCACTTTTAAAAGCCCGAGAATATTTGCTCTCAAAAAACCCTGCGGAACTTCGAGTCGTTACTCTACATGTTAAGCCTTGGACAAACTACAAGCCTGATTACTGGGTGGAAGAAACGGATAAATGGGTTGTTTACCCATGGGAAATCAAAGAAAATATCATGGAGATATCTGAGAATATCAGAAAGTCAAATCCTAAAATTAACCTTGTAAATAAACTTGTAGAAATGGGATTTGATATTGAAAAAGTGAATCGTTATATAAAATAACTAAAATCTCATCTTTAAATTTTTAAAAACTGTATTAATTATGATTCTGGCTCTACTTCCCCTAAACCAGTTTCATAGTTTAGGTCTGATTTGACCACGTGAGTAGCGTAACCTGCTACTTTATTCCTCATTTTCTTACTGATCCCTACATTTAGGGTTGTAAGGAATTTTTTGTTGTTTTCAAAGTCTGTCCCAAAGCTCCTTGGATATTTATCAACAAGCTTAAGGGCGACACGTTTAATCAACTCGGTTCTAACTTTACCCATTGAATCCACCGATTGCGAGTATTGTTTGTGAGGCAGCTTCGCTTTATTAAGCATTTACCTATTACAGCGTTAATTGAGTCAAAATTAAGCTATTTCTAGAAAATAAAAGAATGAGGTTAAGATGAACGCAATTATCTCTTATTAATAAAGAAAATCTAAATCTTTTCATACATCTTTAAACAAGGTTTTCAGGGTGAAAAGATGAATAAGATTAAATATTTCCGGTTTTAGTTTGATAATTTAGGCTGAATGGTTTTGACAGATGAAATTAAGGTAGCTCCAATGCATAATCTCATTAAACGTGCTGGCGCTGATCGTGTAAGTGAGGAGAGCGCTATCGCTCTTGGAAAAGTGTTAGAAGACCTGGGTGTAAAGATCGCGAAGGAGGCATTCGATTTCGCAAAGCATGCGGGAAGAAAAACGGTTAAAGCAGAAGACATAGAAATCGCGACTAGAAAGATTCTTGAAAGGTAGTCTTTTTAAACTCTTTAACAGGCATTTCTTTGATTATCATGCGGCGTATCGACTGTGATATAGTCGTGGTTGGAGCCGGACCCGCTGGTAGCTTAGCAGCTATGACAGCATCCAAAAAGGGAGCCAATGTTATTCTTCTTGAAGAACACTCTACTATTGGTTCTCCAGTATCATGTGCAGAGGGACTAAGTCTAAATGGAATAAAGGATGCGGGTATTGACCCAGTAACTCCTTATGTGTGTCAGAAAATTGAATGTGCGCATATAATTACTCCAAATAAAAAGCGCATCGAAATGTCAAGCAAAGAATGGGTTGGATTTAACCTTGACCGACGCCAGTTCGATAAAGCCCTTGGGGATAATGCAGTCAAAGCAGGGGTCGAACTTATGACGAACACTTCAGCACAGGGTGTGATTAGACAAGGCGATAGAGTAGTAGGAGTAAAAGCAACCCAGAAAAGCGAAACAATTGAAGTTAGAGCTCATGTGACTATAGGTGCTGACGGGTATCATTCTATCATAAGACGTAGTAATGGAATGGAACGGTTCTTCTCAGATTTTTGTATTTGTGCACAGTATACGCTTAGGGGACTCAATCTTCCTGTTTATGATGTAAACGAGTTTTACTTGGGAGGAGTTGTTGCGCCTGGAGGCTATGTATGGGTTTTTCCAAAGAGCGACAAAATTGCAAATGTAGGTATTGGTGTTAGGAAGATACATGAACGACCTGCATTTGAGTATCTAGATAAATTCATTAAAGAAGATTCTCGGTTTAAAGATTCTAAGAGTGTACATAGATGTGGAGGAATAACGCCTGCTGGAGGAGTTTTTGATAAGATTACGGACAATGGTTTGATGCTTATCGGTGATGCGGCTGGGCAGGTTATTCCTGCGACAGGTGGCGGAATTCATTGTGCAGTCGAGGCAGGTAAAATGGCTGGCAGCGTTGCAGTCGATGCAATACTGAGCGAGGACACCTCAAACAAGAACCTAAGTAAATATCGGGAAAGATTCGATGTTTATTGGGGTAATAGGATCATTGAAAGCAGAAAGATAGTTGAGATGCTCGACAAGTTTGGTGATAACGAAATAAACATGCTGGCTGAGGTCGTTACAAATGAAGATATCATCGCTTTAGCGACTGGTGATGGGGCAAGAAAGGCAGTTGCTCGAATAGTAGCGCGAAATCCGGGTAAGATTGTTAAGTTAATGCTGGCATATCTACTATAATTTTATTATTTTTTCATGAGCCATGCAAGAAGCCCCTTCTGTGCATGCATTCTATTCTCCGCTTGATCAAAAACCACTGACTGTTTACTGTCCATTACATCTCGGGTAATCTCGTAGCCAATGTGGGCGGGAAGGCAATGCATTATTAATGCATCTTTTTTTGCTTTATTCACGAGGTTCAAGTTAACCTGGAATGGTTTAAAGATCTTAATTCGTTCTTCCTTCTCCTGCTCCATTCCAGCACTCACCGCTACATCTGTGTAGATAATATCCGCGTCGTTTACAGCCTTAACTGGGTTGTGTTCAATCGATATTTTGTTTTTTATCTTTTCAAGAATAGTGGGAGCTGGGCTATACTTGTAGTCCTCAGGGCATGCAATGGTGACATTCATTCCAGCGGATATTCCGCCGATCATGGTGCTGTTCGCCGTGTTGCAGGCACCATCCCCGACGTAAGTTATATTTAATCCCTTTAAGATTCCTTTTTTCTCTTTGATGGTTAGAAGGTCAGCAAGCGTCTGGCATGGATGATATTTTTCAGTCATTCCATTAATTACTGGGACCTCAGATGCTTTTCCCATTCTTTCAATTATTTCCTGCTTCAATACTCGAGCCATTATAAAATCACAATATCGACTTGTGTTTTTTACTCCGTCCTCCATGGCTTCATCTCTAGTAAATTTTCCTCCCTCGATATTGTAGAATATTGCATGTCCACCGAGTTGGTTGAAACCGGCTTCGAAACTAACTCGTGTACGTAGGCTTGCCAGTTCGAAGAAGAGCATCAAGTTTTTTCCTTTCATAGTGTCTCCGTAGGCTGCTTTATTCTGTTTTATCTTGGATGAGAGTTCAAGGATCTCTGCTTGATCCTTTTTAGATAAGTCAAAATCACTAAGGACGTGCTTCATTTATGACACCGGGTTTATTGTTCTTACTTCGAATGTACTGGAATTTTCGATTATTGTCTGTTCAAGTTTTGGCCAGTCCTCTGTGCCCTCAAAGGCGCAGTTTCCGAGTTCACTGCAGAGATACTTTCCATAGATGTTTTTGCATGCTATACAGGGTTTCATTTCAGCTTGCCTCTTGTATTTGAGAATCGCTGGCTATGATCAGAATATATATCTTGTGACATAGTTGATTCATTTACATTTACTGCTGTATCATTTAGAACATTATTATTCGTAGTTTTGGGTTGGTACAAGATTTTTTTTTGATATTTTTCAGTGTTAATTAAATAAATCTGTGATCAATGTGAGGTTAACGTTTTTATTGCAGACTGATTAGTCTATTCGACAAGCTCCCGTCGTCTAGTCCGGTCAAGGATATGGGCCTCTCGAGTCCGGGATCCCGGGTTCAAATCCCGGCGGGAGCACCAAATTTAAAATTTGTTTTTTTTAATAGTTCTTGTTTTTATTTATACTCGCGGTATTGTTTCTAAACCCGGGATCAAGATTCATCTGCTTCAATATCTGGTTCATCAGCTTCTATGGATATTTCTTCGGTCTTCATAAATTCACGGAGTAGAACGGTAGCATATCCTCCAGCTGGAAGGGTGAAAACTATGGTTAAACCTTCGGGTTCTTCTTGAAGTTGCATTTCTGGGAATAACCGACCTATTCTTCGTGTGCCGGACGCTCCACATCTACGTAGGTCCTCGAGGGTTAAGCCGGATAATGCAAATATTTCGTCTTCAAACTTTTTTGCTTCGCTTTTTGTCTCCCTCATCTTAAAGCCGAATATAGGTGCAGTGAAGCTGATCTCTTTTGATTCAGAACGAGGTTGCTCTAATGAGAGGTCTTCTACTGTGAATACTCCACCAGTGTCATGTTTCTTTGCAAGGTCACCGTTTAGCAACTGGGTGAATGAGCCTCTTTTTATTCTTTCCGTGATGTAAATATTGCAGATGTAGCTTAGGTAGCTCGAGACTAGGTAACGGCGGAGCCATCGATTATATTCTTTATATAAGCCCTTGATTATGTCGTAGCCTTGCTTTACGTTATCACCTTTTACCCCGATTCTTTGAACACCATAAAAGTTTGGGAGCCCTACAGCGTTAATTCTTTCTCGGATCAATTCGGCTGTTTCTAGGGCGGTTCTAGTTGATTCGATGTCGGTGATTGTTATCCAGAACTTGTTTCCTTTTAGGTGTCCGCTTCGAAGTTTTTTTGGGTGTCGGCTGAACCAGTTAACTGAGATGCCGAGATTGGATTCTACTGTCTCTGCGACGGTTTTGGGTTCAATGTTAGGTATAAGTAAGCTGAATGTTTGGGTAGTCACTGCGTACTTGTCTTTAAGTCCAGCGTGACCGACGTTCTCGCGGTGGAGCTCGAAAAGTTCTGCTAGCTCAATCTGGGTGTCGCGAGTTGTCTTCAGGCTTTTAGTTACGTTTAGAAATATGTGGTCTCCGTAGCCGATTGGATCATAGGCGGGGACTTCCTCAACGCGGAACAACTCGGGTGTAGAGCGTAAGACTCCGCCTATACCTTGGAGTCCTTCTGTTATGTATGGGAGATGTAAATCGAGGCTGCGAGGAATAGTCATTCAGAGATATTTTACAGGGGTACGGAAAAAGGGTTTAGGTGCCTTAGACTCGAAATAAATATTCAAATTGAAGATTAGGTTATTCGTGATTTAGAATTTATATTGAGGCTGGACTCCATGGAGGGATTGTCCAGGGAATTTTGTTTCCTTGTAAATATGCTTTGAAGGGGTCCATGTATGCAAAGATGGCTACTGATCCCCCAGAGTGGAGGAATAGGATGTTATCCTGTTTTCTGAACTTTTTCTGTTTCACCATATTGATCATACTCGCTAATGCGGGTGCAGTGTAAACGGGGTCAATAAAGAGACCTTCCGTCTCGGCTAGGATCTTAACCGCCTCAATTTTCTGATCTGAGGTGAATCCGTATCCTCCTCCACCAAAATCATTATTGACAATAAGGTCTTCAGCGGTGATGGTGGCGTCTATTCCCAGAACGTTTTTAGCTTCCTCGATTATCGGTGTCGCTTTTCCGATATGTTCTTCGATGGGGTTGGAGTCGTCTGCGACGCTAATGATACGGATGCCGCTGTTCAGTGCTTTCGCTCCAAGGACGAGGCCGGCATGTGTACCGCCAGATCCAGTACAGTGAACAAGGTAATTGAAATGAACATTCATTTCAATTGATTGGTTCATGATCTCTAGTATTGCGTTAACGTAACCTGCTGCTCCAAGTGCAACTGAGCCACCTATCGGCATGTAATAGGGGTTATGTCCTTCTTTGGTGAGTCGGTTCATTTGTTCGTTGACCATCGCCTTGACTTGGTCCGGTCGGGTAACTTCTACCTCTGCACCCATCAATTTGTGGAGGAGGTGATTTCCACTCCAGTTAATGGGGTCGTAACCGTTCACGGGGCCTGTCTTTATGAGGATTATTCCCAACCCGAGTTTTTTACACGCAGCTGCTGTTTGAGTACACCAGTTGCTTTGGAACCCAGCATGTGTTACTACGTAGTCACACTTCTTAGCTAACACGTCCCCCATCAGGTACTCAAGCTTCCGTGCTTTATTACCACCGAAAGCGAGTCCTGTTAGATCGTCTCGCTTTATCCAGATTCGAGGACCTTTCAGCATTTTACTAAGGTTCGGTAATTCCTGAATTGGAGTAGGAAGATTAGCGAGTTTCACTCTTGGAAGAGAATCAAGTTTCATCGCAATCACCATAGTAGAGCGAGCACTATGATTATAACTGTTTTATGTGTGTCGGGGGGATATATGGTATAAATATTATATACTTGGATCGTCCATATTATAAATGGACAGTGAATACATGCCCCCAAAGAAAGAAGTAAAGAAACCAGAAGTAAAACCAGAAAAATTAGAAGTTAAGAAGGTAGAAGAGAAGAAGGTCGAAGCTAAGAAACCGGTTGAAAAGAAGGTTGAGGCTAAGAAACCAGCTGCGAAGAAAGTTGCAGCAAAGAAACCGGTAGCGAAGAAGAAGTAGATTTCGAATCTTCACCACTATAAGGGAGTAACTTCCCCTTCTCTCCTTCCATATTAGTTTTTAATATGTCACTGATGATACTGATGTGATGATTATGGTTGAGAATTATAGAGTTAGATGGTTAGCAGAGAAAGATATTGATAAATATGTATCGGGATTAAACCATACACTATATACTGAGTACAATTATGCAAGGTTTAGGTGGAAATGGTTGGAATTACCTTCTACTCTAGGATTTATCACTATAGCAGTTGTCGAAGATTCAAGTGGGTTACCTGTGGCTTTTAACTCATTTCTTCCACTTAATGTTAGAAGTGGCAGAGATGTTTTCAAGGTGGTTCAAGGCTGCGATGGTTATGTTGAAACTGAACATCGACGAATGGGACTTTTTCAGAAAACTATCAGTTTCATGGCATTAGAGTTACAGGATAAAGGTCCAGAGATTCTGATGGGTTTTAACTTCGCGGGAGCAACTGGCGCGGCCATAAAGGCTGATAGCTATGCAACCACCAGCTTTCAAGAATGGAAGCTAAAAGAGCCTAAAATTTATGTTGACTCAAATGTAAAATTGGAGAGGATTGGCTTAGACGAGTATTTTCAAATATATGAATCTTGGGCCAGGTCCACAAGAATGTTACATATCGATCGTAGTCTTGAATACTTAAGTTGGAGATTCAGTAAAACTCCTCGAAGAGAATATCGGTTATATAAAGTTAAAGATAGGGGAACCGTTGGTTGCGTTGCCGCCAGTCTCGGTGAAGACACCGAGAGGACGATGGACCTTATAATTGAGGATTATTTACCCACATTAGTTAATAATTCAGTTTTTCGTTCAACTATAAGTTATATCTCTCAAGACTTTGATGGCGTTGATGAAGTTTTACTCACCACCCGTGGGGGTTCACCGGTTGAGGGGATAGTCGATAATCTGGGCTTTAAACCAACACCCCGATTCACGTTGATTATGAGATCCATCGCAAATGTGGAGGAGAAGGATGGAAAGATCTACAGGGATGATATTGAGCTTACGGATATCTCCAAATGGCATTTCACTGGATCAGATATTTATTAGGTATTTAGCCAAAGGGTTTCCTCATCCTCCAGCTCCAGCCAATCAGAGACTGATTCAGCGGTCTCCTTGTTACGGAACATGAGTCTCATCAGCGGAATGATCTCACTTACTGCAGTTTTCTTGTCAACATGGAGTTTAGTAGCGACCTTCGCTGAAACGCTTTGCAGTTTCTTCCGACTGCTGAACGTTCGGATGTATCTCCATTTGAGTTGTGGAGGTCGAACATAGGGTATGATCCAGCTTCCTCCACCACGTAGCCAAGTTGCTCCCATGAGTCGAAAAACTTCGTTTACCTTCCGCCACTCTTCTCCTAAGTACTTAACTGGCTTTACAATGAGTCCATCATTAGATTCGGTAAATGTAAAGGAGTTGACTTTGTAGCCAAGTTTTGCAGTTGATTGAAGCATCTGTTTTCTTAGCCCGAGTCCTTGGCTGTTTGTTCTACTTAGAGCAACTCCGCCTGTCATATTATTGTACATGTATTTTTGAAGCCTGTAGTTGAAGGTTTTAGCGCGCCGCTCGAATATATCGGCACGGCTTAGCGCGTCGAGAGCTTCAGTGAGTTCATGGGGGTCGTCGAAGATTAGCGGCAGATTCTCATATATCCAGTCGAAAAGCTCTTCGTGATTTATAAACGCCTGACTGATCGCTTTTCGGGCATCGTGTAATGTTCGAGAGGCGAATAGGTTGTAAACTATCGCGGGAGTATACGCCTTCCTATCTCTTTCGCTGAGTCCCTGTATCTCGGCGATGGAGATCTCTTTTTTTCCTCGGGAGAGTGATTCCAGGTCGTTAATAGCGCTTCTGAGATCCCCTTGGCAGTGTACAGCTAAAGATTCGATAGCCTCAGGGCTAATGCTTAGCTTGAGCTCTTTCGTGATGATAGCTAGTTTCGCATAAACATCTGCTGTGGGAACTGGACGGTATTCAATAACGTTTGACTTTTCTCTTATGGAGCGGAATTTTTCTTCGTTATCTTCTGTCACTGATGAAGCGATGAGAATTATTGGGCTGCGAGTTTGCTTGATGATTTCATTTATCGCTGTTACGCCACCCTGGTCTTCACGTCCACTTATGCCTTCCATCTCATCGAATAGTATTAGACGACGTTTCCCGAAAATGGTGATATTCTGAGTGGCGGCGCGTCCAATAAGCTCCTCCATACGTGTTCTTGTACGGTAGTCGCTGGCATTTATCTCAAGGATGTCAAAGTTTAGTTCGCTTGCTAATACTTGAACGCTTACAGTTTTCCCGACACCTGAAGGTCCGACTAGGAAAGCTGCGCGTTTATCTGGGATTCCTTTATCCCAGTTTTTTAACCAGAGCTTTAATTCGTTTATAGCTGGTTTGTTGCCAACTAATTCGGATGCGATTCTGGGTTTGAATCTGATAACCCATGGGAGGCTCTCAATGCTCAAGATTGTTCACTAGCTAACGCTAACTTTGCGAGAAGTGTGCTTAACTGGATCTCAGCGCGTGCTCCTTGGGTAAGGCGGAAGTCTACCTCTCCTACGGCATCGCTGATCCTTACTTTCCATTTCTCAGGCATATTCATTCTCATGAGTTCGGAATAGATCATGCGTATGATGTCCTCAGCTGCCAGACCCTCATCGATCAGTAGACTTCGAAGAACCTCACGGGCTTCTATGAATTCCCCCTTTATTCCGAGATTAATCATTTCTCGTATACGTTGGGGACTAACTTTGCCAAGAACGCTGTAGATAGCGATGTCATCTACTTCTCCCTGAGTTGCAGCGGCGGCTTGTAAGAGGTTGATCGCTTTGCGAAGATCTCCTGCGCTAGCTTCAAAGACTGCGTCGAGACCTTCTGGAACGAGTTTGACGTGTTCCTGTTCGGCTAGGGTTGCGAGATAGTTCTTCATCTCCGCCTCGGGAAGAGGACCATATCTGAAGACACTACATCGGCTCTGAATAGGGTCGATTATGTTCTCCGAGTAATTGCCGATTAGGCAGAATCTGCATGTTCTCGTGTATATCTCCATTATTCGGCGAAGGGCGTGTTGAGCCGCAGAAGTTAGGCTATCAGCTTCGTCAAGAATTAAAATCTTGAATGGGACTTCACCGGAGATTGCTGTAGTTCTAGCGAAGTTTTTTACTTTCTCGCGGATTACGTCGATTCCGCGTTCGTCTGAGGCGTTAACCTCCATTACGTAATTCTGCCAGGCTGGTCCGTAGAGATCTCGGGCGAGGCATAGGATACTGGTTGTCTTTCCGACTCCGGCAGGGCCTACGAGAAGTAAGTGGGGTAGGTTTTTTTCTTTGACAAAGTTCTTCATCCTTGATACTATCTCTGTCTGATTGACCATCTCATCTAGGGTCTTCGGTCGATACTTCTCAGCCCAAATACTGCCGCTCATGCAGTTTCACACTTTATCCGCTTGTCCCGTGTTAAAAGCCTTCCAGAAAAAATTAGAGGGAGAGGTAGGTGAAAGAAACTGCTAAGCAGAAAACTTGTTTTTTAGGTTAAAAAAAAATATTTATTTAGATATGTGGAAACCTGTTTAAGAAAATGTGTTTTTTTCATTATTAGCTGAACCCCATGATTTTTAATATTCATAACATAGTTTTATTTCAGGTGCATTTCTTGGTTAACCCGTTTATCATCGGTACTACAAACTCGAAAGACATGCTTCACGCTGGCGCGACGATACTGAAGAAGGGTGGATCAGCTATTGATGCGGTAGAGGCTTCGATAAAATTAGTTGAAGCAAATCCGTTGGACACTAGCGTTGGGTTAGGGGGTATACCTAACCTGTTCGGGGAAATCGAGCTCGATGCCTCTATTATGGATGGGAAGAATCTTAGAACGGGGGCTGTTGGTGCTGTTAAAGGCTATCTTCACGTCATAAGTATAGCTCGAAAAGTTATGGAGGAAACACCTCACGTCATGCTTGTAGGAACAGGAGCTGAGCTCTACGCGGATAGAATGGGGTTTAAAAAACAGGATTTAAGCACAGCTGAGAGCCGCCTAGTTTACAAAAATTTCCTTGATGATATCTATGGGAAAGCAACCGAAGAAGAATCAAAAAAATCATGGTACCTCGGTTACATTAATGATTTCGATCTCCGGAAGTGGTATGACAAGCTGAGCGAGAAGCAGCATGGTACTGTGAATATCATGGCTGTGGATAAGAAGGGGAATATATGCTCGGGGGTTAGCACCAGTGGAACTGCCCTTAAGTTCCCAGGTCGCCTGGGTGACAGCCCCATTATAGGTGCAGGTAACTTTTGTGATAACAGATTTGGGGCTTGCGCATGCACGGGTCGCGGAGAACTGGCGATAAGGCTCGCCTTATCCAGAACTATCGTCAGTTACATGGAGAATGGTATGAGTGTTAAGGAGGCTTGTTTCAGAGGAATGAAAGATATCAACGAGCTAAAAGAAAAAGGGGGTATGAATTGCCTCGCAATGGATAACATGGGCAACACTATGAGTGCGTCAACAGCCCGGGAGAGTACACATTACTATATGGGTATTGAATCAAGTGATCCTGAAGAGCGAAAAGGGATATGGGTGAAAGAGTAATTTGACTATTTCACCATACGATACGAAGAGGATTACACCGGATTTATATGGTGATCGTCGCCGGGTAGAAGGCGAAATAATCGCTATCCTTCACGTCTCATTCAAAGACCGTGGCTTGAAACTTCTCGATACCAAGAGTCGTGCAGTCCTAAAGCATGAGATACATGAGCTTATGATAACCGATGAGAAAGAAGCAGCCCCAGGGGGCAGTGTAGATAGAGTTTTAGCGGTCGCTTTCTTCGAGATCATAAACGGAGGTCTGATAGTTTCAGGTGATAAAGTCGTTGTTGAAGGTCGCCCAATAGGTAGCTTGGTTGGATATGATATGAATCACATGCCTAACCACATGAATGTTTTAATCAGATCTTCAACTCTCGATGAGCCTTCACTCACCATTGGGGAGAAGATCTTTTTCATACGTCCAAGCTAACCCTTATCGGGAGCCCCAATACCGAAGATTCCTGAGACATTTTCAAGCTTAGGGAATAAGCCGTAGCACATTCTAAGGCTTGAAGTCATCTGAATGAACATTTTAGATTCTAAAATATTTACTGATAACCTATTATGCTCTGGAACACCAACCCAGATCTTGCTTCCTTCAACTTCGGATGTTAATGCATTCAGCAAGTGTTCCGCTAACTCACCATATTTAGGGTCGCATATCCATGGCCCAACACGTATGTTAGAGACTCCTTTTCTAGCCATGATAAATCCTTTAATTTCTCCATCATTCAAAACTTTAAAGCAGAGATGAGGAAAGTCTTTTTGGACTCTTGTAAGCTTTTGAGCTCTATTTAATCCGGAGATGCTAGTGTCGAGTTTTATGATTTGTTTAAGGTCCGCTGATATTATTGTTTCAACGCTTTTATGTGGAGCTTTAGCTGCGACGCCGTTGAATCGAAGGGATTTGTATTCGCCTTTGAATCCAAGGCGTTCGTAGAGAGGTATTGCTTTTTGAACTCCATCGAGTCGAATTGTCTCTGCTCCGTCAGCTATGAGCCTCTTAATGGCTTTTGTCATCAGTTCAGCTCCAACTCCTTTTCCTCTGGTCTCGGGATCTACAATGAGGTTACCGATAAACCCGACCTTGTCATATAGGTAACTGTTAACAACTCCGACATCAATCTCATCCAGGCTGGCTATAAAACAGCCTTTAGGCTCGTAGTATAAGCTCCTCTCGATGTCGGCGAAAGTGTTTCCCCAACCCACAATGTCCTGAAGCTTTAGGGCGAATGGAATATCTTTATTCGTCATTGTTCTAGTTTCAATCTTATCGAGAACCATTTTTTCACCAATTTGAAGTTATAAGGTTTAAGACACTCGGACAGATTGGTTATTGTCTATGAAACCATTAGAGCTTGAATAATATTTGTATTTTACTTCGCTCGCGCTTTATTTTACTCTATTTAGTTATTATTTAGATGTATATTTTTCTTTTATTTTTGACTCCTGTTTTAAAGGAGTTCTTTATCATCGAGATTTGAATTAGTCCATTAATTTCTTCCATATCAATACTGCATTTTTTGCACTCATAATGGTTTTTTCCATCTATTTTATGGAGCTTATCACCACATGCAATACAGTTTCCTCTGTCGTTTGTTGACATTTGCATTTTAGTCAAGTTAATTTCAATGTTCATATTATAGTAATTTATGGAGAGTTGATATGGATAGCTGATACACGCGCAAGGTGGCACGTGCTCTTAAAAGCATATGAATTAATTTGGAGGGAGGAGAATCAGTGTATTTACATTACTATTTTATCCGAGACATTGACGTTCTGCATTTTCATTTACCGCTCCCTCACCTTTCAAATGATGCGTCTCAGTTTTAACGAGTAGAAATGAATCGTAACTTGTTGATGTGTATGGGTAGAATTACTCCTGCTATTCGGGTGAACTTTCAAGACTTGCTTAAGCGTATGAAGGATGAGTATAAGGCCGCGTTGCTTAGTAGAGGTAGAAGAGAAGCCTTTGATCGTCTGGTGGAGGTGTGGTCAGCTGAGATGGGTGCTATAAGTTATGCTGAGTCGTTTTCGCTCATGGATTTATTGTGGTTAACGGGGGTTATTGATAATCGGCGAGTGCATGAAGAATTAAGCATTCGGGCTTTGGAGCTTGAGAGAAGACTTTCATCCATAGAAAATAGCTTTAAGTAAGCTTACGCGTGCGTTGATCGTTAGAGAAAGAATTCAGTTTATTGTCTATCGATTGGGCTAGGTTTCTTCTTTATCTTTCTTCTCTTCACCCTCATTCTCCAAGTCGAGAGGATTCTCAAGAGGAATCGGCGGCGGAGTCGTAGCCATCGTGTAACCGATCCAGAGAACAATAAAGAGA
>JBFYNP010000068.1:0-35235 GCA_041304325.1 Candidatus Bathyarchaeota archaeon
TGCAGCAATACTTAAGTCATGGTTCACTAGATTCGACGAAAAATATCTATTAAGTCAAACTTTCTATTGGCCGTATCCTGAGGAACTGATTGATATAGGGATCTCTTCAACAGGTTATGAAGAACGAGATTTATGGAAAAAAGGAGAAGAACCTGAACTCGAATAGAGTCGCGTTTTACAAAATTGAATGCTCCAGGCTACACGCGAAACCAAAAATTGCGAGATAACTAGGATTGTATAATAACACAAAACTATTTTTACTCAAAATGTAATAATGATTAATGTGTTTTTCGTCTTTATTCCTGTCTCCTTAAGAAAAATATTACTGCAATATATGCGACGCCAATTACTCCAGGGATACTGATCCCTCTCAACAATAATAACCCAGACCAGACACATAAAATAAGAAAAAGACTATCTGACATCTCCTTTGGTGCAGAGGGTTTCTTAGAGAATGCTGCGAAATAGAAGATATTTGCATAAAGGAAACCGGTTACCATCCAACCATAAAAATTTGATAACGGAACACCATAGTATACCCCTGGCTCCAAATATTTCCAATAACCTAGAGAAATCATTGCTGGATCAACTACAAGATCAGCGATGAGATTCAACACTGTACCCCCTAAAGTGAAGCCCCACCAATCTCCTCGAAGTCGACCACCTAAATAGATCGCTCCTAACAAAATCGATGGGTAAGCAAAAGCAACCGATACCGGTACGAGTCCAAAAACTTTGAAACCCAGACCATCCGAATAAAAAAAGGAACCATAAGGAAAACCAGTAGAAACGGCGATTACTTCCACCCCTACAGCAAGAATCCCGAGAACAAGAAGAACTCCTAGTCCCCTACCCACACCGAGCCAAGTAATTACACTCCAGAAACATGGTGCCGCAATAAAAACAATGAAAATAAGCGAAATCACGGGATCTGAAACAGAAGCAAAACGATCCATAAAGAAACTAATCCCGAAGCAAAAGATCCCCCCGAATAACATTAAACGTTCATGTAGATCCATATCGAATAATCAACTCAACAAAACTTAATCTTTCTTTAAATTTAGAACTATTATTATCTGTTAATAAAAATTAAGAAAGGTATATATATTACGCCTTCTTAAACGCCGATATGAAGGTTATCGTTATAGGATCCGGGCTTGGAGGTTTAACCGCTGCAGCTCTCCTAGCAAAAGAAGGTCATAAAGTCACAGTTTTAGAGAAAAACGCACAACCTGGTGGAAGAGCACGAGTTTATCGAGATAAAGGATTCACATTCGATATGGGGCCTTCCTGGTACCTAATGCCTGACGTCTTTGAGAAGGTCCTAAAAGAATTCGATGCTAAGCCAAGCGATTTTTACGAGCTTAAACGACTTGAACCAGCCTACAGAATATTCTATAACGACGGTACAAAAGTAGACGTATCAAGTAGATTTGAAGAGAATGTAGAACTCTTCGACTCGTTCGAACCCGATGGTGGAGTTAAACTCAGGAGATACCTAGAGCAAGCAGGAAAACACTACGATCTCGCTATGAAGGAGTTAATCTACCGTGACTATAGCAATCTCCTCGACCTCGTTAATGGGCGGCTAATGCTGGAAGGATTCAGAATGCCTCTCTTCGGCAGCATTCATGGATTAGTTAGTAAAGAATTCAAAAACCCAAAGAGCCAGAGGATTCTAGAATACAGCATTGGATTCATAGGTGGTAGCCCCCAAAACACCCCAGCTCTATACTATATCATGAATCACGTTGACCTTGACCTCGGGGTCTGGTATCCTAAGGGTGGGATCGGAAAGATCGTAGATACTTTCGTAGGTCTCGCAGAAAAGCATGGAGCTGAAATAATTTACAATGCCCCTGCTGAGAAGATAGAGGTTGAAGGAAGAACAGCTAAACGAGTCACTACACCGAAAAAAGTTTACGAAGCTGACTTAGTAATCGTCAACGCAGATTATGCATGGTCTGAGATGAATCTCCTCAACACTGATCATAGAACCTACGATGAAAAATACTGGGATGGAAGAACCATGGCTCCATCCGCAATGGTGATCTACGTTGGTATAAACAAAAAACTACCCCAACTCGCGCACCATAACATATACCTCGCTGATGACTGGGAGAAGGGATTTGAAAGCGTATTCAACGCGAAAAAAGCAGCTTGGCCTGAATCCCCAAGCTATTACGTCAACGTTACCAGCCGCACGGACGAAAGTCTAGCGGTACCCGGTGGAGAAGCGCTCTTTATACTACTCCCATTAGCAGTCGGACTCCAGGATACCCCTGAGATAAAAGAAACCTACTATCTGAAGATGATGAAACACCTAGAAGGTATCGTCGGTGAACCTCTTCTAGGGCACGAAGTCACAAAACGCATCTACTGCGTAAGCGACTTCCGAAACGACTACAACGCTTATAAAGGCACAGCCCTGGGGCTGAGCCACACTCTCACTCAAACTGCAATGTTCCGACCCACACATAAAAGCAAAAAAGTTGATAACCTCTACTATACTGGCCACTACAACCACCCCGGAATCGGGATGCCAATGGTGGTTATCAGCAGCCAGATTTTAGCTGAAGCCATAAAGAAGAAGGGAGAAGGATAAGATGGATACTCAACAATACCAGATATTCAAACAAGGAAGCAAAACATACTTCTACAGTAGCCTATTCTTCCCAAACACCGTAAAAGATGATGTATTTAGCCTCTATAGCTTCGTCCGAGTTGCGGATGATTTAGTAGACTGTATACCCCAGAAAATAAACGAATTTGAATCTTTCAAAGCCAAGTACCGACGCTCCGCCGCCGGAGAGATCACCGGAGATCAAGTTATTGATGGCTTCGTTGAGTTAGCTGCAAGAAAACGGTTCAAAACTTCCTGGGTTAATGCTTTCCTAACCTCGATGGAGTCAGATATAAACATTAATCAGTATCAAACCCTTGAAGAACTCAGAAATTACCTGTACGGATCCGCAGAAGTAGTCGGATTGATGATGTCCCGTATAATAGGATTACCACAAGAAGCATACACATCAGCAAGAATGCTGGGTAGAGCAATGCAATACGTCAACTTCATCCGAGACGTAGCTGAAGATGTAGATTTAGGTCGGATTTACTTCCCATACGAAGATCTGGAGCGTCACGGTCTGAAAAACCTTGACTATGATTATGTGAAACAAAGACCCGGCAGATTCGCGGGATTTATGAGAGAGCAAATAGACCGATACACTGATTGGCAGAGAGATGCGGAGGAGGGATTCAAGTATATCCCCCGAAGATACCTTATTCCCATCAAAACTGCATCTGAGATGTATAAGTGGACCGCTAGCGTCATTCGACGAAATCCCCTCATTATCTATAAGATTAAGGTCAAGCCAAGCGTCAAAAGAATAGTTAGCCAACTAAGCTATAACATGGTATTCACCTATCGGCGGTAAATCTTTGTCTTCTCCTAGAAGCTTGCTGAAACTGGCTTTCAAGCTTAGCCGACCACGTTTCTGGTTCTATGTTACAGGCCCATTTACTGTCGGATGCATCTGGGCAGCGAAAAACTGGATGCAATTGTGGACACCTGAGTTCTTCTTTTATCTTTTCTACTTTCTATTTCCCGCTAACATTCTTCTCTACGGAGTGAACGATTTCTATGATGCAGAGACTGATAAAATAAACCCTAAGAAAGGTTCTAAGGAGTACTTGATTGATGACCGAGACCGAAAAGGGATCAAAGCGATCCTTACAATAACTCTTTTTCTCAGCCTGATCATGTTATTGCTTCAAAGAGATATCGTTGAGAGACAGATCTTCGGAAGCTTTCTCTTTCTAAGCTGGTTTTACAGTGCAAAGCCTATCCGATTCAAATCAATCCCCTTCCTCGATTCTGCAAGCAACGTTTTATTCGCTCTTCCCGGAGTATTCGCGTATTACCAAGTCTCCGGTATGTTGCCTCCAGCTATAGTAATTTTAGCGGCTTTTCTACACTCATTTGCTATGCATCTCTTCTCAGCGATCCCGGATATCCAGCCGGATAAGTCTGTAGGACTTTCAACAACAGCCGTTTTCCTAGGTGAAAAAGCCTCTCTAACACTTTGCTTACTTCTATGGGCCGGATTCGCTGGGATAACAATCAGTTTAAGTTCATTTTCTATATACAGTTTTCTAACATTAATTTATCCTGCGATATCTATCGCTCTATTATTTAGCCGAATACCGGTAGATAGAGTATACTGGTACTATCCATATATCAATGTGGGTCTTGGGGGTTTACTCTTCATACTTGGAGGAATAATGATACCATTTTCATCAAATTAAGATCAAATTAGTTTTCATTTCAAGTTATGAACCTCGTATTGAATTAAGATAAGGGTTTATTCAACAATTTATTTTGGAATTCTTATATATTCCTTACACGGCGTCTAAGAGCAAGGTGACAGTGGTTGTCTAAACCTTATATTAAATTGAACGCAGGCGACCCTGACGTTGAAGCTCCAAAATACGCTGTTAAAGCTGCAATGGATGCTATTAAGAAAGGCGGAGATTGGACTCACTATGGTGGCGCCGAGATCCCGAAACAATTCCGAGAGTCGGTGGTCGATTACTATAAGAAGTATATTGGCCCCGAATACAAGGAGAGCAACGTAATCCCAGTCGCGGGAAGCAGCGCTGCTCTCTACATCGCTCTCAGCGCTGTACTCAAGGAGGGTGACGAGATCCTTCTCTGGGAGCCGAGCTACAGCAACCACTACGGGATGCTTAAGGACATGGGGATTAAACTCAACATCGCGGAACTCCCACGCGAAAACAAATACCATATGGATCTCAAGAAGCTCCCTAACTACGTGACGAGTAAAACTAAAGCTGTCTTGGTTTGCAACCCAAACAACCCCACCGGCACTGTATACACGAAGAAAGAGATTGAAGCCGTAGGTGACCTCGCTGAGGATAATGACCTCGCGATCCTCTCAGATGAGATATACCTCCACTACGTCTATGACAGAAACAAGTTCATCGCCCCAAGCACCATAGGGAACCTAAAAGAGAGAACGATCAATATAATGAGCTTCAGCAAAACCTTCAGTATGACTGGCTGGAGGCTCGGATACGTTATCGCGCCTGAGAGATATCTTGCGAAGGCTCAGACTGTAGCTAGACTCGCCGCAGCCCGTCCTGCAACCTTCATATATGCAGCTGGCAACGCCTGTCTCCGAGGAGATTTCAAGTACGTCGAGAAGCGTCGCCGCGAATACAAGAAGCGTCGCGACTACTTCACGAAGGCGGTTGATGACATGGGTTACCCCTGCCACAAATTCGAGGGGGCATTCTACGCATGGTTCGACGCCAGGAAGACAAAGCTGACAAGCAACGACTTCATCGCCAAGCTGGAGAAAGCAGAGAATGTTTCCCTTAGCAGTGGAAGCGGATTCGGAACCAAACAGGAGGGCTTCATAAGAGTCCCAATGACTCAACCTGTACCCGTCCTTGAGGATGTTGTAGAACGTCTCCAACGGTTCAGCAAAAAACTGTAGAACCCTTTCGCTGGTTTTTTAACTTCCCTCAGCACACCGTTTCCGGTGAGGCTGCTGGGATGCCATTCGCAAAGATAAACGGAGTATCCATTCACTACGATACCTATGGTTCAGGGCAGGGACTAATCCTGATCCCGGGGTGGGGTGGAAGCGGTGAAAGCTGGAGATTAGAGATGATTAAACTCCTCACTGAGCGATGCACAGTAGTCACATACGATCCCCGCGGTACAGGAAGGAGCGAGAAACCTGACACGCCATACACTATGAAGATGTTCGCGGAAGATGTCGCTGAACTCATCAAGGCGTTAAAGCTAGCACCGATAAACGTCATGGGGTTCAGTATGGGTGGAAGCGTCGCCCAAGTTATAGCTCTAGAGCACCCTGAGGTTGTTAAGAGCCTCACTCTATGTTGCGCTTCAGCCCCTGGGGGGCCACGTGTACCCATGAAGCCTGAGAACTCTGCCAAATTCGCATCAATAAGTAATCCCCCTCCGGGGTCACCTCCCGACTATGGTGCTCGCGTCATAGTTGATCTACTCTATCCCCCTGAGTACGTTGAGGCGCATAGAGAAGAGCTCATACGTGAAGAATACTACTCAGAGCACCCTACCCCGAAGGAGACGCTAAACCGAATGAGCGCCGCCATGGGAACATACACAACTTACGATAAGCTCCACACGATCAAAGTACCTACACTCGTTATCGCTGGCGGTAAAGATGCTATGGTCTCCGCTGAGAACAGTAAAGTTATCGCCTCTCGTATCGCTGGTGCTCAACTAAAAATCTTTCCCGGTGCAGGTCATGGGCTTCTCAAACAATACACCAAGAAGGCGGTGGCAGAGATCTTAGGTTTCTTGCCATAGATATTATCTATCTGGTGCCCATCTCCTTCACCGAATAAGAATGCTCGTTCTCTCGGATCAGGATGTAGCGAAACTCCTCACAATGGATGAAGCGGTACTCGCAGTTGAATCGGCTTTTAGTGAACTTCAACGCGGGATGGTCCGAATGCCAACTCGAAGCACAATCATGGTACCTGAACACAACGGCTCCATCAGTTACATGCCTAGCTACCTCGAAGAGTCAGGAACACAGGCAATGAAGATCATCAGCATATACCCAGATAATCCTAAGCAAAAGCTTCCAACAACAGCAGCGTGGATCGTTGTCAACGACCCAAAGACAGGACAGATCAAGGCTTTCATGGAGGCGAGTCACCTCACAGCGATGCGAACAGGAGCAGTGAGTGGAGTCGCTGCAAAGTATTTGGCTCCAAAGGATGCAACAACCGTAGCTATTTTCGGTGCAGGCGCCCAAGCAAGAACTCAAGTTCTTGCAGCAGCAACCGTACGCAAAATTAAACGGGTACGGGTATACGATCCCATCAAGATAGCGGTTGACCGATTCGCTGACGACATTGAGAAGAGGCTTGGAGTTGATGTCCTCAAAGCCTCATCCGGAGAAGAAGCCTGCCGTGGGGCTGATATCGTCATGACGGCTACAACCAGCAAGACACCTGTCGTAAACCGAAGTTGGCTAGGCGCCAATACTCACGTCTCCGCTATCGGTGCCTTCTACCCTGACTACCGTGAGCTCGACACAGCCACAATACGAGACGCAAAAGTCGTTATAGACGAATGGGAAGCTATCAAGCTTGAAGCTGGGGATATACTCATCCCCATCAAAGAAGGAGCTATCACTGAAGAGCACATTTACGCAACTCTCGGTGAACTAGTTACCGGAATCAAGCCTGGAAGAAAAAGTAAAGATGATCTCACAGTATTCAAGAGCGTAGGAATAGCTATACAGGACTGCAGTGTAGCGAACCTCATTCTGAAGAAAGTTTTGGAGGAAGCCTCATGAGGATCGACGTTGTAACGCTTTTAAATGGCCCATCAGAGGCGACGCTCCAACAGAGAAAAGAACTGATTTCGAGCTATGCTTCATCCGGAACCGAGATCCGAATAGTTATCCCCAAAGGATTGCCCTCTTCAATTGACTCAATTGCGGAGATGGAGTTCGCCTCAGCAGGAATATTGAAGCGTGTTGTCAAATCGGAGCAAGAAGGAGCAGATGCAGTCATAATCTGGGGAGGACACGATCCCAGTTTACTCTCAGCGCGCAGCCTAGTTGATATTCCCGTCCTTGCTCCAGGCTCGGCCTCGATGCATATTGCTAGTCTACTCGCGGATATGTTCTGCCTTCTCGTTCAGGTACCTGAAGCCGAGCCCATAGCCTGGAGACAGATTCGAGACTATGGGTTGGAGAAAAAGTGTAGCGGCGTTTATTCATTCGGCGTCAATGCAGCTTCTCTCGGAGACCCCGAATACTACCCCCAAGTTAAGGAAACTGTAATCTCCTCAATTGATGCTGGTGCTGATGCGGTCTGTTTTGGGTGTATGGCTCTTAACTGGCATGCTGATAGGTTGATTGAGGAAGTAAGTGTTGAAAGGCCTGGAGCCATTGTGATTCACCCCGGAAAGATCACGATCAAATTGGCCGAGCTACTTGTAGGGGGGATGCTCACTCAAAGTAGACTCAGTTACCCTAAACCTCCTAGCTATAAAATGCTGTAACTATGCACTGTGAACTCATTGTAGAGAAACACTCGAGCTTACTCATAGGAACTCTACCTCAAGGCTATTGAGGAAGGAACCCAGTGGTGTAGCTATGAGTAGAGAGTACCCACCCCGCCCCATCGCTGCGGTTGCGGCAACAATTATCCACGAAGGTAAAGTTCTTCTCGCCGTTCGCGGCAATTCCCCGAATAAAGGTAAATGGGGAATACCCGGAGGCGTTATAGAGCTTGGCGAGACAACTGAACAAGCCGTCGCACGTGAGGTGCTCGAGGAGACAAACGTAGTAATCAAACCGAAGAGGCTCATAACCATCATCGACTCCATCGGAAAAGATTCAGAGGGTAAAATCCGCACACATTACATACTCTTAGAGTACCTTTGCGAATACATCAGCGGAGAGGTACACGCCGCATCTGATGCACCCGATGCTCGCTGGTTTTCACTATCTGAACTCGTAACTCTCGACATGATGACAGTCACAAGAGATCTTGTTACACGAGTAGCCCGCGAAGAAGGCTTCCTTCCCTAGAGATCTTCTAAGTTCATTTTTCATTACTTTATAATTTGTTTTATCCAGTTTGAAAATTTGTCTTACAATAGCGTTTCGAATATCTGAAGATTAGCTTGTAGACATACAATAAGATTTCTAACACTTATGTGGACGATTGTATGAAATAGAAAATATGTTAAGAACAGATTTAACCAAGTCTAATCTTTGATTTTAACTCCATAGGTCTCTTTCGTATATCTAAAAAGAACTATTAATGTGAATGCACCGAGTCCGAGAATCACTATGTTAGGCAGCAGATAACTTCCAGTAACATCTACGAAGCTTCCATAAAGTGGAGTTATAAGACTGGAGATGATGGTGCTAAGTCCATTCATTACACCTAACCCTATGCTCGCTTTACCTGGTGGAAGCACCTCGCTGACCATACTGATGAAGAGAACCCAAATGCTTCCACAGATACTCATTATGCCCCAAATCACCGTGTAAACGATTGCGGGGTAGCCTGCGGGGATGAAAGTCATTAAGGCAAGAAAAACTAGGTTAGACCCTATGAAGAGTAGAACCGGTAGTTTCCTCTGTTTTAGCTTGTCGCTTATTATACCGGCTGCTAGGCAGCCTAAGAAGCCTGCGATGGTTCCCAAACTAGTGACCATCCCAGCTTCGATGTAGGTCAAGCCTTTTGACTCCATAAGGAACTGGAAACCCCAAGAGAATAATGTCCAGTTAAAGCCTAGCATGACGTAGCCGAAAAGTAGTGGATGGAATCGTTTGTCGGAGAGGGTCTCCTTGAAGGATCCAATGATATTTCTTCTTTTTACTTGTACTAAGGGTTGATTAGATGGGCTATCTTTGAGAAGTAGGAAATTCATAACCCAGTTAACAACGAGAAGAATAAGCATAAAGAAGTATAAAGGACGCCAGCTCCCCAGAATCGATGTAGCCAAGGGGAAACCCATGAAACTCGCGAAAGCACCGATTCCACTGCTTGCGCTGAGGACACTTATCGCAGTCGCTTTCCTATCTGACGGATACCAGCGCCCAATCAACGTTACAGCGTTAATGTAGAAAACACTCGTTCCTATCCCCATAATGAATTGAGCTGCAAGTAAGAGCTCATACCTGTAACTTAACCAGAATAGTAATCCTCCAATACACGTGAGAGCAGTGAACCATACGATAGATTTTCGGGGTCCAAGGACATCAGCTAACACACCTGAGGGAAACTGCATTATACCGTAAATGAGAAAATAGCCGGTGATGAGTAATCCCATAGCTCCGCGGCTGATTCCTAATTCTTGAATAAGCACTGGTGTGAGCGCCGAGGCAGCGCTTCGGAGAAAGTTCTCAACGAAGTATGTCATACATATTGTGGCGAGTATGATAGTTGCCGTGCGAGTTTGCTTCTCCAAATATATCACTTAGGCTCGTAGATGATAGATGCATCCACATAAAGGTTAGCGATACGTTTCTATAATTAGTCAGCCCAAGCCACCAAAAATCTATTCGTATATGTTATAAACGCTTTTTATACTGATATAAACCAACGTTTAATAGTAGTTCCACTTAAATACGTTATCAGAGGAGATGCTAAACCAATCCCTTAAAATTGGGAGGTTTTAAAAATTGAGCATTTACTGTTTAATTGATAAAGCCAAAACAATAGTTTTGCTTATTATTTTGATTGGCCCAATTTTTTACCGATTGGTTATGCTTTTGGAGGAGATGAGAATCCATATTTTTTTCATCAACATGAGGCACGCGGTGATGTGGAAGGAATCTCAGGATTCCTAAATGAGTCTATTACTTTAGAGATACTTATAGGAATGATACTAGTATATTCACAGAAATCCATTTTGCACAAAGGCTAGCATTTAACTTCTCTAGGTGGCATTCTAGCAATAATCGGTGCCAGTTTTGCTTAGAATTAGTGTAGACGTCGGTGGAACGTTTACCGACCTCGTAGCCCTTAATGAGGAGACCGGTAACCTCGTCAACATAAAAGTTCCATCGGCTCCAAGGAACCCTGAACACGGCGTTACAGACGCTCTACGAATATTCTTAGCAGATCATGATCCCTTACTCGTCCGAATGCTTGGACACTCCACCACCATCGCCACTAATGCTCTCTTAGGACAAATTGATCTCGAACTCCCCCGAACTGGCATAATAACTACAAAAGGGTTCCGAGATATCCTCGAGATTGGTCGTCAGCGTCGTGCTGATGTATACAACCTCTTCTTCCAGCGTCCCCGCATGCTTGTAGACCGACAATACCGCTACGAGGCTGATGAACGTACCGAGCATGACGGATCTATAACAAAGAAGGTAGTCGACTCCGAACTTGAGCAGATCCTTGGACAGGTTCGAGCTGATGGCATTGAGTCAATTGCTATTGGATTCCTTAACAGTTATGCAAACCCCGAAAACGAACGTTTATTTGCGGAAGCAGCACGGCGTGAAATGCTATATGTTACAGCATCGAGTGAAGTTAGTAACGAGTACCGTGAATACGAACGTTTCAGCACAGCAGTTGTTAACGCAACATTAATGCCCATAATACATCGATACATCACAACTCTAGCATCCGACATTAAAGCCCAAGGAATAGAAGCTCCTCTCTACGTGATGCAGAGTAACGGTGGTTTAGCATCAGTTAAGATTGTTTCAGAGAAGCCATGCACCATAGTAGAATCAGGACCAGCCGCTGGGGTTATCGCTGCTGCGTGGATTGCATCTCTTGTCGGTGAAAAGGGGATTATCAGTTTTGACATGGGTGGTACCACGGCGAAAGCGGGGACTGTTAAAGGCAGATATCCTGAGGTAGTTCCAGAGTATGAAGTCGCTGGCCATATCCACATGGGTCGTCTTGTCAAAGGAAGTGGATACCCCATAAGGTTTCCGTTCATCGACCTTGCAGAGTGCAGCAGCGGCGGAGGGACCATCGCTTGGGTAGATGAGGGTAAAGTTCTCCACATTGGTCCTACAAGTGCTGGAGCCATTCCTGGTCCAGTATGTTATGGAAGAGGTGGAACTCAACCCACAATCACGGACGCTAATCTGATTCTCGGACGCCTCAACCCTAATATTCTTCTCAACGGCGAAATGATGATTCACCTCCAATTGGCCAGAGATTCCATGAAAGTGCTCTCAGGTAAGATTGGAATGGGTATGGAGGAGGCAGCTATTAGCATAATCCGTTTAGCAAACAGCATGATGGGAAAGATCCTTAAAATCGTTAGTGTTGAGAGGGGTTATGATCCTCGAGGATTCGCCGTCGTTGCTTTTGGTGGAGCAGGTCCGATGCATGTCTGCGCTTTAGCAGAGGAGCTGGAAGTTACCCGTATTATAGTCCCTCCGAACCCGGGAATGTTCAGCGCCCTGGGTCTTCTCACCGCTGACCTCTTTCATGACTACACTCACCCCATCGTGAGGAAACTTACCGAAATAGATTCAGTAACTGTTGAAGAGGTGTACCGTAGAATGGAAGCTGAGGGTGCAGCGACTCTAGCATCAGAAGGTATCTCGTCGGAGAAGACAACTTTTCTCAGGTTAGCTGACCTTCGGTACATCGGGCAAGGATATGAAATCAACATCGATGCTCCTAACAACTCTTACTCCAACTCTTTCACGGATTTGGTAACTCGCTTTCACGAAAAACACCGTGAAATCTACGGTTACGCAAGCCCAGGTGAGCCAGTAGAGTTAGTCAATCTACGTTTACGAGCCATTGGCGCTATACCTAAACCTAAATTCACAACTTCTGAAGAAGTAACCGAAGCAAAGACCAGGGAGACTCGGAACGTATACTTCGAATCATTAGGATGGGTTAGAACACCTGTATACGACCGGGGTGTAACTCGGTGGAGCAATAGGATATTTGGCCCCGCTATCGTTGAGCAGTATGATGCTACAACAGTTCTATACCCCAACTGGACAGCGGAGACTGATTTGTTTCGAAACCTCATTTTAAGGAGGAGCAAACAGTGAAGCCAGATCAAACCACAGTTGAGGTAATCAGAGGTGCTCTCGTCTACGCTGCGGAGGAGATGGGGATCGCCCTCAAGAAATCCGCTTATAGTCCTAACATCAAAGAGAGAATGGACCACAGTTGCGCTCTCTTTGACCATAAGCGTCGCTTAATCGCTCAGGCGGAGCATATACCTGTACACCTTGGTTCTATGGCGTATGGTGTCCGTGAAGGGCTTGCCTCTTACAAAGGAGAGTTAGAGCTAGGGGATATGATTCTCCTCAACGACCCTTACCTGTCAGGTACTCATCTTCCAGACCTTACTCTCATCGCACCAATATTCATTGAAGGAGTTAACATCGGCTACGCAGCAAACAAAGCACATCATACCGATATTGGTGGAAAATCCCCGGGCAGCCTCTCCGGAGACAGCACCGAACTCTATCAGGAAGGTCTTATCATTCCTCCAGTTAAACTCGTTAAGAGAGGAGAAATCGACTCTGAACTCTCCTCTCTAATAAGAAGTAACGTTAGAACCCCTGAAATACAGATGGGAGATCTCAGAGCCCAGATCGCTGCCAACGCAATAGGGTTAAGACGCGTACAAGAGCTTGTCCACCAGTATGGAGTCGAAACCCTTCATAACGCGATGGAGGAGATAATGAATAACAGCGAACGTCGAATGCGTTCAGAGATAGAAGCGATGCCCAATGGTGTCTTCACCTCAAAAGATTATCTCGAAGACATTTTTGGTGAGGATCCGACAATAGCAGTAACCGTAACCATTGATGGTGACGAGATCAAGTTTGATTACTCCGGAACATCCCAACAGGTTGACGCCCCTGTTAATGCACCACTTGGCGTCACCATCGCTGGAATTTATTACACCCTAATTAGTGCAACTGACCCTACGATACCGGTGAACGATGGATGTTTCCGTCCCATCACCCTAAAAGTACCTGAGGGAAGCATAATGAACCCTCGACGTCCAGCACCCGTTGCAGGAGGTAACGTTGAGACCAGCCAACGGAATGTTGACGTCCTACTCCGAGCTTTCAGCCTCATAATGCCTAGCAAGATCCCCGCTGCCGGATTAGGCACAATGAATAACATTACTATCGGTGGTACTCGCCGTGATGGTACTCCATGGACTTTTTACGAAACCATCGGTGGAGGAAGTGGAGGCCGCCCGAAAAGCGATGGAATTGACGGCGTCCACGTCAACATGACAAATACTATGAACACTCCCATCGAATCCCTTGAGGCGTATTTACCGCTTCGTTTTAACTCATATAGCCTACGAACCGACTCTGGAGGCCCTGGGAAACAGCGTGGAGGATGCGGTATTGAGCGAAGCTGGACTCTCACCGCTCCCAAAGCAACCCTCAGTATCCTGGCAGAGCGAACTAAAATACCTCCCGGGGGTCTTCAAGACGGTAAATCGGGGGCTCTAGGGGAGTTTTGGCTCATGAAACCTGATGGTGAAAAAATTAAGCTCAAAGCCAAATGTACTATCCCCATACATGAAGGGGACCGAATCATCATTCTAACCCCGGGAGGAGGCGGGTACGGTGCGCCATTCCTCCGAAAAATTGACGAGGTTAAGCGAGACGTCCAGAACGGTTTCGTATCCCCTGAAGCCGCGGAAAGAGATTACGGTGTGGCTATAGATCCTTTTACTCATACAGTGGACGATCAAAAGACTATCAAGCTTAGGTCTAAGCTTTAAAGTAACTACGCATAGCGAACAGGACTATCGCAGAAACGAGGCTAAAGGCCGCGCAAAAGTAGAATACCCACTCGATAGAGGATATAGACAGAATGTAACTTTCCACGAAGATACCTAGTGTACCTCCGAGGCTCATCATCATCCCCCAAACACCAGTAGCTGAGCCCCTATCTTTAAGCGGCATAGCTTCCATCGTTACTGCTTGGCTTACAGGGAACTCTAGAACAGCACAAAACCCGAGCAGCCCCATCACAGCTATGAGCATCCACGGCGTGGTGATCGATGGCATAAGTCCAAAAGCTACAACGCTCACGATGAGACCCACAGCGATTGGTAGGAACCGCCCGACTCTATCTGAAACAGATCCGATTATTGGCAGACACACCGCCATCACAAGGGCGTTTGCCGTTAACGCTAAACCTATGGACACTTCGTTAAACCCCGATTTGCTTACCGCAAAAAATGGAACAAAAGTGATCAATCCCCAGTGACAGAAAGCATGGGCGAAGACCGATAGAGAGCCGATTAACACCCTCTTATTTGTGAACATCCTGCGCATAGTCTCTGGGAACTGTTTGAGAAGCTTCAATGTCTCCCCTGTAACCTGACCCCCGTTGCTTTGCTCAATGTCGCTACGTGTAAAGTACCAGAATATTATCAGGCTAGTTCCGGTTAGAATACCTGAAATGAGGAATACTGGGCGGTAGCTGGGAAAATATAAGGCTAAGAATCCACCGAAACTGGGGCCAATTATACTGCTAATTGCCCAACTCATATGGTAGCGTCCCATGGCTTCACCTGCTTTCTCCGGGGGGTAAAGACTTGAAGCATATGACTCTGTGGGAGGGAAGAATATGCTTACTCCAAGACCGCTTACGAACATTGCCAGTAATGGCAGCCAAGCATTGTAAGAGATATAGTAAATGAAAGGAACACAAGTTAGAAAGGTTAAGCCGAGGAATATCAGTTTCTTCTTGCCGAATACATCGCTTAAAGAGCCAGCGATCAATCGCAGAAGAGTCTGCTCAATGTTACGAATATTGTAGACTAGGCCAACAGCCGCGGGGCTGATACCTAAAGAAGCTATGAATAGTGGCTGGAAGCTCTGCGGGATTGTATCGCCGAACATACTTGCGAAAGTTGCCCCCCAGAGGCCTAGAAAAACGAGTTGCTTCCGATCCAATTGAATCGCCTAGAGATTACAGGGAAGACGTTGGATCAGCATTAAAAACCTACCTTAATGATTGCCTAGGAAAAATATTTTATGAAGAAAAAAAGTCAGAGTTAAAGCTATTCTTACTTTTTCTTTATGAATTGACCCATGTGACCGGGGGTAGCATGGGGGACAGGTAGATCCACCATAGTTTTGAAGCCAGGATCTGCATTGATCACATGGGGAATCATATTTGTGGTGATGGCGATGGTTGCGTAGTCGCCGTGAGTGCATGGACTGATCTTCTGGTTGATTGGTGGGACTCCCTTAATATTGACGGAGTCAAACTCCTCGGGGGCACCGATGTATGCTTTAAAATCCATTGTGATCAGTTTCTTACCTCCAACAATACCGTAAGCAAACTGAACCGAGCCCGCGTTCTTACCCTTAGGAACCTTGATCGCGTCGCTTTCCACATCCTTCTTTAACACTACTGGCTGAGGTTTTTCCACCTCTATTTTGTCAAGTTTCCAGCCTAGGCTGTCAGCGATCATCTGGATACTCTGCTCGAGGCCAACGTGGCCAGTGATCTCGTGAGTTTCGATCTTTTTTGTGAATTCTTCTACGGAGAGTCCAGCACCAATCTTTGTTTGGAATGGAATACGTCGAGTCGCGGCATTCATCTGACGAGCCACGTAGATCTCATCGACTTTCTGGCAAACCGCTGTTAGTGTGATTGGGAGGGTATCCATTACGAACCCTGGGTTAACGCCGGTACCGAGAATCGCTGTCTTGTTCTTCTTCGCGATTTTATCGAGTTTCTTCGCATACTCGGTGCCTTCTTTCGTAGCATATGGGTAACTAAGCTCCTCGCAGGTAGATACGATTGGTACTCCATGGCTGAGAACACCCTCAAACTGGCCAAAGGTCTGCTTTAGGTAGCTCATAGTTGTATGGGTAACCACGTCAGGCTTGGTCTCATCCAAAACCTTGTCAACATCGCTGCTGATCTTTACACCTAGCTTCTTGATACCCATGACCTCTCCCAGGTCTTTTCCAACAATCTTTGGGTTGATATCGATTGCACCAACGATCTCGACTCCTTCCTTCTCAAGGAGATGAGTTACAAGCTTCTGGCCGATAACACCGATGCCATAAGAGACAACCTTAACGCTCTTCATAGGGATCAGGTGAAGACTAGTGTCCCCTGTTATTACTCTTACGCGAGAAACTGGTCTTCAGTAGTCTTTTCATTTGGTTCTGATTCGACATAAACTACAGGGAGCGGAGGTTCCGCCGGTGGTGCACCTCTGACCATTCTACTCCAACCCTTAATTGGTTCAAGGTCACGCCGCTTCGAGAAGAGTGTGATGATGAAGATTAGACATCCTGGCCCGAGCATTTGGATAATTTTCATAAAGGCTGACTCAAACATCGGAGTTACTTTGAGTAGCATCCAGTTCGCTTGTATTGCGCTGCTTTGAGTGCTCCACCACATGCTAGGTGTAATTCCAGATGTCCACCACACTACATCGCATGCTATTGGAATCATGACCAGAACAACACTATAAAGCCAAATCATTGTTCCTGTGTCATCATCGTGGAATGCGAGTGGGAGAATAAAGCAAGTAACGTACCATAAAGCAATTGAAAGCATCTCGTAGAGAAAATGATTCGTCGGTATGAACCAAAATAATCCGATGAGTACCGGTCCACTTATGATTAATACAAGGGTCCAGGCCGGAAATCGACCCACTGACGGCTTCTTTGGAGGCAAAACGTAGTCGATGAGAAAGCTTAGCATCATCAATCCGACAACGAACCCGAAGCCCCAGAGCGTCTTGATGAAGATGCTGAAGTATCCGATGAGAGGAATATTGCCAATAACTTTCCCTACAACGTTTGAGGCTGGTAACCTCCAACCATCAGCTACAGCATTGTTATCTCCCTTAGTAACAAAGGTTAATTCTCCGTTTTTTGTTTGCTTATCAACCGCCCGATGAACAATATATTCATCATTTGTGTAAGGGCGAAGGAATACGATGATATCGCCATTCGGAGCAGGCGATGCCTTTAGTTCTTCAGGTTCAACGTCTGCAACAAAGATGAAGTCTCCGACACCAAGCGTCGGAACCATACTTTGGCTGACAACAACCATTATGGGGTATTCGGATCCCAAGTAACCTTTCAGGATGTAGGATCCGCCGAAGAAAAAAGCGATGAGAACTGCAAATGTGATCCCATATCTAAAGATCTCTTTGACCCTGTCGTCCAATGTGAACCGTCAAAAGGCACGCGGCTTTATTCAGCTTTTCGGGGGTTTATCCATCCAGTAATGTCATTACAGTTCACTGGGTCCTTTCCTCCCGTGTCAAAACATTTGTCGATATCTACACAGATCATGCAGGGGCATCCCTTCAATGAATCTAGCGTGACTATCTCCTTCTTTTTCTTCTCGTTTACCAATTTTTCCCATCAACCCCTGATGAAGACGTGTCTAACTGATATTGACATCATCCCCGAATTTAAGTCCGAGCTTCCCTTATCAAAGACACAAGCTTTGTGTAAATAATATCCTTTCTGCGGATGAAACTTCTATATTAGCCCAGGTTACTCTTCGTAATAGAGGAGGTCATAGTCCTCCAGGACTCCATGGAGTTTCTCCACAGCCTCACGGACCATATCCTCATGTTTCGCGCCGGTGCATACAAGCTTCCCTGAAGCGAATAGAAGCATCACTACCTTCGGATCAACCATCCTATAGATAAGGCCGGGAAATTGCTCAGGCTCGTACATGACATTATCCATAATATCCGTAGCTGTCTCTAAGTCAATCTTCCCGTGAAGGTTAGCGGAGGCTACGATGTTCTGGATCACGATCTTAGGTTTCCCAAGAATAATGATCCCATTAGTCTTCAATTCACGTACAACCTTTAAGACCGCGCTCCGAGCTTGTTTCTCGCTCTTTGCACCTGTACATACCATCTTACCGCTACCGAAAATGAGGGTCGCAGTCTTGGGTCGCTTAAGCCTGAAAACGAGTCCCGGGAACTGCTTAGGTCGATACTCGACGTTACGGAACACCTTCATGATAGCGAGAAGGTCAATCTTCTGGTCTAGGGTCGCTGAAGCGACCACATTTTCGATACTTATATTCAGGTCTCTTTTTGCATCTGTTTTTGCGTCCAAGTGAAAACTCACCTAAACTCCTTTTTCACCTAGAGCCCATCGACCTTTGTGAGTAGCTCCACAGGAATAAGATCCTGGCTAAGAATCTCAATAACCGGGAAGCTACTTGTATTTGGCTCATGAACTACCTTCTCTGCTGAGCCAATCTGGCCGCTGTAGCTGTTATAGGTGATGAAGCTGCCGCCCAACGAATTCGTTTCTTTTACGAGATAAATGAATAGATCCTGTATGGTTCCCCCAACTATGAAGTATATGTGTGAACTGTTATTCTCAATATGTTGGATAACCCCGGATGAGGGAGATGATGCGACGAGCATGAGCAGATCACGTATTCCCTTGAGCTGGACAAACTTCATGGCTTCTCTTCTATTAGACGCTGAGCAACAAGTATATAAATGATTTAAATACTACCTGCCCTCGGTTCCGGTTATATGCATGGCATTTCGATCTGTTAATCTCAAGGGTTGAAAATAACCCGTGTTGTTAGAAGAAAGAAAGTCAAATAAGAAATCATGATATCTTGACGTGAGTGAATCTGCGCATCTAGTTTTGGTTAGATTGACATCACCTTATTCAGGTAAATTTGGGAAGACTATCTTTTTGGTATTTGCACCACAGCCAGGGCACTCGTTTATGTTAGATGAATATAATGTTTTACAATATGGGCATTCTATCCTCACCATATCGTTGAAGTGTCGGTCAATAACGTCAATCTGTTTTTTCTTGATCTCTTTGTTGCTTTCAATTTTAGAGTTAGAGTGGGTGAACCACATAACAACAATAACGATTCCAAGAAACATTACAGCAAAGATCCCAACTATTTGTACAGCTAATATTTCAGACATATTTCTCTCAACCTAGCTGAATGATCGTTAGATTGAATGTTTTTGAGCTATATTATTCTAATTTATGGATTAGTATACACCTCATAGTAAATAATGTGAACTGGTCTGAGAGTTCAATAATCTATTAATCAACGTGTACGCTTCATTCTTATGAATGATCTTCGGTACTAAAGTGAATCTTAGAACTTTTAACGTCGAGGATCTTGATTTCCTTTATCAATGGAATAACGACCAAGAGTACTCTGGACCGTTCGAGCCTTTCGAGTCGATCTCACGAGAAGAGTTATTGAAATGGCTCGGTACTGAGAAAGATGAAATCTGGTATATAATTGAGACAAAAGATCAAGTGAAAATTGGCCAGATCGTGGGTCGAATAAAAAGCGAAAAAACGATTGAAATTGGTTACAGAGTGATACCCTCGGTTAGGAATCTTGGTTACTGTACAGATGCCGTAAAGTCGTTTCTTGATCATCTATTCAATGGTCAGTTTCTGATGGTGATCGCTGGCTCCAACCTTAATAACTCTGCTTCGAGAAGAGTTTTAGAGAAATCTGGGTTCAAAGAGGTCGGGTATAAGAAAAAAGTGATTGAGATTAACGGTGTCTGGTTGGGTGAGGTGAGATATGAGATGACCCGGGATACTTGGTGCAGGCGACTAGACGACATGAGAAAGTAACACGTGTCTAAAATTAGGGTACAGCTCGCTAACTCAAGTTCCTTCTTATGCTTTTTTCTTTTGTATGCTAGCTGTATTTCTTTCGTGTCCAGTCCGCAACCTCTTTACAGGTTGCGAACCAAACATCTCCTTTTGCTTCCATCTCAGTTATTAGCTTCTCAAGCATATCGAGGCGGCTTATTCTGCCGGATGCTTGGGGGTGACATGTTAATCCGAAGTAGCGGCCAAGTCTATAGAGTCCTTCGAATTCTGGTTTCCAGGCTTTGTATGCATCCTCCGGGGATCGACGCTCGGTATCGTACTGGGGCCAGTCGTCAAGGATCCAGTCTACAGGGAGCTCAACAAGACCTGTGTCTTTTCCACGCCACTTGAGCATGTAAGGCATATCGTTGTCCATGAAGTTGGAGTCGTACTTGAATCCATATTTGATGATCCGTTCGATTGTTCGGTCGCTTATCAACCAGCTTGGAGCTCTGAACCCCTCCGGTTTCACCCCGCGGCGGGCGAGAGCATCGAGGCTTCTTTTAAACACATCATCTTCCGCCTCCCAGCTCAGATCACCAAGCTTTTCGTGCATATAGCCGTGGGCACCGATCTCGTGTCCGCGTCTTATTATCTCGTCTACTGACTCTGGATGGTTGTCTGCAGTCCATCCTGGAACGAAGAAAGTTGTCTTTATCTTATGTCTGTCAAGCATATCGAGAATTCGGGGGATCGCTACATTCGGAGCGTAGCGTCCCCTGCTCTGATTAACGATATCTAAGGGTGTTGTCCACATCTTAGCGCTCGAAGAGTCGTAGTCAAAACTTATGTTGACGCAGCACCTATATCCTTCTGGCCAGAAACTCATCTATTTCACCTATACTAACATATGCAGTCGATGTATATGGGATATTAGGATCAGGATGTTTGTTGCACAGTTTTTAGTTTCCAGCCTATTTTATTCTTTATTATACAGTAAAATTATCTAACGTTCAGCTGATTTATGCCTACGGTTTTATATCCTTTTTATGCACACCTTAACGTCAAGTGGAAACTTTGGTTAGAAAATTGAGTACACCAAGCGAGTTTTTCGGTGTCGAGCCTGGATCCGACCGTACGATGATACGGTGGGACCGGATTGTCGAGTACTTCTGGTATCTATCAAAGTCCTCTGATAGGATAATCGTTGAGGACAGGGGTAAGTCCACAGAGGGTAACCCCATGATACTCGCCTATATCAGCTCCCCTGAGAATCTAAAGAACCGAGAAAAGATACAGAAGGAGAGCTGGACATTAAGTCATCCTTTTGAGGTATCAGAGAAAGAGCTGAACAGTATCATCTCTAAAGGGAAAACTGTCGTTGGATTAACAATGAGTATCCACGCCTCCGAGGTAGGTGGAACTCAGGTAAGCCCAGAGCTTGCTTACGAGATCATCACAAGCGAAGACGAACTCACCCGCCGGATTAGAGAGAACGTCATGATCCTCCTCTACCCCTGCGCCAACCCGGATGGACAGATCATGACGACCGATTGGTACCAAAAGTACCTGGGCACAGAATATGAAGGCGGAAACATGCCGTGGCTTTACCACAAATATGCAGGCCACGACAACAACCGTGATGCCCTCACCCTCACCCAAATCGAGACCCGGATAATAAACAAAACCTTCCTCGGAGAGTGGTTCCCCCAGGCATACCTCGACACCCACCAGATGGGTTTCTTCGGCAGCCGGTTCTTCATCCCACCAAACGCGAACCCCGTAGACGAAATTGTTGACCCCCTAGTCTGGGTTGAGCAGAAACACTACGGCGCCCAAATGGCTATCCGGATGGAATCAAATTTAAGCATAGGAGTCGAGTCCGCCGCCACCTTCCCCGCCGAGTTCATGCCCGGATTTAGCCTCGTATTTCCCTGGTTCGGGATAACGGGAATGTTTACCGAGTCAGCAAGCGTCAAAGTAGCTACGCCCGTATATGTTCACCACCACCAGTTGACAGGCACTCCCCGAGGAAGGCCAGAATACAAAACCCAGGTCAACTTCCTACACCCCTGGAAGGGCGGATGGTGGCACCTTCGCGACATAATGAAGGGGCAGAAAACCGCTATACTAGCCACCCTAGAAGTCGCAGCGAATAACCGAGAGATGATCCTTAGTAATATGCTCCAAAAAGCAAGAAGAGCAACAGAACAGGGAACCTCAGAGCCACCATACGCATTCATAATAACCCCCGACCAATGGGATGGAGTCACCACCCTCAAGTTCCTTAGAACACTCCGAGAATTAAGCGTCGAAGTCCACTTAGCAGAAGAGCCCTTCACAATCAGCGACGCCACCTACCCTGAAGGAAGCTTTGTAATATTCACGAGCCAGACAGCTCGTGCTTTCATCATCAGTTTACTTGACAGAAGCTACTACAGAGACAGTCTCTGGGTACGCACCCCGGATGGCATTCCACTGGTTAACTACGATTTCGCTACCCAGACAATGGCGGAGTTCAAAGGTGTAAACCTAGTCAGGTGCGATCAACCGCTAAAGGGGGAATTCATTAAACTCAATGAAATCCCGCCTCTTGAAGGATCTGTTGAAACTAGTAAATACGGATGGCTGTTGGACAGCCGCCTCAACGAGAGCTTCAAAGCTTTAAATCTACTATATAAAAAGAAAGTTAAAGTCAACCGAGTTGATGAACCAATCATAATCGGAGGTAAAGAAAACCCAGCCGGAGCATGGTTCATCCCCCCGGGGAAATCTGCCGAGAAAGTGATAATTGATATCGCAAAAGAAACAGGCCTTATCTTCCACTCAATCGAGGAGAAGCCGACTTTTAAAAACCATGAATCACCCAAGCTCAGAGTCGCGGTTTATCAGAGATACATGGGAGGAAACATGGACGAAGGGTGGACGAGGTGGCTACTTGAACAATACTGCTTCGAATACACAACTGTCCGAGATACCGATATCAAGAACGGCTTAAAAGATAAATTCGATATTCTCATTCTCCCAAGCGACGCAACCCCAATGATCACCGGAGAGAAGCTAGAAGAGTATTATGAGAAACGGTTTAAAAACACAATGACGATGCCAATCTACCCCCCTGAATACATGTCTGGAATCAAAACAGAAGGAATAGCCAAGGTAAAAGAGTTTGTCGAAGCAGGTGGAACACTGTTATGCCTCAACGAATCCATCGACTTCGCCATAGAACAACTCAAGGTACCTGTCGCGAATTTACTTAAAGATCTGAAACCGAATCAGTTCCACTGCCCAGGCAGTACACTCCGAGTAAACTTTGACAATCGACATCCACTCGGCTATGGAATGCCTGAGAAAGGGTTAATAGTGCTTAAAGGCAGCATGGCGCTCACTGTAAAACAAGGCCCTGAAAACGACAAATTCAACCTTATCGCCACCTATCCGGAAGACCACATAATGCAGAGTGGGTGGCTTATAGGGGAGGAGCACCTCGCTCGCCGTGCAGCAATGGTGGAGGCGAAGATGAAGAAAGGTCGAGTTATTCTCTACGCTTTCCAACCTCAGTGCAGGGCATTAACCGATGCGACATTCAAGCTCTTCTTCAACGCTCTAGTCTCTTAATACCTCTATTAATTCTATATAGAATACACCTAAATCTCCCAATCATTAATAGTATCTAAATAGGTGAAAATGTTGAACTGTCATATATGTGGCGAAACCCTAGGTAATGGAGCAGCATTCTGCAACAAATGCGGAACTCCAGTTAATCCGAATGCTCAGAGGTTTCTCTTAACTACAACACCAACAGTTCCCGGTTACAAAGTAACCAAAGTGATTGGTGTAGTCTCAGGAATCACACCTCGAACTCGAGGTATCCTCGGAAAATTCATCGGTGGAATCCAGTCAATGATCGGTGGAGAAGTCACCGCATTCACCTATGAAATAGAAAAAGCCCGCGCCGAGGCAATCGATAGATGCAGATCAAACGCCGCAGCCTTAGGGGCTAATGCGGTGATCGCAATCGACGTGGAAACCAGCGACCTGGGCTATCAGTTGGGTGTATTAGTATTCTCAGCTACAGGTACAGCAGTCATCCTTGAGCCAGAAATCTAGTCATAAGATCCTCAACGAGCAAACTATGAGAATGAAATCGAACGCGAGTTAAATTATTAGCCAAAGAACATAATCTAATGATTTTATCAACATTAATGAATTTTAACAATTTTTTATGTTGACCAGGCTTCATTACTGAATTCTATCGTATCAATCACTCTGATTTTTATATCTTCCTCTTTACACTCTTGACAATATAGAATGAAGCCATCGTAAGCGAAGATGTGATTCTTTTTCCTTTTATACATTATTTTCGGTTTGCTAATTTCGATTAATTGAAGAAACTCTTCTTTACGGAGTTTGATCCTGTAGCTGCTAATCCCTCGTTGTGCCGATGCTGCACCAATCACTGCTGTTTCAGCCATATCTCTCAATTATAATGTGTATTTTAGATTGTTTTAAGGTAACTCGAAGTATACTATATTCGTCTATATATGCCAATTTCCCTTGATGATTTAAGCGATGACACATATTTCAAGATAAGTAGCATTAGGGATATGGTTAATTACGAAAATCGAGCTAGAAGTATTGGTTATAATTGATTTTAGATTGGCGGAGACAAGAAGAGGAGTTCAATCATATATGGTCGAATCGTTATCAGCCACCATATATAACTGATAGTTGGGTAGATAACGAGTGGGCAAAAGGCAGAACTAGCTATTTGACGTTTCTCATAAGGGTTAAAGAAAATCGAATTATTGAGCGTATAAAAAATATTCAAGATATGATATCGGATTATAACTGCATTGACCTTTTTCCAGATAAATATCTACATATCACCGTCAAGGAGTTAAACTGCTTTCTTGTAACTGAGAAACATTTCACAGATGAATACACAATAGAAGACCTACCTGAACTCGTTAAAAGTGCAAAAGAGAAACTTAAGACATTCAAACCTTTTGAGCTCAAATTAGAGAATTTGAACAACTTTAAGTCAACAGTGTGTGTTGAAGCTCATGATGGCGGAATAATTAGAAGCATCAATGAAGCTTTGCTACAGATACCTGGTGTACAGAAGCTTCGGAATGATTACCCTCTATTTCTACCTCATGTAAGTATATCTCAGTATAAGAGTTCAGAAGATTATGAAAAGATGGTGAAACACTTAGAACAAAACCGGGTAACTGAAATCGGTTCACTAGATGTGGACACCATAGAACTAGTGATTGCGGAGCTGCCTATTAGGGGAAGATATCCCAAGCTTAAAACACTTGAAAAGTTTAGGATATAATAATAAAACCTAGATTCTACGGCCATATGATCATATCGCCCGCGCGTTACGATAGATAGATGCCTGCAAATCTAATCTAAACCTAATTTATTCACTTTTACTCGTTAAGAAATTGAAAAATGACAATAATTAACTTGTTTTAATAACGATCCCTTGCTTGATCTCCTTGAAGAACTCTCTCTTAGCTTTGCAGATAGGGCAAATATAAGGCGGGTCTTCTCGAAAATTCACGTATCCACACTGTTCACAGAACCACATTTTCCGGGTTGTATCCTTAACCGCTATGACCTCAGGTTGCTGGTTGGGTTCTGTATCGGGAAACATTTTATCTAAAGGCCGTCTCTCCGGGATCGGAATCGGTTTACCTGAATCGTAGACCTGTTTGTTGACGTATAAGCTGCAATAGCATGCGCCATACTCAGAAATATCTGGATCTCTATAATCGCAAGGACATATGATGTCTCTATCATTATTATAGACCCCACTGCCAGGGCGGCAAGGGCAGGAAGGGTAACCATACCTGTTCTCGTTGACTTTCAAGCCTTCAAATAGATCCTTGAGAAATTGGGGATCAGGATTAAGGTAGTATCCACGGCTACTGGCGTCTTGCTCCGCTCTCTGCTTGACCTGATCGATAGTTACGATAGTCCGAGAGCCTCCTTGATCTTCGCAGGGTCGTAGCCGGTGATAACCTTTGAGTCGTCTACGATTATGACTGGGAATCCGATTGGTGCGTTTCGGTGCTTGAGATCCTCTATTGCCTTCTGGCGTTCATCCGCTTTGAGCACATCTACATCAAGATACTCATATTCGACTCCAGCCTCCTTCAGCATTTCCTTCGTTCGTTTACACCAACCGCAGGTGGTTAGTGTATAGATGAATACCTTATGTTCTTTCTTAACGCCTTCAATCCTGGTTACTGGCATTGACGTTACTTCCTTTGTTAAAGCAGATTATGTTTCGCAGTTTTTAAATGCTGAGACTGTAACTAACCCAAATAATCCCAATTTATAATCCGAACAGCTTTTCGAAGCCAATAAATCATTAAACTGACAACTTTTTAAGCTACTTAAGGTCTCGGGTGGGTTAATGGCCCCCCAACAACTCATACTTGTGTTACAAACCTCTGTTGCACCTTGTGTAATCATTAGTGGTGTAGGACTTTTGGTCCTCTCAATGACGAATAGATTTGGGAGACCTATCGATAGGATACGTCTTCTCGCCGTAGAGCTAGAAAAAACACCTGAAAATGAGCGTGAGTCAATAAAGGAACAGATTAAACTGCTCTATAGACGAGCACTATTACTTCAACGCGCCATAATTTTCTCGGTTTTAAGCATTTTTCTTGTAGCCACCGTTATACTAAGTCTATTCCTAGACAGTTTACTTGGACTAGGTCTCGAGATGGCTATTGAGCTACTTTTTGCAGGGGGCGTGGTGTGCGTTGTTGTAGGATTAGCTTTCTTTCTAATGGACATCAGCTTAACACTTGATTCGGTTAAAATCGAGATTAAGCGACACGGTATCGATGTCAAACAATAGGTTACTTTTCTATACGCCATTAATGCATCAACCGTGCAAATCTCTTTTTTATCCGCTACTTACTTATCTACATATTTTTGATGAATTTGGTGGGGTTGTCGTTTATTTTTTTAGAGGTTTTTCCTGAAAAGTTGTACTCGATGAGAATGCTACTAAATACTTTCAATTATCCAGAATAAGCCGCTACCTTTTCCCTCTTTTGCTTAGTATTGATACAGATACAATGACCCAATAACTGTAATTTGGCAAGGTAAGAAAGAAGCTTACCCAAAACCCTTGCTGAACGAAGTAACTCAACATAAGGCTAAGCCCAATTGTAATTAAGAGAGTTCCGGTGAGATTGTAACCCTTAAGCACATTTCTATCCTTGTACGCAGTTTTAAGCATAAGAAATCCCGAAATGAAGATAAATACGTTACCTGCATCGAGAAGAAATGTATCCACGGTTCATTCATGTTTGACGATAAATAAAAAATGAGTTATTAGCCCCTCGGTAGGTTCGTTTCTAATACTCTGACTTAAAAACGGATTTTAGAACGCTTTTAATAGACTCGTAAACTTTTGAAACCCTGATAGCATTGCAATGGCCTAAGCCATCTCCCGAGAAAACATCTCTGCTTGAAATCCTTACTAAAGACCTTAATTCAGTTAAGCGAATTATGTTCGGAAACCCCGCTTTCTTTATCGATGGAAAGATGTTCACCGGTGTTTTTGGAGAAACCGTTTTTCTAAGATTAGGCGAAGTTGGAGCTAAAGAGTTACTGACTGAATATCCGAATTCAGCTAGATTCGAGCCTGTGAAAGGCCGAATTATGAAAGAGTATGTTGCTATCCCCCAACAACTCATAACAAATAAATTAGAATTCAAACGCTGGTTGAAAGCATCGTATGACTTCACAAACAGTCTTCCAAAGAAAAAATGAATCGAAGATCATATTCCTATGTTAGTGACTAGAATCTCATTGATTGGGCCTCTACCAGAGGCTTTGCTGTTAATTGATCTATTAGCTAGAATCTTCTTAATCTTAAACCCATTATAGAGCTCGACAGCAGGTCCTGAGTTGCTTACGATAAAAAAAATATTTTTTCTATCAAGTTCTATACAAATATTGCGAAGCCTAATCTGCTCGTTTTCGTTGAAACCATCTGGATTGTAACTAGTAAAATATGATGTTTTGTTCAAAGGCTTGTATGGCGGATCCAAATACACGATATCTCCTTCCTTTGCCACATTAACTACATAACTGAAATCTTCACAACGAAGATCAATGTTTCTTAGAACTTGGCTCGCTTCTACTATCTTCACTTCTGGTACAATGTTGGGATTCTTGTATCTCCCGAAGGGAACGTTAAATATTCCCTTACTATTCACTCTGTATAAACCATTATAACCCGTTTTATTGAGGTAGAGAAAGAGCGCTGCATCCTCCACCGGTGATAAGGTGGCAGTGTTAAACCTTTCTCTTAACCGATAATATATCTCTCTATCGTAGAGAAACTGTTTCGCTTCCTCAATTAACTGGTATGGATTATCACGGACGACACGATAGAAGTTGATTAATCGACGGTTAACGTCGTTTGCAGTTCCTCTCGCAGGTTTTAAAGTAAAGAGAACAGCTCCCCCTCCCAAAAATGGTTCATGATAACCTCTATTCTCAATGTTCTCGGGTAAGAGTCCGATGATCGCGGCTACAATCCTTCGTTTTCCTCCAAGCCATTTTAGGATCATACCGGACATGGTGATGAATCAGCAGTTATCGATTAAAAAGATGGCTAATAAGACCAGTTGGGCAATATTTTATGAAGGATTAAATTCCGATGAGCCTACTATCTCCAAGGTAAGAGATTTGATCTACGAATGGAGAATCTATGAAGCATACCCAGGCCGACTTGAAGCATTAAACGAGCGTTTCTCAAAAATCACTCTCAAGTACTTTGAGAAGCACAGCATAAAGGTAATCGGCTTCTGGACCGCTATAGTCGGTACCAGCAACATTCTATATTATATGATCGCATTCGATGATCTTGCCCATAGAGAGAAGGCGTGGAACGCTTTCAGCACTGACCCTGAATGGATTAAGGCGAGACGGGAAACAGAAGAAAAGAGTGGAGGCCCACTAACTGAGAGGATAGTGAATATGATCCTCAAGCCCACGGATTACTCTCCCCTAAAATAAGGCCTAAATTATCGTACATTGCGATCATTGTTTTAAACGTATATTGACCCTCATCAAATATGCCTAGATTCGGTGTTAACCACGAGTCGGGAGACCTGAAGCGTGTCCTTGTTCATCATCCTGGAAAAGAACTTGAACTCGCTAACCGTGACCCTGCGACTCACCACTTCGACTGCGCTGTAAACGTCGAACAATTCCGAAAAGACCATCAGAAACTCATTGATGCTCTCAAAGAAGCTAATGTCGAAGTTCTCGAAGTCAATACCTTATTACAGGATAACCCTGAGATGAGAAAAAGAATTCAAGAGGCACCAAACCTGGTTTTCACACGTGACTCAAGCACAGTAACCTCCTCCGGTGCTATTCTTTTTCGAATGGGTCTGGCAAGTAGACGAAAGGAAACTCCCATAATCAAAGCAGCTCACGAGGCCGCTGGTATACCTATAGCTCATGAACTGAAAGAGCCAGAGACATTTGAGGGTGGAGGATTCGCAATCCTCGAGGGACGTATCGCCGTCGCAGGCCTTTGCGATAGAACTACTCAAGGTGCACTCAATGATCTCAGTAAATATCTTCTCCAAAACCGGATTGTTGATACATTCATACAGTTAAACATGCCGTCTGGAGCTATCCATATAGATGGAGAATTCGCTGAACTTCCAGGTAAACGCGCTATAGTCCACAGTGTTGCTCTAACGAACCCAGCTTTTTTCAAAACCCGCACAGAAACTTGGACAGAAAGCTTCCTAGGTTGGCTTAAAAAAGATGGTTACGATATCATAGAGATCACAGACCAAGAATGCCTCGATATGGCCGCTAACTTCCTCACAGTTCATAGTGATCTCTGCATCCATTATACTGGAAACCCCCGAGTTATGGCGGAGGTCCATAAACGTGGGATCGATGTTATTCAGATCCCTGGAGACGAGATGAAGCGTGGTTGCGGAGGTATACACTGTATGACCTGCCCAGTCTTGAGGATTTAATTAGTATAAAATAGGAATTAACTAAGTTATTGTGAGATACTCTAAATCTCGAGGATAATACGTGATACTCTCATAGCCATCCTCTGTAATGGCGAGGGTGTCGCTGTGCCGGAAGCCCGCATAACCTAGCTCATAGATCCCGGGTTCTATGCTGATAACCATCCCCGGCTGGAGTTTTTGTGGGTTCCCCTGGTCAAGGTAGGGTGGCTCATGACCTTGTAATCCAATTCCATGGCCGGCGTGATGCCTAACAAGAACATCAACCCCAGCTTCATGGAAGACCCTGTTCGCTGCTTTATCTACATCGGCACACGTGACACCCGGCTTCAGTATACCAATAGCCGCATCCTGAGCCTTCACCATAATATCAAAAAGTTTTCTCTGCTTCTGCGTAGGTTTACCTACAATCATCGTTCGCTCAAGCTCGGAGCCATATCCCCCAATATCAGCGCCAGCACCTGTGACGAGTACATCTCCCTCTTTAATTACGCAGTTAATACCGATAGAGTGTGGAATTGCGCTCTTCCAACCTATTTGACCCCGAAAACCTGCTGAGCAGGGGGATCCTCCTTTAGTTGACTCCCAACTCATCCCTAGCGTCTTTTTCATTGCTCGAGTCGCTTCTAATGTAGCCATCTGACTTACCTCGACATCCCAGAGCCCAGGTTCTGTAAAATCCTGGAGATATTGGTGGGCGAGGTTACCCCACTTTGCAGACTCTCTGATTAATTCTAACTCCTCAGAGCTTTTTATTAGACGCCACTCCCAAAAAACAGCGCCAATATTAGATAACTTTGCGTCCTTAAGTTTCTCTGAGAGAGACTGACCAGTGTATCCCGATGTTCCGGCTGCACCTGCTAAATTATCTGTCCCTATCTTCGCTTTCCCAAGACCGCTCTCCTTAATCCAATCCGAGAAAAGCTCCATTGGATGCTTTACTCCTGGATAATCAAGGTACGTCCGCACCTCCTTAATGAGCGGTGTCTTAAGCTTTAGATGATCCACTTCAAGTAGAGGTCCTAAAAACTGAGGTTCTCCTCCAATTGGTACAAGGAGAGCTGCCGGTCTTTCCGTAACAAGGTGATTGAAACCCGTCAAGTAAAATATACTTGTTCCACTCGTAACCAACGCAGCATCGAGCTTTTTCTCCTCGAGATATCGACGAAGCCTGTCGAATCTTCGCTCATACTCTCCCCAACTAAGATAGATCTTCTGCATTAAAGTTCGCGTCTAAATATAGCTCTTTAGCTGATAAAGAACTATCTAGAACAGTTAAGATAGGGTGTATCTCCCAGCGATTGAATATGGCAGTATACGACCGCCCGGAGGCACCCTCCGCGATTACTAGACGCTAAAATAAAAACATTATTTATCGATTTTCACTTGTACCTCCTTCAAGTTACCAAGTTTAGGTCAGAAAATGATCTTTTAAATTATGGATTGGAGCAACCCATATACATCACTTTAAAGCATTTGCCCCTATGCCCGAGTTCGGTGTCCCAAGTGAAATAGGTGAACTTCGCCGTGTTATGGTCCACCATCCGGGGCGTGAGCTAGAGCTCGCGAATCTTGTTCCTCAGGAACACAGCTTTCAAAGGAGAGTAGATATTAAGCGCTTTCAAAGCCAACATCAGATGTTCACTGAAGCTCTTAGAGAGAATGGCGTGGAAGTTCTCGATGTTGGAGTTCTAGTTCAAAAAGATCCATTCGCCTCGAAATTAATCTATCAGTGCCCAAACCTTGTATATACTCGAGACACGGCAACGATTACAGATGCTGGAGCGATCCTTTTCCGAATGGGTCTTGCCAGCCGCCGAGATGAAACCCCGATTATTCGAGCTGCCCTTGACACTGCCGGCGTACCAATCGCTCATCAAACACCCGAAAAGGAGACTTTAGAAGGTGGGAGTTTTATCCTCCTCGAAGGAAGAGTGGCTTTTTCTGCACTTACCACACGTGCCACCCAGAAGGCAATCGAGGATCTTCAGAACTTTCTCCTTACAGAGCAACTAGTCGACCAATTCATACAGATTAATCCTCCTCAGAGAATAACGCATGTAGATGCAATGCTCGCTGAGCTTCCGGGTAAACGAGTCATTTACTATACAGAAGCATTAGAGCGTTACCCCGCAACCTTCTGGACGAGACAAGATGTCTGGACTGGAAGTCTTAAGGAGTGGTTCCGTGACGAGAATTACGATATTATAGAGATTACCTCCCAAGAACAAGAAGAGCTTTCATGTGATCTCCTAACATTAAGCAGCGATCTCATTATCCACTCAACGAGCAACGATCATGTCGTAGATGAGATCAGAGAACGCGGGATAGATGTCATTCAGATCCCCGCTGATGAACTCAGAAACGGGAATGGAGGCGTTCATTGCATGACATGCCCGATTCTAAGAAATTAAAAAAAAGAGAAAAGCCCAAAAAAACAGGGCTAAATATCTCACTTCTTCTTGAGCTTATCGAAAATGGATGATTCGTCATCATCCTCTTCGTCACGATGCTTATCAGGACCGTATATGTACTGAAGGTCATCGAAGGTGAGTTTTTCACCAGCAGCGAGCTTAGCGAGAGCTTTCTGTCGGAGATCCTCACGTTGGGCGCTGAAGCGTACCATCCGCCTCTCATCATCCCTCATCTCCTCCTTCCTGAACCCATCCTTCATACCCCGGAGCTGACCCATCACCTTATCCAGGTCCTCATCAACCTTCTTGATTTCAGTAAGATACTCAACGAACTTTGCGTGGGCAGCATTCGCCTTATCTCTCTCTGCGTCAGCGCCCCTGAACAACGTAAGCATAGACTCGTGATGCTTCTGACTATCCTCCCGAAGAACGTTGATCTCATCACGAATATGTCGAATTTCCATCTCAGTCGCCTTAGCTTCAGCAGTGATCTCCATAGTTGCCTCAGTCTTCTTCGGCGGCTTCTTGAATGTACCTAGCCTTCGCTTTAACTCGTTGGCTCTACTTACGTACTCGGTTTCTCTTTCAGTGAAGTCACGAGTAGGAGTTGTCATTATCTCCCACTCGATGCGGTTTAAGTCCTTCTCAACCCTCCTCTTCCTGGGAAGCTCCTTGTACTCGGCCTGAATCTCCTTTTCGAGACCATCGAGTTTCTTTTTTCTTTCGTCTAGTTTATCGTAGAGAGGCTGCAGTTTATCCTTAATTTCAGCAACGCGGGCGTTGATTTTATCCCGATCCTCTTTATGTTTCTGCGCCTCTTCACGCATTTTCCTAGAAGATTCATTGATCCTATCTCTTTCGTCACGCCATCTATTGACGTGTTCGAATAAGTCACTCCGCTTTCTGCGGAGATCGGAAGACATAGCCTCAAGCTGATCCAGCCTGAGATCCTCAGTAGACATCAGCAAATGCCACCTTTCTTGGGACCCTAAGACCCATCAGCCTACAAAAGCTACATCTCCCATTATAAAATGCATCGCCTCTAAACTGGATTTTATAAGGAATTCACCCCTGTTCACCAATAATATTGTTGTTCACTCGTATTATGAGCTAATGTCTATCACGGGTATACGAAGTCATTATTTCGTTATTTACTAAAAAAATAATAGATGCAAGAAAATTTATTATTAATTGACTTGTTAAAAACTCGTGTTACCACTTTTTAGATTTGAATCATAACAAATATTCATTGTGAAAATTTTCGGTAAGTTGAAAAATATTTTGTATAATCAAAATTCTTAATAGTAAAAAACTTTAAATTAACCAAACAAGTAGATTTTCACAGACTAGGCTAGAAAAAAAACAATTGGAGCTTAGCGATTTGTCTAATGTTCAACCCTGTTCTTCAAGATGTCGAGACTTTACCTGCAATAAAAAAGCGCTTACCTTCCGAGGAAAAACTTCTTGGTGTCAATGGCTAGATGAGGAGTGCACACCTAATAAGTGCACTTATGCATCTTGTTTTAAGAGACAACTCCTCGATAACGGGAACTGCGGGTTTACAATTAAACGTCGGACACGTGACGATGAACCTGATGATTTTGTTCTTAACGAGATGCCTGCAAAAGGAAAGCTCGCGAAAAAAATTGGTGATAGATCTATCTATTAACAGCATGTGAGCCAATGAAAAGAAATCTAGAGACCGAACTCTCAGGAGTTATCCCCGCTGAATTGAAGCGTTGGATACCTCGATCTTTCGATGTAATAGGCGGTAAAGGTGATGCCGTAGCAGTCATCGAGATATCTCCAGAAATTGAGTTTTACCAATATGAAATTGCCGAGGCGCTTATGCGTGTTCACAGTAATGTGAAAAGTGTTCTCTCAAAGGGCTCAGAAAGACAGGGGGAATTCCGTGTACGTGAGATGAAACTCCTCAATGGTGACCCGGACACGGAAGTTACTCATCGAGAAAACGGGTGCTGGATGAGAGTTGATCCATCCAAGGTATACTTCTCCCCCCGCGAGTGCACTGAACGTGAGAAGATCATGCGGATCATTACCCCCGGCGAGAAAATCCTTGTAATGTTCAGTGGAGTCGGCCCTTTCGCCGTATGTATAGCAAAGCATAACCCTTCAGTCTCCGTCGTGGCTGTTGAGTTAAATGAGGAAGGCCATCGATACTGTCTAGAGAACATAAAAATGAACAAGCTTGCCGATCGTTTGATAGCTTTTCAAGGGGACGTCCGATTCATTTGCCCCCCTATGGGTCAAGTATTTGACAGGGTTTTAATGCCGTTACCAAAAGGCGCTTACCAGTTCCTAGACGTGGCCATTAAAGCATTGAAATCCGGAGGAATACTGCACTTCTACCATTGGTCACCTAGAGGTAACCTCTTTGTCGAAGGGGAGGCAACTCTACTTGAAGCAGTGTTAAAAGAAGGACGGACCGCTGAAATCCTTGACAGAGTCAAAGTTTCTCAGTATAGCCCATCCACATGGAAGATTAGGATAGACGCGCGTATAGTCTAGGTTTCTTCTTTATCTTTCTTCTCTTCACCCTCATTCTCCAAGTCGAGAGGATTCTCAAGAGGAATCGGCGGCGGAGTCGTAGCCATCGTGTAACCGATCCAGAGAACAATAAAGAGA